>NZ_SLVT01000004.1:0-321552 GCF_004345505.1 Micromonospora sp. CNZ303 | reverse complement strand
GCGCTCGGCGCTCGGCGCTCGGCGCTCGGCGCTCGGCGCTCGGCGCTCGGCGCTCGGCGCTCGGCGCTCGGCGCTCGGCGCTCGGCGCTCGGCGCTCGGCGCCGGATCTTGGTAGAAAAGTGCCCCCCGAGGGGCGCTTCGGTACCAAGATCTCGCCGCGTCGCGGACGCGGACGCGGTTGCGGACGCGGGCGCGGTTGCGGACGTGTTCGCGGTTGCGGGCGCGGGCGGGCGCTGGCGTAGGGTCCGGCCGTGGACCTGCTCCGGCACCTGCGGCACTTCGTGGTGGTCGCCGACGAGCTGCACTTCGGGCGGGCCGCCGAACGGCTCGGCATGGCCCAGCCGCCGCTCAGCCAGTCGGTGCAGCGCCTGGAGCGGGAGTTGGCGGTCGAGCTGTTCGACCGGTCCCGGCGGCAGGTGCGGCTGACCACCGCCGGCCAGTTGCTCCTCGGCGAGGCCGAGGAACTGCTGGCCGGGGAGGGCCGGCTGCGCAACCTGATGCGGCAGGTGCGCGACGGGGTGTCGGGGGTGCTCCGGGCGGGGGTGCCGCCGGAGACACCCGCCGTGACCCTGCGCGAGCTGCTCGACCGGCTGGCCGAGCGCGCCCCCGGGCTCGACGTGGACCTGCACGAGCTGACCAGCGGCGAGCAGGAGCGGATGCTCAGCGAGGGGCGGCTGGACGTCGGCCTGCTGCACCATCCCGTCACCGACGAGGGGCTGCGCCTCGGCGCCGCCGTCGACGTACCGCTGGGGGTGCTGTTGCCGCGCGCCTCGGCGCTGGCCCGCAGCCGGGAGGTCGAGCTGGCGGCGCTGGCCGGACTGGACCTGGTGACCGCGCCCCGGGCCACCGCGCCCGGCTGGCACGACCACCTGCTGGAGGTCTGCCGCCGGCACGGGTTCACGCCGGGGCGGGTCCGCCCGGCGCGGAACCCGGAGTTCCTCTTCGGGCTGGTGCTGGCGGGCGGCGGGGTCGCCGTCGAGCCGGCGGCGACGGCGCGCCGGGAGCCCCGGATCGCCTGGCGGCCGGTGGCCGGGTCGCCGCTGGTCCGGCGCACCTCGGCGGCCTGGCCGCGCCGGGCCGCGCACCCGGCCGCGCCGATGTTCGGGCAGCTCGCGGCGGAGGTGCTGGCCGACGGGTCGGAGCCCCCGGCACCGCCGCCCGGGCCGGCGCCCCGTCCCTGGCCGGTGCTCTTCGACGAGCCGGCCTGACCACCGGTGCGAAGGCCCCGATCAGGGGTACGCCACAGGGCGGCATCCCGGCGTGGAAACGGGTTCCGCGCACCGGCGCGCCCGGTCACCGCGCCGGCCCTCCCCTCCCCTGGCGCCCGGGGCGGCACCCGCCGCCGGCATCGGGCCCCGCCAGTTCCGATCTGGCGGGGCGCTGGCCGCCGTCTCGCGCCCGACGGGTGGAACCGGAGCCGGGAGGGGGAGCCATGACGCCACTGCGCCTCGCCGTGATCATCGGCAGCACCCGGGAGGGGCGGGCGGGCGACCGGATCGGCCGCTGGTTCGTCGACCGGGCACGGCGGCGCGACGAGGTGGCGGTGACTGTCGTCGACCTCGCCGACCACGACCTCCCCGCGAGCTGCCCGGCTGAGCCGACTCCCGCGATCGGCTCGTTCGTCGCGCAGGTCGCGCGGGCGGAGGCGTTCGTCGTGGTCACCCCCGAGTACAACCACAGCTTCCCGGGCTCGTTGAAACAGGCGATCGACCACGCGTACGACGAGTGGCAGGCCAAGCCGGTCGGCTTCGTGTCGTACGGGTGCGGTTCCATCGGCCTGCACGCGGCCGACCAGCTCCGGACGGTCTTCACCGCACTGCACACGGTCACGATGCGCGACATCGTCGGTGTCGACCTGCTCGACGGCGCGCCGTCACCCCCGACGGCCGACCGGTGCGAGCGGGCCGCCGACGTCCTGCTCGACCAGCTCCACTGGTGGGGCCTGGCCCTGCGCGAGGGTCGCGCCGCGCGCCCGTACGTCTCCTGAACGTGTGACACCTGAGGAAGGTAGGGAGCATGACACGCACCACCGGCCTGGCCATCGAGGCCGAGGGCCTGACCCGGTCGTTCGGGGCCACCCGGGCGCTCGCCGGCATGGACCTCCAGGTCCCCGCCGGCACCGTCTACGGGCTGCTCGGTCCGAACGGCGCCGGCAAGACCACGGCGGTACGCGTGCTGGCGACGCTGCTGCGCCCCGACGGCGGACGGGCCCGCGTCTTCGGGCACGACGTCGTAACCGAGGCCAACACCGTGCGCGCCCGGATGAGCCTGACCGGCCAGTACGCCTCCGTGGACGAGGACCTGACGGGGCTGGAGAACCTGATGCTCCTCGCCCGCCTGCTCGGGCACCGCAAGCCGGCCGCCCGGGAACGGGCGGAGGGCATGCTCGCCGCGTTCGGCCTGACCGACGCGGCCGACCGGCAGGTCAAGAAGTACTCGGGCGGCATGCGGCGGCGCATCGACATCGCGGCGAGCATCCTCAACACCCCCGACCTGCTGTTCCTCGACGAGCCGACCACGGGGCTGGACCCGCGCAGCCGCAACCAGGTGTGGGAGATCGTCCGGGCCGTCGTGGCACACGGGACGACGGTGCTGCTGACCACGCAGTACCTGGACGAGGCCGACCAGCTCGCCGGCCGCATCGCGGTGGTGGACCACGGCCGGGTGATCGCGGAGGGCACCCCGGGCGAGCTGAAGTCCTCGGTCGGCTCCGGCACCGTCCACCTGCGGCTGCGCGACCCCGGGCGGCGGCCGGAGGCGGAGAAGCTGCTCCAGGCGGCGCTCGGCGTGCCGGTGCAGCTCGCACCCGATCCGGTCGCGCTGACCGCGCGGGTCGGCGGCGACGGCAGCGACCTCGACGCCAGCGAGCAGGCGGCCCGCGCGCTCGGGGACCTGGCCCGCGCCGGCATCGTCGTCGACGACTTCTCTCTCGGTCAGCCGAGCCTGGACGAGGTCTTCCTGGCCCTGACCGACCACCCCGCCGTCGCGGTCGACGAGCGGGACGACCAGCTGGAGGCAGCCCGATGACCAACGCCACCACGACCGGGCGGGCCCCGTCCGTCTACGTACCCTCGACGGAGGCGCTCGCCACCGTCCTCGCGCCCGGTGCGCGACCGCCCCGGCCCGGCGCGCTGTCGGCGTCGCTCGCGTTCGGCTGGCGCGCGCTGCTGAAGATCAAGCACGTGCCGGAGCAGCTCTTCGACGTGACGGCGTTCCCGATCATCATGGTGCTGATGTTCACGTACCTGTTCGGCGGCGCCCTCGCCGACAGCCCGCGCGACTACCTCCAGTTCTTCCTGCCCGGGATCATGGTGACGAGCGTCGTGATGATCACCATGTACACCGGGGTCGGGCTGAACACCGACATCGAGAAGGGCGTCTTCGACCGGTTCCGGACGCTGTCGGTCTGGCGGCCCGCCCCGCTGGTCGGCATGATCTTCGGCGACGTGCTGCGGTACGTGCTGGCGGCCGTGGTCATCCTCGGCGTCGGGCTGGTGCTCGGGTTCCGGCCCGACGGCGGGCTGACCGGCGTGCTGGCCGGGATCGGCCTGCTGGTGGTCTTCTCGTTCGCGTTCTCCTGGGTCTGGACGTTCTTCGGGCTCGTCCTGCGCAGCGAGAAGTCCGTGATGGGGGCGAGCATGATGGTGCTGTTCCCGCTGACGTTCCTCAGCAACGTGTTCGTCGAGCCCGCGACGATGCCCGGCTGGCTCCAGGCGTTCGTCAAGGTCAACCCGATCACGCAGCTGGTGGCCTCGGTACGCGCCGTCATGTCGGGAACCTCGGACGCGTCGGCGATCATGTGGACGCTGCTCTGGACCGCCGGGTTCCTGGTGGTCTTCGGCACGCTGACCATGTACCGCTACAACCGCCGCTGATCCTGCAAACGACGGGCACCGCCACGCAGGTGGTGGTGCCCGTCGTCGCGGTGGCCGGCTAGGAGTCGACCCGGACGGTGCTGGCCGCGCCGCCGGCGGCGGTGACGCGTACCTCGGTGGCGTCGGCGGGTAGCAGCGCCGCGCCGCGCCCGGCGTCCTGCCACTCCCCCGCACCGACCCGGTAGCTCAGCGCCGCGCCCTCGGCGGCGACGAGCACACCCTGCCCGTCGGGCAGCCGCAGCCGCACCGGCAGCGGCGCGTTCCAGTCGACGAATCCGCTGGCCACCGGCTGGAGGGGCGCGCCGGCGTGGGCGAGCAGGGCGATCGCGCGTGCGGGATCGTCGTCGTACTGGACGCTCTGAAGCAGCAGCTGGCGGTTGTCGGGGGTCGCCCCGTAGACGACCAGGATGGGAGCGGTGCCAGCCCGATGGGTGCCGCCGGGATCGACGTAGGCGGCGAGCGCGTCCGTCTCGTGCACGTTCCTGCCGACCTGCGCGGCGGGATTGTCACCCCACACCCGCTCCGCGCCGGGCAACGTGTAGGTGACCGACCGCGGCTGCGGACTGTCCTTTCGGTCGGCAAAGAGAACGTCGGTCGCGTTGGCGATGCGGACGGCGGTCGTCGCGCTGACCGGCGGCCTGACCAGGGCGACGGTCACCCTGTCGCGCTGCGGCGGCACCGACAGCACTGCGGCCCCGTCCCGGAACGCCACCGGCTGGAAGGTGCGCTCGACCCGGCCGTCGCCGGCGTACGTGAGCGTCGGCGAGAACTCGACCGGCTGCCCGGTGTCGAGCACGACCAGCACGTCGCGTTGCGGCCCGAGCAGCACGGCCGCCGAACTGCCGTCGGTGCCGGCATCGGTCACGGTCTCCCGCGTCATGACCCGCGGCCCCCCGTCGGTGGGCTCGACGAACGCGGCATAGCCGATCATCCGGTGGCCGGGCGGCGTCCACACCTCGCGGGTGGCGGTGGCCCGCTGCGCGACGTAGGCGGCGGGACCGGCCGGCGTGTTTCCCGCCCAGACCACATGCGGCTCGCCCTCGACGTCGGAGCCGGTGTCCCCCGCCCCGTCCCGCCACGCCTGCCGGACCTGCCGCAGATACCTGCCGTCGCCGGCCAGGTCGCCTCGGGTGGGGCCGTCGAACAGCGGCGAGGCGACCTCCGCCGCGGCCCCGCCGTCCGCGAGGTGGAGCGCACCGCCGACGGGCACCGCCACCACGGCCGCGCACACGGCGGCCAGGACGGCACGACGTCGCCGCAACCGGCGACGCCCACCCCGTCGTACGTCGTCGAGCAGGGTCGGCGGGCCGACGAGGTCATCGGTCACCCGACGCAGGACTCCCCGCACGTCACGCTCTTGGATGGTCATCGCGCACTCCCGGTGTGGGTCGGGGCGGACAGGACGAGGCTCGACCCGGCCAGCGCCACCCGGAGGTGGGCGAGGCCCCGGGAGGCGTGGCTCTTCACGGTGCCTTCGGAGCAGCGCAGCGCCCCGGCGACCTCGGCGACCGACAGGTCCTCCAGGTAGCGCAGCACGACGGCGGCGCGCTGCCGGGGCGGCAGGGTACGCAGCGCCGCGACGACCGCCTGGCGCAGCGCGATGTCGTCGGCGTGGTCCCGGGCGACCCCGTCGTTGTCGCCCAACGCCTGCTCCGGCCGCCGGGACCGCCACCGCCACCGGTTGATCGACCGGTTCACCAGGGCCCGCCGGGCGTACGCCTCCGGTGAGGTGCGCAACCGGCGCCAACGCACGTACATCTGCTCCAGCACCTCCTGGAGCAGGTCCTCGGCCGCGTGCCGGTCGCCGGTCAGCAGGTAGGCCACCCGCAACAGCGCCACCGACCGGGTACGGACGAAGTCGTCGAACTCCGTGGCATGCGCCTCTCGCATCTGGCCCCTCCCGGGTCTCTCAGTCAGCAAGACACCGCGGGAAGCTGCGGGGTTTACCGGCGCTCGCCGACGACGAGCGACCGGTGCCCGGGGGCTAGAGGCGCCAGGGCGGTGGCTCGGGCGGGAGGTAGCGGCAGGTGCTGCCCGTGGAGACGGTGTCGCGCAGGTGGGCGGCGAGGCCCGGGTGGCGCTGGTCGAGCTTGCGCAGCGCGTCCCGGATGCGGGCGGTGACCGTCTTGCGGGCCCGCTCGGCCTCGTCACCCAGGCGTCGGCTGCGGCCGGCCAGCCCGGCGGCGGCGCGCAACTCGGCGAGCAGGGCGCCGCGCTCGGCGTCGAGGTCGGCCAACCTCCGCTCGTCGCCGCGTTCGGCGGCCCGGTCGATCTCGTCGTCGAGCCGTTCCAGGTGCCGCCGGTAGCGGGCCTTGGCCTCGTCGTCGAGGACCGGGTCGCCGCCCATCCGGCGGGCCGCGACGAGTTCCGGCCCGGCGGCCGGGTCGAGCAACTCGACCGCCGGGACGTCGACGCCCGGCCGGCTGAGCAGCACGTGCAGGTCGCGCAGCCCCTTCGCGTCGGGCAGGTGCACCACCACGCCGGCGTAGGCGAGCTGCCAGACGGGCCCGTCGCGGCGGAACCCGTACGCCTGGCCCGCCTGCCGCCCCATGGCGGACGGGTGCGGCCCGGCGGCGACCGCCGGCACGCCGGGCGCCCCGGTCCCCACCGCCGGCACGCCGGGCGGCCCGGCGGTGACGGCCCGCGCCGGAGCTGGGCCGGCGGCCGGAGCGACGGCCGACGCCGGGCGCGGACCGGCGACCCCGGCGACGACCCCCGGCCAGCCGGCGGGCGACGCCTCGGCCCCCGTCGACGGCGCGCCGGCCAGGCGGCGGGCCGTCGAGTGCATGCCGAGGTCGTCGGCGTCGCGGGCGGTGGTGGCGCGCAGCGCGGCGGCGGACGCCGCGTCGCCGGGACGGTCCCGCCCGGTCAGCGCGTCGGCCAGCGCGGCGCGGGCGAGGACCGACCACGGGCGGGCGCCCAGCCGGTCGGCGGAGTCGCGGGCGGCGCAGAAGCCGGTCACCGCGTCGTCCCAGCGTTCCTGCGCGGCGTCGACGAGGGCCAGCCAGTGGTCGACGGGGCCGCTGAGGTCGCAGCCGAACATCGCCGACATCCACTGCCCGCGGTGCGGTCGCAGCGCGTCGCGGGCCTCGGCGCAGCGCCGGGGGTCGCGACTGACGGCGGCGACCCCGGCGCGCAGCCGCAGCCACAGGGGCGACATCGATCCCGGGTACGTCGTGCCGGCGGACTCGATGCCGGCGACCACCCGTCGGGCCGTCTCGACGTCGCCGCGCTCGGCCGCGGTGATGCCCCGGACGAGTTCCGGATGGGGGTAGCCGGTCGAGGGCAGCTCGTCGAGCAGGGCGTCGACCTCGTCGGCCCGGCCCTGCAGATGCAGCCGCGACCAGCGCAGGTGGTGGCCCATGAAGGCGAAGTCGGAGTGGTCCCACTCGGTGAGGGCGGTCAGCTCGCCGACCAGTTCGTCGGACCGGGCGAAGTCGCCTCGGAAGGCCGCGACGATGGCGTCGTCCATCGTGGCGGCCGCCCGGTACCGGGCGTCGCCCTGGCGGGCGCCGGTGACGAAGGTGGCGAGTTCGTCCTGGTAGCGGGGGTCGCCCAGCTCCAGCAGGGCGACCCAGCGCAGCGCGGTCGCCCAGAGCGCCGTCTCCCGGTCGCCACCGCGGCGCGCCACGTCCCGGATCTCGGCGGTGATCGCGGCCCGGTCGCGGGCCGAGCCCAGCCCCCAGGTGGTGTCGTGGCGGGCCCACAGGCTGAAGGTGAGCGCCTCGTCGTCGTGCCCCCGCCGGGCCAGGGACTCCGTGGCGGCGATCAGGTCGGCGACCATCGTGCCGACCGGCACGGCGCCCGCGGACCCGCCGATCAACCGCCGGTAC
Source organism: Micromonospora sp. CNZ303 (assembly GCF_004345505.1). Taxonomy (NCBI): domain Bacteria; kingdom Bacillati; phylum Actinomycetota; class Actinomycetes; order Micromonosporales; family Micromonosporaceae; genus Micromonospora; species Micromonospora sp. CNZ303. Next base: position 313,844 of record NZ_SLVT01000004.1, on the reverse strand, counting down.
GCCTCCCGCAGCACGCCCTCCGGGTCGTCGAGCCGCCCGGGGCCGTCGGCGTGGCGGCGGTGGACGACGAGGGCGACCCGGGCCAGCACCACCGGATCGTCGGCCGCCACGGCCAGCGTGGTGGCCTCGGCGAGCAGCCGCCGGGCCTCGTCGCCCACGCCCGAGTGGTGCAGCAGCTCGCCCAGCTCGATCATGATCTTCACGCGTCGGGCCGGGTCGTCGGCGACGTCGAGCGCCCGGCGGAAGTGGACCACCGACTCGTCGATGGCCAGCCGGCCGGTCGCGGCGCGGGCCGCGGCGACCAGCAGTTCGGCGGCGCGGGACGGGTCGAGGTGGGCGCCGGCGAGGTGGGCGTGCCGGGCCAGGTCGGCGGGGATCAGCCGCTCGGCGAGCGCCGGCGCGCCGTCGACGGCCCGGACGACCGCCGCGTGCCGGGAGCGCCGGTCGTCGTCGGGCAGCGCGTCGTAGAGGGTCTCCCGCACGAGGTCGTGGACGAAGGCGAAGCGGCCGCCGCCACGGGACACCACGAGCCGGGCGGTCACCGCCCGGTCGAGCAGCCGGTCGGCCTGCGCCGCCGGGGTGCCCGCGCAGGCGGCGAGGACCGGCCGGTGGAACTCCCGGCCCAGCACGGCGGCGGCGGTGAGCGCCTCGACGACCGCCGCCGGCAACTGGGCGAGGCGGCCCCGCACCGCCTCCCGTACGCCCGGGGGGATCGTGCCGATCCGGCCGTCGGCACGCCAGATCCGGGCGGTCTGCTCCACGAAGAACGGGTTGCCGCCGGTGCGCCGGTGCACCTCGTCGAGGAGGTCGGCGTCGGGTGCCCGGCCGGCCGCCCGGGTCATCAGCGCGGCCACCTCGTCGCGGGACAGGCCGGTGAGGGTGAGCGTGGTCGCCTTCGCCACCAGCGGCATCAGCAGCCCGCGCAGCGGGTGCTCGGGTGACTCGACCTCGGCGTCGCGGTAGGTGCCGATGAGCAGCAGCCGCTCGAACCAGGTGTGCTGGGCGGCGAAGCGCAGCAGCCGCATCGAGGCGGGATCGGCCCAGTGCAGGTCGTCGAGCACGACCACGACCGGCCGGCGCTGGGACACCGCGACCAGCGCGGTGGTCACCGCGTCGTGCAGCGCGAACTCCTCCTGGTCCACGCGGTCGTCACCGCTCCGAGGGCCGGCCACCTCGCCGACCGCACGCGGGTCGCCGTCGACCGCACTGGCATCGCCGTCGATCGCCCCGGCGTCGCCGTCCGCCGGCTCCCCGGCGGTGCCGCCGGCCGCCTCGCCGAGCAGCGCCGCCAGGGCCGGCTCGGCCGACTCCCGGGCCAACGCCCAGTCGTCGGTCGAGCGGCGCAGGCCGCGCAGCACCTGCACCCAGGGCCAGTAGCCGGGGGCGCTGTCGGAATCCCAGCAGGCCGCGCCGAGCACCAGCGCGCCTCGGCGGCGGGCCTCGCCGGCCGCCGCCGTGACCAGCGTCGTCTTGCCGATCCCGGGCTCCCCGGCGACGAGGACCAGACCGCCGTGGCTGGTGGTCACCCGGTCGATCTCGGCGCGCAGCAGACCCGCGGGATGCTCCCGCCCGATGACGTCCCCGTCGTGCCGCGGATCCATGACGCCCAGACCGTAGCGGAACGGTGGGACATCGCGAGCGCTTTACGCGCGGCGACGCCGCCGCCCGGCCCGTGTGCGCGGGTCCGCCCGGTGGGCGGAACCGCGCACGCCCGGTGGGCGGAACCGCGCACGCCCGGTGGGCGGAACCGCGCACGCCCGGTGGGCGGAACCGCGCACGCCCGGTGGGCGGAACCGCGCACGAACAGGCGGGCGGTCGGTGCTCAGCGGGCGTCGGTGACCACGTGGGAGCAGGCGGCGCAGGCGGCCCGGCCCTGCTCCGCGTACCACCGGCAGGTCCGGCGGATCGCGCAGCGCGGCAGGTCGTCCTCCGCCGGACCGGCGACCTCCTGGAAGGACGCCGCCACCCGTTCGCCGAGGCCGCAGTGCGCGCCGGTCCAGAAGCCGCACTTCGACGTGACGCACGGGCCGGCCAGCCGGTACCGGGACTCGACCGGCGTGTCCGTGCCGGCCTGGGCGAGGGCGACCTCGGCGGGGAGCGGAGGCGTCACGTAGGCGACCCGCCCCGCCGGAGTGATCATGCCGAGGAACACCGTGGCGTTGGCCGCGGGGGTGCTCGGGCACATCCGCTCCGGCGGGTCCGGCCGGTGGGCGGTGTCCGTCACCGCTGCATCCAGAAGCCGATGTCGTTGATCTTCTGGCCCAGCTCCTCGGCGAACGGGCCGTCGATGACCCACAGGCCGTACCACTCGGGGCGGAGCTTGATGTTGGCGTGCCCGACGGCGAGCGGGTTGGTCAGCCTCTTGCCGGCGGTGGAGAGGGCGTTGAGGCCCGCCTTCTGGATCTCGCTCGCGATCAGGCTCTGCTGTTCGACGGTCAGGTCGACGCCGTCGACGACGAAACGGAACTCGCTGCGTGCCATGTCCTACCTCCGATGGTCAGTACGAATCGGTCCGCAGCCCGCGCCGCAGACTCGCCCTGGTGAATGCCGCCCAGCCGGAGCGGGAGGTGGGGTCGCCCCCGTGCCCGGCCCGGCTCAGGTGCTCGCGCCAGTCGGTCGCGTCGGCGGCGCGCAGCCCCCACAGCTCCCGGCAGGCGGTGGTCGCGAACGCCACCTGTCCGGCCGAGCCGGTCCAGCCGGCGGGGCCGTCGGCCACCCGCAGCGCACCGCCCGCCTCGACACGTACGGACGGGAAGTGGTGGTGCAGGCTGGCGAGGGTGGCCAGGTGGGCGGCGTCCGGGCGCCCGGCGGCGAAGGCGTCCCGCGTCTCGTCGTCCCGGGTGACCCGGATGGCGTGCAGCGTGAACGCGTCGCCGTCGCCACCGACCTGGCCCTCGACCTCCGTCGGGGTGCTCCAGATCCGGGGCGAGTTGGCCGACCAGAAGGCCAGCCAGGCGTCGAGGCGTTCGTGGAAGTCCGCCTGGAAGCGGGCCGGTCCGCCGGCGAGGCGGGCAGTGGCGATCCGGTCCCGGGCGACGGGACGCCGGGCCGGTCCTGCCGGGGACGCTGCCCCGGCGGGTGGCGCGGCGTGTGCGGCGCTGGCTCCGGCGACGGTGGCCGCCGAGGCCGCGGCGGCGCCGAGCAGGATCCGGCGCCGGGAAAGTGGGGAATGGGATTCGTTCATGGCCCGCCTTTCATGGACGGCCTTTGCCACGACACGCTATCGACAGATGTAGATCAAAAGAGGCGTCGCTCTATCGGTCAACCGACATGAAAACCGATGATCGACGGCGGCGGAATTCCGCGCACTGTGCACCGCGCCCCCGCCGGCCGGACGGCCACCTAACGATTGATAAGCATCCATCGGCACTCGTAACATCGTCACCATGCGTGCCCGTCGCGTCACCCTCGCCGTCGTCCTTGCCGCGCTGCTGAGCCCGTTCGCCGTCGGCGCCGCGCGGGCGGACGACGCCCCGGCGCTCACCACACCCGGCAGCCCCGTCGTCGTGGTCGACGAGCCCCACCGCCTCACCCTCTCCTGGACGCCCTCGACCTGGGCGGGCGAGCCGGCCGGCGAGGAACCCATCACGTACGAGGTGCGGGCGCGGCTGGGCCCGTACGTCTACCGGAGCCTCGGCAGCACCACCGCCACCACCCTGACGCTGACCAACCTGGCGCCGGGCAGCGAATACCAGCTCGTCGTCAGCGCCTACACCCTCGGCGGCTACTCCGACCCCTCCCCCGTCACCCCGGTCCGCACCGCGTACGGGCGGGCCAAGGTCAGCTACCTCAACCTCGACTGGTCGCCGACGGACAACCAGATCCAGCACGTCCTGAAGGTCACCAACACCGGCACCGGGCCGCTCGACCTCACCGCCGTGCGGGTGCGCTACCACCTGACCTTCGAGGGCGGCGACACCTCGCTGGTGCCGAACTGCGACTGGGCGGCGCTGGGCTGCGACCGGATCCGCCGCGACGTGACGTACTTCCCGCCGCCCCTGCCGCCCGGCGGCCCGGCGACGCCGACACCCACCCCGACGCCGACGCGGTACCCGCTGCCGGGCACGCCGGTCCCCGGCTGGGTGGAGCTGACCTTCACCGGGGGCGTCCTCGCCCCGGGTGTGTCGTCCGGGCCGATCCAGCTGCGCCACCACCGGCCCGGGTGGACCGACATCGACGAGCGCGACGACCCGAGCTGGCGCGCCGCCACCGGCCAGTGGACCGACAACAGCCGGATCACCCTGGACGTCGACGGCGTGCGCGAGTTCGGCGACACGTTCGCCTGACGAACACCGGCCGGTGGCACCACCCGCGGCACCACCGGCCGGCGCCGGGTGACTACGCCGTCGCGCAGATGGCGTACGCGGTGCTGGTCCAGTTGCCGGTGAACGTGTCCTCCTCGTACGCGCCGACGGTGGCGGTGGCCGGCGCGGCGGCCGGGCCGCCATTGGGGCGGAAGTCGTCGACCACGGCCTCGCCGGTCACGCCGTTCAGCTCGTAGCCGGCCCCGGTGAGCACCTTCCCGAGCGGGCAGGCCGCGGCGACGCTGTGGAAGTCGTTCGAGTCACTGGGGCTCACCGCGGCGATGCGGGCCAGGCCCGCCAGAGGGTTGGCGCAGATCGCGTACGCCGTCGCGGACCAGTTGCCGGCGAAGGCGTCGGCCTCGTACGCGCCCACGAAGACCGAGGTCGGCGCGGCGGCCGGGCCGCCGTTGGGGCGGAAGTCGTCGACCACGCCCTCCCCGGTGACGCCGTTGAGCTCGTGGCCCGTCCCGGTCAGCACCTTGCCCACCGGGCAGGTCGCCGTGACGCTGCGGAAGTCGGCCGAGTCGCTGACGCTGGTCGCGGCGATCCGCACCAGACCGGCGACGGGATTGGCGCAGATGGCGTACGCGGTGAGGGACCAGTTGCCCGCGAACGCCTCCGCCTCGTACGCCCCGACGGTGACGGCGGTCGGCGCGACGGCCGGGCCGCCGTTGGGGCGAAGGTCGTCGACCACCGCCTCGCCGGTCGCCCCGTTGACCTCGTAGCCCGTCCCGGTCAGCACCTTGCCCACCGGGCAGGTCGCCGTGACACTGCGGAAGTCGTCCGAGTTGCTGGCGCTCGTCGCGGCGATCCGCACGAGGCCGGGAACGGCGGCCGACGCGGGGGCGGCGGGGACGACCACCCCGGCCGCCACGGCGACGCCGAGGATGATGGTGGACGCGTGGGATCGGCGCCGGCGGGCTGCTGGCTGAGCTGACATGTGACTCTCCTGTCTGTCGCCTCGGCGATGACCTCCCGCAGATGTCGGGTTTGACCGGTACGAGGCGTTGCGATTGACGGAGACTCACGCTAGGTAGCCACGCGACCAGGCGTTATCTCCAAATCGACTACGTCGGGTAGTCGACTGATCCCGCCGGGGCCGTAGCACGCCGGCCGAACCCGCCCCGGTCGCCGCACCCCGCCCCGCCGACTTTTCCGACACGCCGACGGGAGCCACCGCCGCGCCCACGCCGAGGGCCGCACGCCGGGCCGCGCGACCGCCGGACGCGGGCGCGGCGACCCACGTCTCCCGGAAATGAACTGCTCCATCGAGCCCCACCAGGCGACCTGAGCTGGGAATCAGCGCGCCGACCCGCCGGTCAGCAATAGGCGCACTTTAATGTAACCCACAGTGTCCGACTGGGCCCTCAATGTGATCTTGCGGTTACCTATGAGTAGGTAAGCGCCCAACCGCGAACATGTGACACGTTCGCCCCGAAAAATGGGCTACTTTGGCGTGGCGCCACACCGGCGCGCGGCCCCAACGGACGACCATCCCGCTCGTCCGCCCCTCTTTCACTCCTCGTGGAAGGTCCAACGACGGACATGGGCGACGGTCCCGACGACCTCGAAAACTACGCGCCGGATACGACAGTCTCGGCTGGACTGCACGCCTGGGCCGGCCACCAGGGCGGCACGTGGCACCGCCCACGCCGAGCCCGCCACCTCAAGGGGTACACCCCCGCGTACCTTTTCACGATCATCCTGAGGTTGCCCGACGGTCCCGGGCGCCATCACGACCAGAAGTTGCTGGTCAAGGTGCTGCCGCCCGACGCCGCCGCCAGGCGGGAACCCGGACGGCACGCGCTGGCGCGGCAGTCCTCCCCCGGATTCGCCGAGCGCCACCTCGTCACCCAGCCCTACCTGCCGTACCCGCTCGATGACAGGCGTCACCTCATGTTCCAGGAGGTCGCCGGCGGCGCGGACGACATGGTGACGCTGCTAGGTCTCGACGAGGAGGAGGTCGTCCTCGTCCTCCGTACGGTGTGCGACCGCGTGCTCAACGACTGGAACGGCGGTAAACACCGCACCGCCACCACCACCGTCACCGCGTACGTCCGGCGGGAACTCGCCGCCCTCGGCGCGTTGGACGACATCCACGACGCGGTCCGCGACCTCGGTCTGCCCGCCGTCGGGGCCCAGTGGCTGGCGCTGGGGGACGGCCGACCGGATCTGCCGCATCCGCTGCGGGCGATCGACGCCCACACGCCGTTCGAAACGTCCGAACTCGACTGCCTGTGCGGCAACTCGCACGGGGACCTACACGGCGGCAACGTCCTCGTGCGGCGCGACGCCGGGAGGCGACTCCTGCCCGGCACCTTCCGCATGGTGGACCTCAACACCTTCGAGGACAACGCCCCGCTGACCCGTGACCTGTCCACCCTGATACTGACGACGGTGCTGCGCCACGTCGAGGGGCTGCCGCACGAGCAGGCGGACGCCCTGGCCAGCCACCTCGTCTCCCCGACCGACAAGCGCCCGCGCTGGCTGCCCCCGGCGCTCGCCGACATCGTGGATGCCGGACACCAGGTGGGCGAGGCGTTCGCCCAGGGCTGGGGCACCGAGTGGCGGGCCCAGTACCTGCTCTCACTGATGTGTCAGGCGCTGACCTGCTGCACCTACGACGACGTCGCGCACACGGCCCGACGGTGGTGTCTCGCGCTGGCGGCGCGGGCGTGGCAGGCGTACCTGGACGAGTTCCCCACGCAGGGCCAGCCGACCGGCGCCGCGTCGCCGGAGAAGACGGGCCGTGACGGATCGACCCCGGTCGCGGTGCGCGAGAACGACCACCGGTCCTGGCAGGACTCGTCGGCGCAGCCCCACCGTCGCGGGCCGCTGGGGCGCCCACGCCTGGACCTGTCCCGGCCGGCGCCGCAGGCGACGTTCTCCGTGGCGGCGCCGACGGCGAAGGGCACGGCCGGCTGGCACAGCGCCGGCCCGGCACCCGCGCCGCGCCTCGAACCGGATCTGGTTCCGCCGCTGAATCCGGATGGCGCGCGCGACGGGTCGGTGTTCCACCCCCGGTCATTCGACGAGAACCCGTTCGGGCCGCCCGCCCGGCCGCCGGCCTCGGGCGCGGGGCTCTTCCGGGTCAGGTCGGCGCCCCGCCAGCTGGTCGTGCACCATGGCCGGCCCGTACCCCGTGCGCGCCCGGCCCCGCCCGGCGAAACCGTGCCCACCGGCCCGGCAGGGGCGACGGCCCGGACGCCCATGTGGATGAAGGTGCTGCTCACCCTGGCCGCGGTCGGCGGGATGTTCACTCCCACTGTCATCCCGCACGTTCCCTCGTTCCTCGGCCGCCGCGAGTCGCCGACGCCGCCCCCGACGAACGATGACCGGTCGTCGGGCTCCGGCGACACGACCGGAGCGGCTGCGAGACGATCGCTGACCGACCTCGCGCAGTCGGTCGCCCGGCTCGCGGAGCCGCGCGTCGAAGGTCCGTACACCTTCGTGTGCTCGCGGGTCTGGTCACCGGAGATCCTGGTGCCCGGCGCCGACGAGCTACGCACCTACCGCGACGAGCGCCTGTGGTGGAACGCCGGCCTGGCCGGCCGCCGGACCGTCAACCAGGTCACCGACGGGCGGCGGGAACCGGACCCGACGGTGGTCCGCTACGGCGAGGGCGACCTCAGCGAGGTGCCGCCCCGGCCCTCGGCCGACCTGGCCGACCTGCGTGACCAGTTCGCGCAGTGGTTGCGCGATCTCCCCCCGGAGCAGCGCAACGCCGCTGGCACTCTCCAGTTCGTCGCGATGCTGAACCGCTACCACCTGCTCGACACGGCCCAACGGGCCGCGCTGCTGCACCACCTGGCCGACACGCCCGGCATCGAGAGACGGGGCAGCTACCCGGACCGTGCCGACCGACCAGGGCTGGCGTTCAGCGCCGACGACCGGCAGGGCCGCCGCGAGACCCTGCTGTTCGACCCTGGCAGCGGCGAGTTGCTCAGCCACGAGACGACCCGGGTGTTCGACGACGCGGTCCTGGGCTATCAACTCTTCCTGGCCCGGGCCCGCACCGACACGGTCTCCGGGCCGGGCTGCGGTTGAGCACGAGGGACGGTGTGGTCAGCGGCAGCGGCGCTCGACGTAGTTCGCCCAGTTCCGGTAGGGGCTGACGTCGCTGCGTACCCGGTTCGACGCGCCGACGTCGAAGAGGCGGGTGCCGTGGTAGTAGAACGAGACGCTCCCACTGCCGAGGTTGTAGTGGGCCGACTCGACGCGGAACTGCCAGTTCCAGATGGAGAGTTCCTGCCACCCGCAGTCGGACAGGCGGCCCCGGGGGTAGCCGTAGTTGGGCCACTCGTAGAAGCAGAACCAGCCCAGCGGGCAGTCGGCCACCCCGTACGTCCCCACCGGGGCGCGCAGGGTGACGACGAACGTGCCACCGCCGTAACTGATCTCGTTGTCGTTGAGCGCAGTGCCGCCGGGGTGGGTCGACAGGTACCGCCGTACCTCCTCCCCGGCGGCGGCCCGCTCACGTACGCCGGCCCAGGCCGACGCGGGGATGGTCACCGCGACCAGGGCGCAGGCGAGCACCGCCGCGAGGGCGGCACGGAAACGGAGTGCACTGACCATTCGACACCTCGCGATGTGGGCGCGCAGGGACGAGCGGCGGAACCGCCGGCCGGGTGGGCCGGCGGGCCGCTGGTCGGGCTACGAGGATCGGTAGCGCCGTGGTCAGAATAGGAATTGCGGGACGCTGATCACCATCGGTGACACGACAGCATTTGCGCACCATGTTGACAACACCCATTTAGTTGTTTTCCAACCGACCCCACATTGTCGTCTGCAAATTCGTTGACGCAAGTACGGCCTGCCGGGTGGACGTCAGGCGGTGTAGAGGATCTTCACCCCGTTCATGCTGACGGCCGAGACGGCCGTGCCCCGGACGGCGGAGTTGAGGTTGCGCCAGCCGTTGTTGCTGGCCGCCTCGTGCACCATGCCCCCGGCCACCGTGTAGATGTGCTTGACGCCGTTGAAGTTGATCGCGGCCAACGCGTCCGGACTGACGCCGGAGATGCCGGAGTTGAGGTTCCGCCAGCCGGTGTTGCTCGCCGCCTCGTGCACCGAACCACCGACCACGGTGTAGACGATCTTCACGCCGTTGAGGTTGATCGCGGCCAGCGCGTTCGGACTGACCCCGGCGATGCCGGAGTTGAGGTTCCGCCAGCCGTTGTTGCTCGCCGCCTCGTGCACCATGCCCCCGGCCACCGTGTAGATGATCTTCACGCCGTTGAGGTTGATCGCGGCCAGCGCGTTCGGACTGACCCCCGAGATGCCGGTGTTCAGGTTGCGCCAGCCGTTGTTGCTCGCCGCCTCGTGGACCATGCCCCCGATCACGGTGTAGATGTACTTCACGCCGTCGACGTTGATCACGGCGAGCGCGTTGTTGCTGACCCCCGAGATGCCGGTCCACAGGTTGCGCCAGCCGGTGTCGCTGGCCGCCTCGTACACCCGACCGTCGTTGACCGTGTAGAGCAGCTTGTTGGTGCCCATGACCATCGACGCGGTGGTCGAGCCGGTGATGCTGTTGACCGGTAGCATCTGCCAGCCGCTGTGGCTGCCGGACTCGTACACCTGGCGGTTGGCGCTGACCTGCCCGCAGTTCCGGCTGGTCATGTTCCGGGCCGCCGAGACGGGGCCGGAGACGTAGAGCGGCCCGGTGTTCGGGCTGCCGTCGGAGGTGATGCCGGAGGGCACGCCGTTGAAGTACGCCTCGGTCTTGACGCCGTCGCGCGTCTGCTCGTAGTGCAGGTGCGGGCCGGTCGAGTTTCCGGTGCTGCCGACCCGGCCGATCTGCTGGCCGGTCGACACCCACTGCCCGGCGCGCACCGGCGGGGACTCGATCATGTGCGCGTAGCTGCTCCGCCAGCCGCCGCCGTGGTCGATCACCACGTACCAGCCGCCGCCGCTGGTCCAGCCGGCGAACGTGACGGTGCCGGCGTACGAGGCGAGGATCGGACGGCCGTTGCTGGCCCCGCCGGTGAAGGTCATGTCGATGTCGTAGTCGTCATGCCCGTAGTAGGTGGCCATCCGCCAGGTCTCGCCGCAGGGGAACGGCATCTGGAAGTTCGGCCGTGGGCCCGCGGCCTGGGCCGGTGCGGCCACGACAGCGATGGCGCCCACCATGGCGAGCAGCACGGCGCCGACACCGGCGAGTGCCAGGCGGGCCGTGGTGAGGACGCGGGCGGGTAGACCCGTCATAGGGAAGTTCCCTCCGGAGCCGGAATTTGATGTTGATGGATGCTAAGGCAGCCATCGACATCCGGCGAGAGGGGGCGGACGGTTCCGTCCGGCGGGCGGAACCGGCCGGCGGCGGCGGGAGGGCCGGGTCAGACGGCCACCGTCGTGCCGGCGAGCAGGGCGAGGATCGTCTGGTTCGCCTCCCAGCCGTCCGGGAACTTGACCGGCACGTCCAGGTGCACGGTCTCCGTCGACGGGTGGGCGTCCAGCAGCTCGCCGATCCCGGCGCGCGCCACCACGACGCACGCCTGGCGGTGCCGCGACGTCAACACGCAGAGCCGCCCCGACTCCAGGTGGAACGCGGTCGCGTCGCGCCGCCCCGACAGCGGGTGCAGCACGATCGTCACGTCGTACTCCCGGCCCTGGAGCCGGTTGGCGGTGTCGACGGTGATGCCGGCCCCCGCCGGCCCCAGGTGCGCGCGGATGGCGGCGGCCTGGTCGCGGTGGGCGGCCCCGACGGCGATCCGGTCGGCGGTGACCGGCGCGCCCGCCGGCGCGTGCTCGGAGACGGCGACCGCTCCCCGCTGGAGCACCCGCAGCGCCAGGGCCGCGCAGGCCGAGGCGGCCTCCGCATCGGTACGCAGGGTCTGCCGCGCCGGCAGCTCGTGCAGCGCCCAGCCGGTGGCCGCCGCCAGGTCAACCGTGCGGTCCAGGGCATCGCCCGTCCCGGGCCCACCGAGGCGCAACGCCCGGTCGGCCGGGCCGGTGCCGGCGCGGAACCCGGTGAACGGGTAGAACGCCGCCGCGACCACCGGGGCCGCCGAGGCGGGCAGCCGCCACGACACCGGCAGCCGGTGCACCGGCAGCTCCGGGTTGTGCCGCAGCAGCACCGCCACCGCCGACTGCATCGGATCCCAGGTCAGGCCCGTCCAGCGGCCCGTCTCCACCGTCGAGAACGGGTCGAGCTGGCCGGGATCGCCGACGAACAGCGCCCGCTCGAACCGCCCGGCCACGCGCAGCAGGGCGTCCGAACGCATCTGGTACGCCTCGTCGACGATCGCCCACGGCCAGGAGCCCTCGGCGACCGTGGCCCACTTGGCGGCCGTACCGATGATGACGGCCGGGCCACCCAGGTCGGCGACCTTCGCGGCGACCTTGACCGTCTCGTGGCCCCTGACCCGCTCGGACGGCCGGTAGTCGGCGGCGGAGAGCCGCCCGATGCGCAGCTCCGGCGCCTTGCGCGCCAGGCGGTCGATGAGGTCGTCGACCTGCTCGTTGGTCTGCGCGATGATGATCAGCGGTTCGCCGGCGGCGGCCAGCTCGACGGCGGCGCGCACCACCAGGGTCGACTTGCCGGCCCCCGGCGGCGAGTCGACCACCACGCCGCGATGGTCGCCGGAGCGCAGGTCGGCCAGTACGGCGGCGATGACCCGTTCCGCCTCGACCGCCGGCGGCACCTCCAGCCCGGAGCGCATCGATTCCCCCTCCCACCGATCACCGGGACACTACGCCTGCCCCACCGCCGAGCGGTGACGCCGTGCCCCGGTCAGGCCCCGCGCGACGGCCGGCCCCTCGACGGCCGCGCTGTCGGGCCGGTGGCGCGGGGCGGGCGCGGCGGGCCGCGACGGGACGCCAAAACCGGGCTCCCACCAGTGCGGACACCACTAGCGTGAACGTGCGGGCGGGGACGCCTCCGCCCGGTAACCGGCCATGTCGACCATGGGGGTGTCCGTGCGCGGGCCAAAACGTGGTCCGGTCTGGGCGGCCCAACTGTGGCTGCGCCAGCGCCGGCGCCGGTGGCGCACCCGACGCGAACGCCGGACGGAGCGGGACCGCCGCCGGCGGACCGACCAGCGGGCCAGCAACCGGGTCAGGTGGCGCTACCGCCGCTGGCTGCGGTGGACCATCGTCGCCGTCGCCTGGACGTTCCTGGGCTGGACCGTGCTCTCCCTGGTCCTGGCGGCCCTCGACACCGAGCTGAACTTCCTGCGGATGACCAGGTGGTGCAAGGGAGACCGGCCGAGGGCGTACTACTGCGGGCAGGTGGTGGGCTCCGTCAAGCCCCTGATGGGCGCGGCGTTGGCGCTGGCGTTCTTCTACTACTGGCGCTACGTCCCGGTCCGCCGCTGGTACCGGCGCAACGTGCTGCGCAACAGCCGGATGGTGCTGCCCAGCGTCGAGCGGGGCCTCGACCCGAACGACGTCGTCGGCCGCGACGAGCTGTGCGAGCTGCTGATCCAGCGGCTGCGCGACCGGGCGACCCGGCGTCCACTGCTGCTGGTGGGCGGCATCGGCACCGGCAAGACGGCCACCCTGGCACGCCTCGCGGAGCTGCTGATGGCCGCCGACGTCGTACCGATCGGGGTCGACCTGCGGTCGGTCACCGACCGGGAGAAGCTCAACTTCCGCGAGCTCGCCGTCGAGGAGTTCGGACGCATCATCGACACCCGGCTGCGCGCCTCGGGCGAGGCCGACCGGATCTGGCGGAGGCTCTGGCTGGAGAACCGCCTCGTGGTGCTCGCCGACGGGCTGGAGGAGAGCCTCGCCGACTCCAGCGAGCCCGCCGACCGGGACAGCGTGCTGCGGGACGCCATCCACACCGCCGTCCGCGAGCGGCTGCCCCTGGTGATCGCCTCGCGGCCCGACGATCCGCTGCGCGGGATGGACGCGCTGCTGCTGCAACTGGAGCCGCTCGCCCAGGGCCCCGCCCTCGAGTACGTGCAGGCCCGCAGCCGCCGCTCGGACGCAGGCCACCGGTGGGAGCGCATCACCGAACTGGTCAAGGCCGCCGACGTCGCGGACTCGCCGTTCTACCTGCGGGTCATCGGGCAGCTCCACGAGGTCGACCGGCTGGACCGCGTCGAGCCGGTGGGCCCGGGCCGGGTGGCGCTGCGCTGGCGCCTGCTGGAGGAGTGGCACGCCGCCACCGTCGCCGGCGACCTGTACGAGGACTACGGCCTGCCGACGGTCGAACGGCAGGACTCGATCGAGGTGCTCTCCGCCCTCGCCTGCATCGGACTGCGCGACAACCGGCTGTCGGTGCGGACGACGCAACTCACCGGCGGCGACGACGCCACCGACGCCGGGCGGCGGTGGATCCTGACCGAGCTGCGCAACCGGCTGCACAAGCTCGACGCCGGCAACGCACAGGACGTCGGGCTGGCCGAGACCACCGGGGACGCGCTGAACATCGTGGTGAAGCTGAAGGACGGAGTGCGTTTCCAGCACGGGGTGATCCAGGCGTACCTCGGCGCGCGCTTCCTCACCGCCGCCATGCGCGACCCCGGCTTCCTCGATCGCGCCTTCGCCCACCACCACGGCCCGGGACGGGAACTGCTGGCCGCCCTGACCCTGCACACCCGCAGCGCGGGCGCGTTCGCGCATCTGGACGGGCGACGCCAGCGGACCGTCCGGCCCGGGAACCTGCCCCGCCTCGGCGACGCCGTACGGCGCAAGGTGGGCCTGCCGGCGGAGAGCCGGGACGCGATCGCCACCCGGAAGATGTCGATCGACCTCCTGCGGCAGCTCTGTGCCAAGGCGGTACGCACCCCGAACCGCACCCGGGCGCTGGAGATGTTCGCCGCCGCGCTGGAGATGGACGCCGCCACCGGGCACACCTCGCACCGGCGACTCGCCGACGCCATCCACGGCGCCTGGTGCCACTACCAGGGCGACGGGTCCGTCACCGACCGCCCCCTCGAAGACGCCAAGATCGCCCTCGTGCACCGCTACGGCGACGCCGCCCGGCAGCTCGCGGAGCGGCCCCCCGATCCCACCGGGCTCCGGTCGCGGCGACCCACCCCGCAGTACGACCAGCTGTTCCTGATGATGGCCCACGAGGGGTCCTACCTTCCCCGGCTGGCTGCGGCCCGCGAGATCGCCGCCGGCGGCAACGCGGCCGTCCGCGCGCTGCGCGGCCGGCTCTTCGACCCGCCGCGAGCGGACGAGTCACCGGACCAGGAGCGCCTCGACGAGATACGGACCTGGATGACGCCGTCGCTGTTCCTCTACGCCGACGACGAGCACGGACCCGGCGAACCCAACTGGCGGCACGAGGCCCACCGGGCCCTCCAACGCTGGGTGCACCGGCTGGCCACCGACGCCACCGACGGGGCCCGCGTCTACGAGCTCACGCTCGCCCAGGGGTTCCGCCTCGCGGCGAACTGCCGGGTCTACCCGGCGCACCGCAGTTTGCTGATCGAGGAGGCCGAGAAGGCGCTGCGGTACTCCCGGTTCTGGTACTCGCACCTGGTGCTCATCCAGGCGCTGACCCTGCTGGCCCTGCCCCGCGATCCCGGCGAGACGCTGCGCGAACGGGGCCACGGCTCGGACCCGCGCGGACTGGTCGACTTCTGGACCTCGATCGCCGGCGGCGGCGACCGCGCCCCGCACCGCCACAGCCGCACCGACCACCCGCTCGTACGCAAGGTCGCGGACCTGTGCGTCGAGTCGCTCGTCGACCGGCACCCCGAGCGACGTTGCTGGATCGACGAGCGGGAGATCGTCGGGCGGGTGGGGACGGTCAGCCCACAGCCCGGCATCCGCCGGCTCCAGGACTCCTGGCTGCCCGCCTCGCACGGCTGGGCCGTCCTGGAACCACGGGCGCAACGGCTGCTGGCCGACGTGATGCTGCTGCTCAACCTCGCCGACCGGGGCAAGGACAGCATCGAGCGGGCCCGCCGGCTCACCCGGGCCAGCCGGCCCGAGCTGCCGCCGTGCCTGACCATCGATCGCACCGCCATGCGGGTCACCCTCAGCCGCCGCCAGGCCCACGACGTCCAGCCCGGCTCCACCTGCATCGACGACTGCCCGTTCCGGCTGTGCCCGCTGCCGCCGAAGGGCGACGAGCTGCCGTACCAGATGGAGGAGGTCTTCTGCGCCCACCAGATCGACCTCGTCGGGCACTGGTTCCGGCCGGGCGCGCGGGCCGACTGGCAGGCGGTCAACCGCAGGGACCTGCGCACGTTCTGGCACGAGATGTCCGAACGGATGGCCCCCGCCTGGCGCAAGTGAGCCGTACGGCGTCCGGCACTAGGCTTCGACGCATGTGGACGTCGCGATGGCACGGCCTGGCGGCGAAGGTGGCCCTGGTGCCGGTGGTCGGCCTCGTGGCCGTTGTCGGCCTGGTGGTGCAGGCGTCCGGTATCGACACCGACGCCGAACGGGCGGCGCTGTTGGCGGTGCTGGTGTCCTCCGGCGCGCTCTACCTTCGCCGCCGCCATCCGGTGGCGGTGGGCGTGGTGGCGCTGGCCGCCGTCGGCGCGTACGGCGCGCTGCTGCACCGGCCCGGGCCGATCATGCTGGTGTTCGTCGTGGCGCTCTACACCGTCGTCGACGAGGGGCATCTCGGGGTCGCCGTCGGGCTCGGTCTCGCCTCGGTGGTCGCCTTCGCCGTCGCGGACAGCTACCACCGGACGGCCGAGAGTGTGAACGGGGCGACGCTGCTGCACGCCGGTTGGCTCGTCGCGGTCATCGTGGGCGTGACCCGCAACCGCCGGGCCTACCTGGCCGAGGCGCAGGCCCGGGTGCTGGCCGCGGAGCAGGGCAAGGAGGAGGAGGCCCGGCGACGGGCCACCGAGGAGCGGCTGCGCATCGCCCGTGAGCTGCACGACGTGCTCGGTCACCATCTCTCACTGATCAACGTGCAGGCCAGCGCCGCGCTGTACCGGCCGGATCCCGACCGGTCCGCGCAGGCACTCGCCGCGATCAAACAGACGAGCAAGGAGACGCTGCGGGAGTTGCGCACGACGCTCGGCATCCTGCGGCGGGAGGGCGCGGCGCCGACCGGGCCCACACCCGGCCTCGACCGCTTGTACGAGCTGGTCACGACGGCCGGGCGGTCCGGGTTGGAGATCCGCACCGAGCTGGCCGAGACTCGCGCGCTGCCGCCGGAGGTGGACCTGGCGGCGTACCGGATCGTCCAGGAGGCGCTTACCAACGTGACCCGGCACGCCGGTGCGACCGCAGTGGTGATCCGCGTCCGGCCGGACCGCGACGACGTGCTGCTGGAGGTCGAGGACGACGGCGTCGGCACGGCGGGCCAGCCCGGCAACGGGATCCTGGGCATGGGCGAGCGGGCCCGGGCACTGGGCGGCTCGCTGACCACGGGCCCGGGCGTGGACGGCGGCTTCCGGGTACGGGCCCGCCTGCCGATACCGCCCGCCCCGGTGCCAGCGGGCCCGCCCGCGCCACGACCGGAGCCGGGGGACGTGGCGTGATCCGGGTGCTGCTCGCCGACGACCAGACCCTGGTGCGCGCCGGGTTCGGGTCCATCCTGAGCGGTGAGGACGGCATCGAGGTGGTCGGCGAGGCCGCCGACGGTGCCGAGGCGGTGCGGCTCGCCCGGCAGCTGCGGCCGGACGTCGTGCTCATGGACATCCGGATGCCCCGACTGGACGGCCTGACCGCCACCCGGGAGATCGCCACGAGCTCCGACGTCCGCGTGATCATCCTGACCACGTTCGACCTGGACGAGTACGTCTACGGCGCGCTGCGGGCCGGCGCGAGCGGCTTCCTGGTCAAGGACACCGAGCCCGCGGAGCTCATCCACGGGGTGCGGGTGGTGGCGCGCGGTGACGCGCTCATCGCGCCGTCGATCACCCGCCGGCTGATCTCCGAGTTCGCCGCCCGGGCCACGCACCCGGATCCGGGGCCGCGGCTGAGCGCGCTGACGGAGCGGGAGCGTGAGGTGCTGGTGCTGGTCGCCGCCGGCCTGTCCAACGACGAGATCGCGGCGCGGCTGGTGCTGAGCCCGGCCACCGCGAAGACGCACGTCAGCCGGATCATGACCAAGACCCGGGTCCGGGACCGGGCCCAGTTGGTGATCCTCGCGTACGAGTCCGGCCTGACCGTTCCCGGCTGGCTCACCCGCTCCTGACGGCGACCTCCGCGACCGCACCGACCCGGCGCCCCTGGCCGGGCGGCGATCAGGCGCCCTGGCAGGTCAGCGATCCAACGCCCCGGCCGGTCGGCGATCAGGCGGGGCGCCGGGAACGCACCAGGGCCAGCCCGCCGAGGAGCACGGCGACCAGCCCCACCACCAGGGCAACGTAGGCCCCGCCCCGCCCGTTTCCGGTGCCGATACCGCTGTCGGAGGTGGCCACGACCAGCCCGCCGAGGGCGACGCCGATCAGCCCCGCGGCCAGGGCCACGGTGGCCCCGAGCCGGCCGGAGCCGGTGCCGAACCGACCGGCGGGGCGGGCCAGAGCCAGCCCGCCGACGATCACGCCGGCCAGCCCCAGCAGGGCGGCGACGGTGGCCCCGAGTCGCCCGGCGCTCATGGTGTAGGCACTGGTGGCGGCAAGCAGGTGACGGACGTTCATCGAGGATCCCTTCGCTCGCATGACGAGTACAGCCGGCAGCGTATGTACCGGCGTGGTCATGGGTCGTCATGCCGGAGTTGGCGATGGGCCTACCACCCGGGTTGCGCGCGCCCGGGGTGCCATACATCCCTGGTTGTCCCGGGCTGGTCCACCGGGCGGCAAGCAGGCGACGGCCATCTGGTGTGCCGAGCGGCAGGACTAGACCCGGGCACACCGGGTACGCGCGGCCGGAACCTGGAGGTGGTACCCGGATGGCGAGGTTCCTGTTCACGGCGACCTACACGGTCGAGGGGATCAACGGGTTGGTGAAGGAAGGCGGGGCGAGCCGCGTCGAGGTGATCCAGGCGTTGGTCGAGAACGCCGGTGGCCGGATGGAGTCGTTCGACTTCGGGCTCGGCCCGTACGACGTGTACGTGATCTGCGATCTTCCCGACCAGCAGACCGCCGTCGCCCTGGCCGCCACGATCCGGGCGGCCGGCGGCCTGGACACCCGGATCAACCCGCTGCTGACCCCGCAGGACATGGACGAGGCGCTCCAGATGAGGATGGCCTACCGACCGCCGGGAGCCTGACCCGCCGAACCGGCCGCCACGGGAGCCGACGTGGCGGCCGAGGGCGTCACGGCACTCGGGCCACCTTGCGGCGGTGGGCGCGCAGGGCCGCGGCGTCGGGATGGTCCGCCGTACGAGCCGGAAGGTGCAACTTGTCGCCGCTGCGGCGGGTGTAGTGCGCGGCCTCCGCCTTGACCCGGATGCGGAGCTGGTCGTCGATCCAGATCAGGCCGCGGTCGAAGAGGTTGTGCACGTCGGCCCGGAGCAGCAGACCGTTCGTCACCCTGTTCGTGGCGGGTCCGTCGTACGGCGAGATGTGCGCGGCCTGGAGGGCGGCTTCGGTGTCGCAGCCCGTGATGGCGCAGCGGCCCCCGTACGCCTCGAGAAGCCTGCGCCGGAAGTCTGCCTGCCCCTGGCGGGCGGTTACCTCCGCGAGCCGGCGGCGACGGCCCTCCGCCAGCGCCTCGGGCTCCGGCGCTCTGCTCGCCTCCAGCGCATCGACGAGTCGATCGAACTCGGGCGCGTCCATTCCCCGCACGCCACGCACCGGGCCCGCTGGCAGGACGGGAACGTCCTCCCCGCTGTCGCGGAGATGCCGGGTCAGGGCGGCGTCCCATCGAATCGCCACCCGCCACTCCAGCCCGCCCTCCGTGGCCCGCTGGTACGGGCCGGCACAAGCGACGCCGGCCGCGACGAGGCGTCCGGGTGGCTCGGTGGCGTACGCCCAGATCCGGTCGCCGGAGGCGATGTGGCGGTAGCCGGCGGGGAGCTGCCAGTCGACAACGGTGTCGCGGTGGAAGTACTCCCAGACGTCCTCCCCCGACGAGCTGTCGCCCACGTCCACCGGGCAGATCCAGTCGGTGTGCTCGCGTCGGCCGAGCACCGCGTCGGCGAGCGGCTGGTTGTGGCCCCGCGCATGCAGGGTCCGGGACCGGAGCAGCGGCTCGGTGAGTGCACGGGCGGCCAGGACGACGCGCTCGTCCCCGAGCGCCGCGATCAGGTCCTCGACGTCGCCGGCGAGGACCTCCTGGTCCGGCCCGGCATCGACGTAGTCCGACGGCCACCTGGTGAGGCCGGGATGGGCCGCCCGGAAGCCTGCCGGCGTCCAGTGACCGTCGAGCACCGACTTACGTACGACCAGGAAGCCCTCGGCCGGGGCACCGGCGCCCGGCTCGGTCGGCTCGTGCAGCACGAACGTCTCCATCGTCTTCATGGAGACAGCCGACAGCCGTGGCGGATCCGTCCGGGTGCCGGGCAGGCAGGAAAGCGCCCAATGGTCCCGCTCGGTGGCCACCGCGTCCGGCACCACCGCGTCGAGGTAGGCCCGGTTGGCCGCCACCACCGAGTCGAAGTACGGGCCGCCCGCCAGCCGCTCGAAGCGGCTCACGGGATCCGTGGACGCGGTCCGCTGCCCGGGCAGCAGCCGATTGAACCGTGGATTCACGAGGGTGAGCAGGGCCTCCTTGAGCGCCTTCGGATCGCCCGTCTCCCGCCACCTGATCTCGCACCGGCCGAGCCACGCAGCGATCTCGGCGGCGGTCGCCTGCCGGCCGAGTTCCCGGTCGAGCAGCTCGCCGACCTGCTTGTGCAGCACCGACGAGCCCCGGTTGCTCCGCAGGTGGGCGCGGAGTCGTTCCCGCAGGGTCCGCCCCGTCTCACCCACATAGACGATGTCGCCGTCGAGAAGCACGACGTGTGTTCCCGGCACGAGGGGCGCAAGGGCCGCGGTGTCGGGTGTGAACGGCTTCGGTTCGGTGAAGGAATCGAGCAGACCGTCGAGAGTGGAGTCCGGCATCCGGGGAGGCTACCGACGCCGACACGCTCCGGTGGCCCCGCAGGGGCCATCGCGGAACCGCCGGGATCGACAACCGTGGCTTGGCCATCCCCGGCACGCACCCGGCGGGGCATCCCAGCCAGCACTGTTCCGAGTGCAAGAATCGCGCACGTTGCGGATCACTGAGGAGGCGGCGTGAGCTTCGACTACCTCTTGACGGACCACCCAGCCTGGCAGACGGACGGCAACGACCTCCACCGCCTGCTGACAGACGACAAGGACGCTGCCTGGCTGCTCACGGTCCGCGGCTCACGGGCCACCTTCCGTGCCGTGTCCGGCGACGATCCTCCACCACGCGTCGCCACGTTCCTCGCGCCATCGCCGGCGCCACCGCAGGCCGCGCCCATCCACGAAGCCCTCTCGGCACTCGGCACAGTGGGACGGCAGCACAACCCCAGCCTGTGGGATGCCCTGGCGACGGCAATCGTCCGGCAGGTCATCCGGGCGGGGCAGGCCCGTCGGCTCTATCGCGAGTTCTGCC
Organism: Micromonospora sp. CNZ303; assembly: GCF_004345505.1. NCBI lineage: Bacteria > Bacillati > Actinomycetota > Actinomycetes > Micromonosporales > Micromonosporaceae > Micromonospora > Micromonospora sp. CNZ303. Next base: position 293,169 of record NZ_SLVT01000004.1, on the reverse strand, counting down.
TGCGCTTCGGCCCCGGGGTCGCGCTATCCGATGAGACGGACATTCACTCTTTCCCATCCCCGGAACGTGTGCTAACTCTGAGCGATGACGACTTTACCCACAGTGGTATGGCGTTCAAGCGGAAACCCTTGCGGCATGCGGCACAGGCGTTCCTCGCCCACGGCGAGGCATGGTCGAGACTCGCGCCGTCCGTACTGGTCAAGGAGCTGCAAACCATTCCTGGCATCGGCCCGTGGAGCGCAGGCGCGGCGGTCGCCGACTGGAGCAACGACTGGGCGCTCTATCCATACGGCGACCTGGCGATCCGCACCTGGGCACGGCGGGCGAACCCAGACCATCACTGGCCCGCTGACGAACCGTCGTTCGCGCGAGCGTGGCGGCGAGTGACCGGTGACAGCCTCGCCACCTACACCGTGCTCACCCTTGCCCTCGGTTGCCGACACAGCGGATCCATCTGACAGCCCGATCCTCGGCGCCCGTCCGAACGAACCGCTGGACCTGCTGCTGGTCAACGCCCCGCTGCGCGACTACGACCTTCGGCCCCGAGTCAACGATTTCACCCTGCCCGTACTCGGAATGGGCTACATCGCCACCTATGCCGCTGCCCAGGGCTTCCACGTCGGCGTACTTGACGGCGAGTCCCTTGGCCTCAGCATCAGCCGGATCTGCGACATCGCCAACAAGGCCGCGCCACGATGGGTGGGCTTCAACCTTCTGGCGCCCACCTACGAGCTGAGTGCACGCATCGCGGTCGGGCTTGATCCGGCGATTCAGATCATGGTGGGTGGCCACCAAGCCAAAGCCATGCCTGCAATGGTCATCGACGACGTCCGGTTCGGCCGCTTGGAGGCCCTCGTCATCGGCGAGGGTGAGACGCGGGTCACGGAGCTGCTTCACGATCGCCGCCGTCGGGCTGTGCTGCCCGGAGTCATGTGGCGCGATCCCGTCCTACGTACGCCGGTCACGGGAGGCATGCCCGGCACCGGCGGCCATTTGGCTCCGGACATCAACCGCCTGCCGTTCGTGGACCGACGCTACTTCGCGGCCGACCCGTACCGCCCAGACGCCGGGCCGCTGGAGGCAGCCATGGTGGGTGCCCGAGGCTGCCCGTACGACTGTTCGTTCTGTGGGGCCGCCGTCAGCGCGAATCCTGATGTAACGATCCGTACCCGCGAGCCGGAGAACATCATCGCCGAGATGGACGAAGTCCACGCTCGCTACGGAGTAACGGCGTTCCGCTTCGTCGACGACCTCTTCCTCGGCTATGAGCGATTCATCCGCCGCTGTATAGCCGCGTTCGGCGAGGCCAGGGTGGGCACCCGATATGTCTGGGACGCCACAGGTCGGATCAACGTACTCGCCCGAGCAGACGACAGGTTGCTTGAGACTCTGGCCGAGAACGGCTGTCGAGAGGTGGCGCTCGGCATTGAGTCCGGTAGCGCACGAGTGCTTGGCCACATCGGGAAACGGATCAATCCTGAACTGACCCGTCAGGTGGTACACCGGCTCACCCGACTTGGCATCAGCGTCAAGGGCTACTTCATCCTCGGCTTGCCCACCGAGACCCGTACCGAACTCGATGCGACCGTCCAGCATGTCCACGAGCTGTGGGATCTTGCCGACAGCCAGCCCGGTTCCTTCCGGGCCAGTGTGTTCGAGTTCCGCCCGTATCCAGGAACGCCGGAGTGGCATCGGCTTCTGGCCACCGGCCGATACGACCCGGCGCAGTTGCTGGACTACGGCGCGGTCGACCTGACCAGCGACGGATTGGACGAAGCGATGCGAGAACGCGACGAGTTCAACTTCTCGGTGAATCTCCAGTTCGGTGAGGTCGAGCTGCCGTACGTGCGGCGCAGACTCGTCGAACTGGCCCGCGCCCAACACGGTCGATCGGCGTCGCTGTGAGCGGCCAGTTCATCGTCGTGGACGGCCCGAGCGGCGTCGGGAAGACCACGGCCACGGCGCTGCTGGCAGGCGCCCTGGCTGCTGAGGGCTGGCAGGTGCACCCGACGAAGGAACCGACCCATACGAAGCTGGGTGAGACGGCGCGGTACGGAACGGATGACTACCGCGGTTTGACCCTCGCCTGCCTTGTCGCCGCTGACCGCTACCACCATCTGGAGACCGAGGTCCGGCCGGCACTGGCCGCCGGAAAGATCGTGTTGTGCGATCGCTACCTTGCCACGTCGTTGGTGTTGCAGCGGCTTGACGGCGTGGATCCGGCCTTCATCTGGGACATCAACCGCCTCGCTGACCGCCCTGACCTCATAGTCGTCCTTACGGGCGATCCGGCTCGCTCGCGTGCAAGAGCCGCCGCGCGGGGGATCCACAGCCGCTTTCATCGTGGCGGGCTCGACGCCGGCCGGCGGGAGATGGACCTCTACGTCCGAGTCTCACAAGAGCTGAGCGCGCCGGATTCGCGGTGCACGTCCATGACGTGGGCGAGCAGTCGCCTGACGTCGTGGCCGCCGCGCTCCTCGGTCCGGTCCGGGCGCTGCTGAAGGCAGGAATTAACGGTCAGACCCCGACCGGCAGTGCCGCACGGATCAGTGAATCGTAGGTCTCGGTGCTGCGTTCCAACTCCACTTCCAAGGAGCGGGCGAAGCGGTCAAGGTCTCGCTGCACCTCAGCGGCCGGGCGCTGCCCGCCGACCATCGCCTCGATCTCGAAGAATGCACCCAGCCCGCGCACCTCATCGAGGCAGAGCGACATCTGCCCGAGTCGGGCGGTACGCCGAGTCTTCACGATGCGCACCGTGGGATAGAAACCCATCGCCAGGATCGCCTCGTGCATCTGGTCCCGGCCGAGCACCTCTGTCTCGTGCTCCTGACAGGCCAGCTCGTTGTCGAGCGGCTTCTTGACGCAGAAGACGTGCCGCCCGTCCTCCGTCCGCAGGCGGGCGAACACCGCGCCCGCCTTGCTCTGCCCGTACGTCCAGCCGACGGCCGCGTACGCCTGGTCGTCCTGGTGCACCGGCTTCGAGAAAGTAGCTCCCCGGGCTTCGAGCGCCTCGGCCAGCACATCGGGATCGTTGACCCGGTACTTGACCTCGATTTCCCGGAGCCCGTCGGTCATCACATCTCCATGGCTGCGTGGTCGTGGACCCCGGTCACTCAACCACAGGGCCGGGCCGTTGCGGTCTCGACACTCTGCCATGTGGTCGAGTCGGTTGAAACCAGCGCGTCCTTCACAAACTGCCGAGCGAACGACGCACCCGGCGCCCGGCTGGCGGCAGGGCGGGCATGACCTGTTCAGTCACGCCCGCCCTGCCGTCATCGGTCAGCCGACGCGCTGGCGGGGGCGGGTCAGTGCGAAGCCGACCACGCCCGCGACGGCGGCCAGGATGCCGCCGCCGATGGTCCAGTACCAGCGGGACGACAGGCTCGGCCATTGCACCCAGTCGAACCAGCCGTCCTCCTCGTCACCGGCCGCCCCCGGGGCCGGGGTGCCGGCGGTCGGATCGCCGGCGAGCACCTTGCCCGGGTTGACCGCCGGGACCAGGGGCTCCTTCAGGTCGCCGCCCTCCGGCTCGGTGTCGCCGTCGGACTCCACTCCGACCAGCAGGCTCACCTCGATCGGCAGGCCCAGCTCCTGCTCTGGCAACTCGATGCCGGACAGCCGGACGTAGTAGGTGCCCGGCAGCGGGTCACCCGACCACGGCTCGGCCCACGAGCGCACCTGGCGCAGCTCGCAGTCGAGTTCGACGGTGGCGGCGCTCTTCGACGCCACCGGGGTCTGCGCCCCCGCGACACACGCCTGCCGGCGGCGCAGCCCGTCGAAGACCTCGACCGTCCAGGTGGAGTCGCCCTTCCGGCTCGCCGCGGCGGGCAGCGACACGGTGGCCGCCACGTGATGGGTGTCCCCCGCCGCAGCCGTGAACGACCAGTACAGGTAGTCGCCCACGGAGGCGCCGACCCGTACCGGCTGGCCGGGGCTGATCCCGGCGGCGGTGAGGAACGAGGTGCCGGCCTTGTTGATGGTGGCGGCCCCCGGCGACGGGGTGGGGGTGTCCGCACCGGCGGCGGCCGGCAGCGCGACGGCGACACCGGTGGCGGCGAGCAGCACCGCCGCCCGGCGGGCCGGGGTCAGGGCCTTCGGCATCCTCATCGGGTCCTCCAGACCGCTACCCACCAACGGGTCAGCCAACCAACGATCAACCCACTGAGCAGGCCCGCGAGCATGAGTACGCCCAGCAGCACCCAGCCCCGGCCGAGACCCGGGCTGTTCGGGGCGGGCGACGCGTCGACCAGGTCGACGGTCAGTTCGAGCGGCATGCCCGGAGCCTGACCGGCGCCCGCCTTCGCGGAGAACGAGTTGCTCACCACGAGGCACACGACGGTGGGCTCGGGAGCCTTCTCCGTCGAGTCCGAGAACATGCCACCCTTGTCGGCGTCCTCCGGCTCCCTCTCGTCCTCGTCGTCCGCCGCCGACCAGCGCACGCCGGTCGACAGCACGTCGGTACGACCACTGCCGGCGTCGTTGCCCCGGACCAGTTCCCGCCCGTCGGTGGCGGTGGCCCGCAGCAGTACGCCGTAATCCCGGTTCAACGGCCGGTCCAGGCCGATGCTCACCGAGGCCCGCAGCTCCTGCCCCGGCTGGACCGGGATCCGGTACCACCGGTGCTCCTCGAAGCGCTCCCGGTCGGTGTAGACACCGGGGGTGAGCACGGGGGCCTTGGCGCAGACGTCGGTGCCGGCCACCTTCGCCGGCGTCTTCGTGTGCGTGTCCTTGGCCCGTTCCACGATCTGCTTGATCCGCCGGGTCAGGTCGTCCTTGCTCTGCGCGGAGGTGTACGTCCCGCCGGTCGCCGAGGCGATGCAGACGAGCTGCTTGCGTACCTTCTCGTCCGGGATGAGGCCGAGCGTGTCGACCACCAGTTTGGTGCCCTGGGCGGCCAGCTCGCGGGCCACCTCGCAGGGGTCCGGCGGCGCGCAGGTGTCCTCGCCGTCGGTGATGAGCACGATGCGCCGCGTGGTCTCGCCGGTGCCGAGGTCCTTCGCCGCCTCGCGCAGAGCCAAGCCGACGGGGGTGAAGCCGGTCGGGCGCAGGGTGGCGATGGCGTTCTTGGCCTTCACCCGGTCGACGGGTCCGACCGGTACGAGCTGCTGGGTGTCCTGGCAGCCGACCTTCTTGTCGTCGCCGCCGTAGGTGGCGCCGAGGACACGGATGCCGAGATCCGTCGTCTCGGGCAGCGCGTCCACGACGTCGTTGAACGCCTCCTGGGCGACCGCGATACGGGAACGTCCGCCGATGTCCTTGGCGCGCATCGAGCCACTGACGTCGAGCACCAGCTCCACTTTGGGCGGCTCGACGGGTTCGGTCTCGTGCTCGTCGGCGTAGGCGGGAGGCACGCCCAGTGTCGGGAAGGCGACCAACAGTCCTAACAGGACCGCCGGGAGCCGTCGTTTGATGATCACGGAGACCGATCCTAGTGATCACCAAGCTCGCGACTGATCGGGCGGCCCCACAGCCCTCCACTGAGGATCAGCCGGCCTGGCGGACCCGTGAGCGTTCCTCGGCGTGCCGGGTCTGCCAGGTGCGCAGCGCCTCCTTGATGCGGTGGTTCTCGGCTCGGGTGAGGTCGAGCTGGCGGGTGCGGTCGCGCAGCTCGTGGGCGAGGCGGCACAGCAGGGCGTCGACCTCGTCGACCCGGTAGCCGCGCCGGCCGATCGGCGTACGCGGCAGGGTGACGTCGAGGACCCGGTCGGGGGTGAGTGGGCCGGGCAGGGCGTGCCGGCTGCGGTAGACGGCCATCAGGGCACCAGCTCCGCCGGCAGGTGGATGCGGTCGGCGGGCACCCCCACGGCGAGCAGCCGCAGCCGCGCGCCGGCGAGCATCGGGGGCGGCCCGCAGACGTACACGTGGTCCTCGGGGCGGTGGTGGTCGAGGGCGATCGTGAGGGCGTCGCCCTGCTCGGCGGGCTCGGCGCCGGGATCCTGGCTGAACGCGGGCACGACGGTCAGCCAGTCGTGGGCCTGCTGGAGCTTGTCGAGGGCTGGCGCGTCGTACAGGTCCGCGAAGGTGCGCGCGCCGACGACCAGGGTCACCCGCCGGCAGTCGGGCGCGGCGGCGACTTGCTCGACCAGGGCGCGCAGCGGCGCCAGCCCGGTACCCCCGGCCACGAGCAGCAGGTCCCGCCGCGCAGACGGGTCCAGGCTGAGGCCGGCGTCGCGCGGCGGGCCGAGGTGGAGCAGCTCGCCGGGGCGTACGTCGTGGACGAGGCTGTGGGCGACGGCCCCGGCGGCGACGGCGCGGACGTGCAGCTCGACGGTGCCGTCGGGGCGCGGCGCGTTGGCCGGGGAGAGCCAGCGCCAGCGGCCCGGCCGGCGCGGCGCGCAGACCGGCACCGCCTGGCCGGGCCGGAAGGGCAGGCGCTGCCAGGGGCGTACGGTCAGGATCGCGATCGTGTCGCACGGCCGGTCGTGGCCGATCACCTCGGCGGGGCACCAGGCCGGGCCGTCCTCGGCGCGGGCGACGGCGCGCCGCACGGCCTCGTCGGCGCGGCGGCCGGCGTGCTCCCAGGCGTCGGCGAGCCGCGGCGTCCACCGTGGCCGGGCACGCCGGGCGACGGCGGCGAGCAGCGCGTCGCCGATCGTGGCGGCGTGCGGCAGCAGGCCAAGCTGGCGGTACGCGCGGCCGAGCACCGCCAGCAGCGCCGCCCGCCCGGCCGGGTCGTCGCCGCCGACCGTGAGGCGGCCGAGCGCGGCGAAGAGCAGCGGCGCGTCCCGCTCGGGCAGCAGGCCGGGACGGCGGTCCTCCAGCGTGCACCAGAAGCCGTCGGCGCCCCGCTCGACGGCTGCCTCCCAGGCGTCGGCGATGCTCACGCGCCCACCTCGCCGGCGAAGGCCCGGCGGGCTCGGTCGATCCGCTCGTCGGGCACGTCGAGCGCCCAGAGCACCCCCGCCAGGTAGTCGACGACGCGCCGGTGCTGCTCCTCCGACAGGCCGAACCCGCGCCACGGGTCCTCTCTTGGCTGGCCTTCGACGGCTGCGGCGAGGCCCGCCGCCAGGTGCGCGCCGAGCCGCTCCAGGTCGACCCCGATGAGGTACGGCGACAGCTCCGCGTCCGCCACCACGAGCCGCAGCCACCGCCCGACCACCTCCTGCACGCTCACGCCCACTCCTCACGGGGATGTGTAAGGAAGGTGCCCTTGTTAACGGATTCGGTAGAGGAAGGGCCCCTTGCCAACGGTTTCGAGTGGCGCCGGGGCGGGCGGGAGCGGAGCTGTGTCGTTCGGGTCGACGCAGCTCCGGAGCCAGCACCCGCCCCGGGCCATGCGTCGACCTTCGGCTCCGGCCAAGGCTCCCGCTATGCCGCGATCACCGTGACAGCGATGCACGCTGCGCATTCGGTTCGTCACTCACGCCTCTTGGTCGCGGCTGCGCAGTCGAGAACGGCACGAATACGCGCTGCGCACATCGGCCCCGCACAGAGTGATATCGGTGGATAGAGTCCCCGAGGCGAGATCGACGCGGCAACAAGGAGAATCCCCATGAACAGACATGCCCGATGGATGCTCAGCGCCCTCGCCGTTCCGCTCGTGATGCTGACGGGGTACGGCATCGCTCGGGTGGGCGACGCCCCTACGCACCAGGCAGCCGCCCCGGTAGGCAGTGTGGCCGAGTATCCGTCGATGACCGCGCTCCGCAAGGTCGAACAGGCGGGCGTCGCCTACGAGCTGAGCTGGAAGATCACCAGCTCGCCGCTGATCGTCGTCGCCCCGCACGGCGGCTCGATCGAGTCGCGCACCAGCGAGATCGCGGGCGCGATCGCGGGCACAGTCCACACGCAGTGCCAGTTCAAGGGCATGCTGCCGGCCGGTCAGAACTTCCCGCGGCTACACGTCACGAGCGAGAACTGGGACGTCGAGGAGTGCCTGATCCTGATCGGCCAGCGGACCCACGCACTGTCGGTGCACGGCACTTCCAAGCCGGGCAAGGTCGTCTACATCGGCGGACGGGACACCGCCACCGGCGCGGAGCTGGCGACAGCCCTGAGCGCCGCCGGCTTCAGCGTCGTCCAGCCCGCGCCGGCGGACATCGCCGGCACGTCCACCGCGAACTTCGTCAACAAGGACGCCGACGGTGCCGGCGTTCAGCTTGAGCTGACGTCCGACCTACGGATGGAGCTGTTCCCGACCAAGGACGGGCCGTCCTCGACGAGCGGGCAGGCGTTCGTCGCAGCCGTGCAGGGCGTGTACGCCTGACAGGCCGCCACCTCGACGCACAGGTCTCACCCAGGCTGTGGCCGGATTGTCGGGTGGCGGATGACTTCGCGAGGATCATCGATATGCGCGCTGCGTGAACCGCGTCTGCACGGAGCGGCTTCAATGGATAGGCTCGACGAGGCGAGACGGACGGAGCCACCTGCGCATGGCGAGGTTGCCGGTGACACACGCGAACTGCCCCCGGTGTGGCGGACGACTGGCCCGCGACAACGACAGCGGGCGCTGCGCGCCGTGCCAGGCCGCCGAGCGGGACAGGCTAAGCGCACCGCCAGTGGTGCCGGCGAGCTTCTGGGAGCATGAGCCGGTTCGACGGGCATTGGCGGAGCGGCACCTCGGACGGGTGATCCGGGCGTACCGGTGTCATCCGTACCACGGGCGGGCCGCGCTGCCGCAGACCGTGGTGGCGGGGTGGCTGGGAATCACGCAGGCGCAGCTCAGCCGGGTGGAGAACGGGCCGCCGCTGGTGCACCTGGATCGGCTGGCGCACTGGACGCAGTTGCTCCGGGTCCCGCCCCGCTTCCTGTGGTTCAGTCTCCCCGCCCGGTTGACCAAGGTTGCGGAGCGCGACCCCGTACCCGTGAAAGAAGCCGGACCGACAGAGACGCCGGCGCGGACTGATGCCGACCTCGCGGCATCGAGCCAAGGAGGTGGCACTACGGACCGCCGACAGTTCCATGCCCTCGCCGCACTCGCGGGCATCGCCGCGACCGGTTCCCTCGACCTGCTTGCCGTACCCCACAACACGGCCAGAAGCATCAGCATGGAGCAGGTTCGCGCCGTCGGCTCGCTGGTGGACGAGTTCCGCCGCACTGATGCAGCGGTCGGTGCCAACCAGCTCTGCGGCCTCGCTGTCCGGATGCACGCCCGGCTCTCGGAGTGGGCGGCGAAGGCCACCTACAGCCGGGACGTCGGCGAAGCCCTCCAGGCCACCCTCGCCGACCTGGCCATAGAGACGGCCTGGCTCACGATCGACGCGAATCGCCGCCCGGAAGCCAGGGCCTACCTGAACGAAGCGATCACCAGAGCCCGCTTCTCCGACGATCCGCGGATGGAGGTACGTGCATTCGCCTACCTCGCGCTGCTGGCCCGTCAGGACCGCCCCGGCGAGTCGCTGCACGCCGTCGAAGCGGCACTCCGCTCCTCCGCCGGGTGGGGCACCCCACGACTGGCCACGCTGCTGCACTTGCGTGCTGCGAGAACGTACGCCGCCCTGAACGACATGAGCGGCTTCCACCGGGCGATGAGCAAGGCTCAACGCGAGTTCGAACGCGGCACCAGTGAGGACGACATGCCGTTCCTTCACTTCGTCACCGCGCAGGAGATCAAGGGCATCGAGGGCCTCGCCTACCTCGCCCTGGGCAGGCCCGAACGCGCCGCCGACGCCTTCCGAACCATCACGGCGAACCCCTCCCCCGTTCTCCGGCGCAACCACATCTACTACACGGTCCAACTCGCCGACGCCGCCTGCCGGCAGGGCAACCTCGACGAGGCTGCTTGGACGGCAATGAACCTGCTGCCTGAACTTGGTCAGGTGAGTTCCGGGCGGGTGAGCCTCCACCTCGCGCAGCTCCGGTCCAGCCTGGGGCAACCGCAGCGGGCGACGGCCGCGACCCGAAAGTTCGTCGAGGCGTACGACCAGGCGGTGAACGCCTGATCGAGGGCTTGGAACTGCGGCACCACACCACCGACCAGGCGGCCGGACTTACCGATCGGCTCGTCGAGCTCTACCTGACGGTGTACGCGGACGGCGGCGAGTTCCACAGCGAGGACCGTTACCGCCGCCAGCTTGCCGGCCACATGCAGCGCGACGGCTGGGACCTCGTCACCGCCACGGCCGACGGCGAGCTGGTGGGATACATCTACGGCTTCCCGCTGCCCGCCGAGACCAGGTGGTGGGGCGGCATCCACGAGCCGGTCCCGGCCGGGTTCACCGACGAGGACGGGAAGCGGACCTTCGCCATCAGCGAGTTGATGGTGGCCCCTGGCTGGCGCCGCAGAGGAATCGCCAAGTCGCTGCACGACGAGCTACTCGCTGGGCGTGCCGAGGAACGGGCCACCCTCTTGGCTGATCCAGACAACACTCCAGCCCAGGCGGCCTACCAGAGTTGGGGCTGGCGAAAGATCACCACGCTCCGGCCTGATTGGGAGCAGGCACCCACGTACGACGTCCTGGTGAAGCAGATTTCACCGAGCCACCGGAGCAGACAGGCCAGGTAGAGAACGGCCGATTCCGCCCGCTGCACCCAATCCACCAGTGAGCCTTTTTCATCCTGCCCTTGCAGGTCAGAGGCGGGGTGTGTAGCCCGGGGATCGATGAGGGCGAGGCTCCAGGTAAGACAGCAAATCGACCAAAACCCGATGCCCCGACCGGGAGCCTCGCCTGTGCTGTCTTACCCGTCCACGATCTCGTTGTCCAGCCGGACCCTCAACCACCTCGCCGATTGCATCCGCCAGCACCGTAACCAGCAACGATCCAGGTGGCGGCGCCTCGATGCGGGACGCCAGGCGCTACTCGCCCTTGCCCATCTGCGTAACGGCGACACTTATACTCGGCTGGCCTGCGGGTTTGCGATCGGCGTCGCCTGGCGCTACGTGCAGGAAGCGATCGCCCTGCTCGCGGCATCCGCCGACGACCTGGTCACCGCGATGAAGCGGATCCGCATGCTGGCGTACGCGATCCTGGACGGCACGCTGATCCCGATCGACCGGGTCGCCGACCAGAAGCCCTACTACTCGGGAAAACACAAACGCCACGGCGTGAACGTGCAGGTCATCGCCGACGCAGCGGGCCGCCTCGTCTGGGCTTCGCCCGCGCTACCGGGATCGGCTCACGACCTGACCGCTGCCCGCATCCATGGCATCCTCGACGCGTTGACCAGCGAAAACGTGATGACCTTCGCCGACAAGGGCTATCAGGGCGCCCGCGGCAGCGTGCGCACTCCGTTCAAGCGGCACCGCTTCCGGCCGAGGCTGTCACGCAGGCAGAGAGCCGTGAACCGCGCCCACGCGAAGATCCGCGCCCGCGGTGAGCGAGCGATTGCCACGCTCAAGACCTGGAAGATCCTGGTCAAGCTGCGCTGCTGCCCACGCCGAGCCACCGCGATCGTCCAGGCGATCCTCGTCCTGCACCAAACCGAATCCAACCGCTACACAGGATGAAAAGGGCTCAATGATGGGACCACCCGCCTAGGTTCCGAGAGGCCATCACTATCCCTCCGCAGGCAGCGACTATGCAGCCATCGGGGCGTAGACGCCTCCGTCGCCGATCACGCCATGGTTAGCCATAGGCCGCGCGCTGCACCGCCGACCGATCATATGGCTACTGCCTCGCACCTTTGGCGCCTGGCCGTCTCCGAACCGACACCCATTGACCCCAACACCTATCTATCTGTCGGATATCCGCCACAAGCCCAAGCAGCGAGCCGACAGTGGATGCTTCGACGGCCAAATGATGACATCTCGGCTCTATCCGCCAGTCTCCTGGACGGGACTCACCGACCCCCAATCTTTCGGCACCGTCGCCCGTTAACTTGATGATCTTCGAGGACTGGTAGCGCAGCCACCGTCTCGGTAGCGTGCCGTGGCTGGGAGCGAAAGGTTCTCTTAATAGGACCGAGACTCCCCGGTGACATAGCCGGCCGCGCGGGGAGGGGCATGAATGTCGGTCAGCTCGGTGGATGCGCTTCAACCGCCGTTCGGTACACAGGATCGGGTGACCACCGCCTCCGCGCCACATCCGGGACAGCTCGTCACAGTCCGGGGTCGACGCTGGGTCGTGGCGGATCGGTTGCCCAGCACCATCACTTCTGACCGGGCCGCGAACGGTGCTGGGACACCCGAGAATCTGGTGACACTCAGCTCGATCGAGGATGACAGCTTCGACGAAACGATGAGCGTGGTGTGGGAGGTCGAATCCGGCGCCCGAGCTCATGAGTCATCGGAACTTCCGATCCTCGGCGAAGGCCGGACGTTGGACGATCCGCAGACGCTGGACGCCTTCCTCGACGCCGTCCGCTGGGGCGCGCTCACCAGCGCCGACCGGAGTCTGTTGCAGGCACCGTTTCGCAGCGGGATCGACATCGAGCCGTACCAACTGGACCCCTTGGTGCGCGCCCTTTCGATGCCACGGGCGAACCTGCTGATCGCCGATGATGTCGGGCTCGGCAAGACGATCGAAGCGGGCCTGGTCATCCAGGAGCTGATTCTGCGCTACCGGGCTCGGACGGTGCTGGTCGTATGCCCCGCCAGCCTCTGCATCCAGTGGCAGGAGCAGATGCAGGAGAAGTTCGGTCTGGAGTTCCGGGTGCTGGACACTGAACTGGTCCGCAGCCTGCGCCGCGAGCGGGGGGTGCGGGTTAACCCGTTTACGCACTTCCCGCGCCTGATCATGAGCATCGACTGGCTAAAGCGGGACCGGCCCATGCGGATGCTGCGGGACGTGTTGCCCAAGGAGTTCCGGCTGCCGCGAGCGTTCGACATGCTCGTGGTGGATGAGGTGCATTCGTGCGCCCCGACGGGCCAGGGTAAGTACGCAGTCGACTCGTTACGGACGAAGGCGATCCGTGAGCTGGCACCACACTGCGAGCATCGGCTTTTTCTATCGGCGACTCCGCATAACGGCTATCTTGAATCGTTCACCGCACTGCTTGAGCTCCTGGACGACCAGCGCTTCGCTCGGGGTGTGCCGCCGGACGAGCGGCAGCTCAAGCAGATCATGGTGCGCCGGCTCAAGTCAGAACTGACTACCGCGTTCGACGGCCGTCCCCTCTTCCCGCCTCGCCGGATCGTCGCCCTACCGGTCGACTACACCTCGGAGGAGCGGCAGGTCCACGAGGATCTGCGCGCCTACACCGACTCGCGAGTGCGCCGCACCGCAGCCGACGGGGAGGCAGCACGGGTGGCGGCAGAGTTCTCGCTGACCACCCTGAAAAAGCGGCTCTTCTCTTCCCCAGCTGCCTTCGCCCGCACCCTGGCCACCCACATCGCGTCTCAGGAGAACGGCCGCCAGGCAAAGGAGAAGCAGCCACGGATCTCGGTGCTGCGGGATGCCTTCGCCGCGGTCGAGGACGCCCTCGACACTGAGGTCGACGACGACAGCTCGTACGAGAACCTGTCCCGTCGGGCGTTGGTGGCAGCCGGCGACGCGGAACCGACGCTCACGAGCGCAGACCGTGAGCTGCTTGATCGGATGACGCTCTGGGCCGAACGGGCGAAACACCAGGCGGACAGCAAGCTCGGCCTTTTCCTCTCGTGGCTGGACGACATCAGCGGACCGGACCGTGACGAGCGGGTCATCGTTTTCACCGAGTATCGGGACACTCTGCGCTGGTTGCAGGAACAGTTGGAGGCGCACGGCTACGGCGTCGACAACCGGATCGAGGTACTGCACGGTGGGCTAGACACCCGCGAGCGGGACCGGATCAAGAAGGACTTCCTCGCCGCTGACTCCCCCATCCGGATCTTGTTGGCAACGGACGCTGCGAGCGAGGGCATCGACCTCCAGGAACGCTGCCACCGGCTGGTGCACTGGGAGATTCCGTGGAATCCCAACCGGCTTGAGCAGCGCAACGGCCGGATCGACCGGCATGGCCAGCAGGCGGACGAGGTGCTCATCCATCACTTCGTCGGTGCCGGGTTCACCGAGGGTGCCTCATTCGATGTCCGGCCCGGTTCACTCGACGGCGACCTGCACTTCCTCGCGCAGGCCGTACGAAAGGTCGAACAGATCCGGACTGATCTCGGCAGCGTCGGACCGGTCATCGCCGACCAGGTCACCGAGGCGATGTTGGGACGGCGGCGCACCGGACTGGACACATCCACCGCAGAGCGCGACGCCGCCAAGCGAGCCGTGCTCGCGGTGGAGCGGCAGCTCGCCGCCGAAGTGGGGAAGCTGGTCGGGAAGCTGCACGAGAGTCGCGCCGGACTCCGGCTACACCCGGAGGCAGTGCGCCGGGTAGTCGAGGTAGGCCTGCGGTTGGGCCGCCAGCAGCCGCTGGCCCCCACGACCGTCCCTGGTTTCGCAGGTGAATTCTTCACCGTGCCACCGCTCGCCGATGACTGGGCCCGGGCGGTGGCTGGCATCGTGCACCCACGCACCGGGCGAGCGCGACCAGTGACGTTCGACGACGCCGCCACGAAGCCGACGGATCAGCGGCACAGCCGCCAGGATGTGGTGCACCTGCACCTGGGGCATCCGCTGGTGCAGCAGTGCCTGCGCCTGCTGCGGGCTGAGGTGTGGTCCGGCGGTCGGGAGGCCAAGCTGTCCCGGGTCACCGCCCGGGTCGTGCCGGACGACGCGCTGGCCGAGCCCGCCGTGCTGGCCCACGGCCGGCTGGTGGTGACCGGCGGCGCAGGTACGCGCCTGCACGAGCAGATCATCACCGCCGGCGGTTGGCTCCGACAGGGGCGCTTCGCCTCCTTCGGCACAGTGCGGGAGACCGAACAGGCAGTGGCCGTTGCTCGGGACAGCACCGCACCACTCGATCCAGAGTTCGCCGAGCGCCTGACCGAGCTGCTGCCGAAGGTCAGCAAGGCGCTGATTAAGGCGCTGGAACGCCGACGGGACGAGCGACAGGGTGGCATCGAACGGATGCTGGAGGCCAACGCCGAACAGGAGGCAACCGCTGCCGAGGAGACCCTGCGCGAGTTGAGTGCTGCCATCCGGAAGGCGTTGCACGACAACCCGCACGAGCAGTTGGCACTCTTCGACCTGAGCAGTGACGAACGGTTGCAGCTGCACCGCGACCGGGAGGCGCTGCTGGACCGATTGGACCGAATCCCGGACGACATCGCCCAGTCCCGCGAGGCCATTAGACGCCGCTACGCCGACCCGACACCCCGGTTTTTCCCGGTGGCCCTGGAGTTCCTGATCCCAAGGAGGGCCACCCGATGACCGCCAAATCCCGCCGACCCGGCGCGCGTAGCACCCGAGCCGGGCAGAGGATCAGCCCGCACGCCGAGTGGCTGGCGCTGGTCGAGACCATCGAACCCTTCCTCGACCTGGACGTCCTCGACGCCGCGCTGCCACAGGGCTGCGCGCCGGTGCGGAGCGTGGTCCGGGACAGACTGGCACTGGCTATCGAGGAGCTACGCGCCGAGCCGGCCAAGGTAGAGCTCTTCGTAGAGTTCGTCCTCCGCGAGGTCTTGGAGTGGGACCTCGACGGCGACCCCGCGTATGGAGCTGCGGTGCGGGACTCCGCTGTCCCTGGCGCACTCGCCTACCGACCGCCAGCAGCCGGCGAGACCCTTCGTCCGGACATCGTGCTCATGGCCAACAGCTCCCCCGAGGTGCTGGTGGCACGCTGGCCCAGCGACACGCGGCTCGACAAGGTGCTGCCCGACCGCGCCTGGGCGGCCTCGCCGGTCGACCGGATGGTGGAGCTGTGCCGGGCAACCGGCAATCCCGTCGGAGTGGTTACCAACGGCTGGCGGTGGTCGGTAGTGCACGCCGCCGCGGACCTACCGGTTGGCGTGGCCACCTTTGACGCGGAGATCTGGGTCGACGAACCGGTCACCCTCTCCGCCTTCGCCGAACTACTAGGCGGGGCCCGGTGGTTCAGCCGGCCCGACGACGAGCACCTGAGTGCACTGCTGCACGAGAGCGGCAACCGTGAGGAGGCAGTCACCGGGCAGCTCGGCGCGCAGGTCCGCTCCGCCGTCGAGCACCTGGTCGACGCACTCTCCCGTTCCGACCGGGAAATCGGTGGCGCGGTGCTCGCCGAGGTGTCACCGCGCGAGGTGTACCGGGGCGCCGTCACCGCCACCATGCGGATGGTCTTCCTCCTCTACGCCGAGGACCGTGGCCTGCTGCCCCTACAAGGCCTCTATGCCGAGTCGTACGCCATACACAGCCTCTTCGACCAGCTGCGCGGCGACGCCAACCGCCTCACCGAGGACATTCTGGACCGGCGACACTCCGCCTGGGGCCGCCTGCTGGCCACATCCCGCGCGGTTCATGGCGGATCGCGGCACGATGCATTGCGGCTCCCCGCGTACGGGGGCTCGCTCTTCGCACCGAGACGGTTCCCGTGGCTGGAACAGCTGCGGGTGGACGACCGCACCATGCTGCGGGTGCTGGACCGACTGCTGATGCTGCGCAGGGAGGGCCGCGCCAGCATCGAGGCGATGCCGCTCTCTTACCGCTCCCTGGACGTCGAGCAGATCGGGTACGTCTACGAGGGGTTGCTCGACCACTCCGGGCTCCGCGCAGAGGAGACAGTGCTGGCGCTGCGCGGGCCGGCACAGCCGGAGATTCCGCTCTCCAGGTTGGAGGCGCTGAATGACGTCGAGTTGATCGCGTACCTGGTGCGGGAGATGTCGCTGGGCAGCAAGCGCAAGGCCAACGCGGCCCAGGTGCAGCGCTGGCTCGCCGACGAGCCGGACGCGCCGAGCTTCGCCGACCTGCGCGCCGCCTGCGGCGGCGACGACGCGATCACCGCGCGGGTGCTGCCGTACTGGGGCTTGCTACGGCCCGATTTGCGCGGCGGACCGCTGGTGTACGGCGAGGGCACCGTCTACGTCACCCAGGTGGGTGATCGGAGGGCGGCCGGTGCGCACTACACCCCAAAGCACCTCGCCGAGGAGATCGTCAAACACACCCTCGACCCGCTCTGCTACTCCCCCGGCCCGGCTGACGGTCTCGGGCCGGACGACGAGTGGCGGGTCCGCCCGGCTAATGAACTGCTTGCCCTGCGGGTCGCTGACATCGCGGTTGGCTCCGGGGCGTTCCTGGTTTCCGCCTGCCGTTACCTGGCCAACCGCCTGGTCGAGGCGTGGCAGCGCGACGGCCTGCCGGACGATGTCCCTGACGGCGACAGCCCGGACGCCCAGGAGGAGCGGCTGCTCTACGCCCGCCGGCTGGTCACCGACCGCTGCCTCTACGGGGTGGACCGGGACGACATGGCCGTGGAGATGGCCAAGATGTCGATGTGGCTGGTCACGCTGGCCAAGAACCGGCCTTTCGAGTTCCTCGACCACGCGGTGCGCCGGGGCGACTCGCTGCTCGGCATCACCGACCTCGACCAGCTCCTGCACCTGCACCTCGACCCGGCGCAGGGCCGTAAGATCGCGGGTCACGTCACGTTCTTCGAAGACACCGTCGGGGTCATGTCGAGCGAGGTCAAGGGCGCGCTCGGATACCGCCATGAGCTGGAGTCGATACCGGTCCGCGACGTCCGCAACGCCGAGGACAAGGCAGCGCTGTTGGCCAAGGCCGACGGCCACACCGAAGCGTTGAAGCTGATCGCCGACGGCGTGGTTGCCGCCGCACTGGCCCGGGGACGCTCGCCAATCGAATACGAGAATTCGCTTGCCACCGTCCGGGCTACACGCGAGGGGTATTGGCCGGCAAATCCGCCGCGCGGGAGACACTTAGGGCGCAGACGCAGGAGTGGCTGCAGGAGGGGCGGCCGGAGTCAGGCCCCGTCCGCGAGTGCTTTCACTGGCCGCTGGAATTCCCCGAAGTGATGGAGAACGGGGGCTTCGCCGCCGTCGTCGGCAACCCACCTTTCCAGGGCGGCAAGCGCATCTCGGGTCCTTATGGCACGGACTACCGTGGACACCTGGTCCGCTGGGTTGCCGGTGGACATGCTGGCAACGCCGACATGGTCGCTTACTTCTTCCTCAGGTCTGCTCAGGTAGCACGGGGAGGCCGGACCGGTCTAATCGCCACCAACACAATTAGTCAAGGCGATACCCGAGAGGTTGGCCTGGACCAATTGACTGGTGCAGGCTGGTCGATTGTTAGGGCGGTGAAGAGCATCCCTTGGCCTGGCGAGGCAACGCTAGAAGTGTCCAAGGTCTGGCTCGGTCGACCGAGCGACGCGGAACGAGTCGTGCTGGACGGCATCTCGGTACGGGGCATAACGCCCACTCTCGAGCCTCTCAGCAGGGCAAGCGGCACGCCACATCGACTCGCCACCAACGGTGGCGTCGCATATATCGGCTCCTTCGTTAATGGTATCGGATTCGTCGTTAGCGCTGAAGAAGCAGCGGAACTATGCAGGCGCGATCCAAAAAGCCGAGAAGTGCTTAGTTGGTACCTAAACGGCCAGGACTTAAACAGTTCGCCCGATCAGGCAGCCAGACGCCTCGTTATAAATTTCGGCGACACACCCTTGGCTCAGGCCAGGAAATACTCCTCCTGCATGGAGCAAGTCGAGCAGCTAGTTAAGCCCGGTCGCGATCGACTACCGCCCTATAAAGCGCGCGTCCGTGACGCATGGTGGAAGTTTGAACATCAAGCAGCCACCTTGTACAAGGCTATTGAAGGGCTAGATCGAGTACTAGCTATCGCCCGCGTCAGCAAGGCTGTTCTTCCTATTTTTGTTGCCACAAATCAAGTATTCAGTGAGCAGGTGGTGGTCATAGCAACCGCGGATGCAGCAGACCTAGCCTTACTGTCGAGCGCCCCCCATTACTGGTGGGCCATTGACCGAACGTCTACCTTGGAAACCCGGGTCCGATACAACCCCTCGGATGTGTTTGAGACGTGGACCCGACCGCAGTTGACGAACTGGGTACGGACGGCCGGGGAGCGGCTCGATTCGTACCGGCGGGAGCTCATGCTCAACCGAAACGAAGGGCTGACAAAGACATACAACCGGGTACACAACCCGGACGAGCGCGCCGTCGACATCGCCGAGTTGCGGGCAATCCACGTCGAGATCGACCACGCGGTGGCCGAAGCGTACGGCTGGCAGGACCTGACGCTGGATCACGACTTCCAAGAAACCCGGCAGGGCGTCCGCTACACGGTCGGTCCGACGGTCCGGCAGGAGATTCTGGACCGCCTGTTGGAGCTGAACTTCGCCCGCTTCGAGGAGGAGAAGAAGCGCGGCCTGCACAACAAGGGCAAGCCCGCGCGTGGCAAGCCGGCCAAGGTGCCGAAGCCGAGGTCTGCCGCTGATTCCGAGCAACTGCCAATTAACTGGGGATAGTCGCATGGCCGAGACGCTCTACAAGGACACCACCTACCCGGTCTCGCTGCTGGTCGAGCTGATCAGGACGGGAAAGATCGCGCTGCCGGACATCCAGCGGCCCTTTGTTTGGCAGGCGACCAAGGTCCGGGCGCTTCTTGATTCGATGTACAAGGGTTTCCCCGTCGGATACCTGCTGTTCTGGGACACCGGCGCCGAGGTCGGCGCCCGGCAGATCGGGGTGGACACGGTGAAAACCGCGCCCCACCATCTGATCGTCGACGGGCAGCAGCGCCTCACCTCGCTCTTCACGGTGATGACCGGCGCGACCGTGCTACACGACGACTACTCGGAGTCGAGGATCCGGATCGCCTTCCGGCCGACTGATGCCACCTTTGCCGTCACCGACGCGGCAATTGAAAAGGATCCGGAGTTCATCCCGGACATCAGCGTGCTCTGGCAGCAGGGCGGCCTGTGGGCGACCAAGAAGGCGTACCTGAAGGCCCTCGCCGCGCGCCGCGAGGTTGACGACGCCGAGGAGCAGCGGTTGGAAGAGGCGATCCATCGCCTGCACGAACTCCAGCAGTACCCGTTCAAGGTAATCGAGCTGTCCGCAGCCGCCAACGAGGAGCAGGTCGCGGAGATCTTCGTTCGGATCAACAGCGAGGGTGTCGCGCTCGTCCAGGCCGATTTCATCCTTACCCTGATGTCGGTCTTCTGGGAGAAGGGCCGGCGGGACCTGGAGGAATTCTGCCGTGCCTGCCGGGTGCCGAGCCTCGGTGAGGCCGCCCCGTTCAACTGGTACATCCAGCCGCAGCCGCCGCAGCTGCTGCGCGCCACCGTCGCGCTCGCTATGCGGCGGGCGGTACTGAAGCAGATTTATGTGCTGCTGCGTGGCAAGGACGTGGAGACCGGCAAGCCGTCGCCGGAGAAGCGGGACGCACAGTTCGCCCGGCTCGCCGAGGCCCAGGAGCAGGTGCTGAACCTGACCAACTGGCACGAGTTCCTGCTCTGCCTGGAGCGGGCCGGCTTCCGGGGCAAAAAGATGATCTCCAGCGAGAACGCAATCATCTTCTCGTACGCGATCTGGCTGATCGGCCGGGTGGACTACCAGGTCCCGATCGCCCGGCTGCGAGAGGTGATGGCTCGCTGGTTCTTCATGGCGCACACCACCGGCCGCTATTCCGGCTCGTTCGAGAGCCAGGTCGAGCGGGACCTGGCCCAGTTCGCCGGCCTGGCACCGGGCGACGCAGACGGGTTTGTCACCGTGTTGTCGAAGATCGTGAACGACACCCTCACCACCGACTACTGGGAGATCCGGCTCCCCAACGATCTCGACAGCTCGGCAGCCAAGTCGCCCGCGCTGCTGGCGTACATCGCCGCCCTGAACATCGTGGACGCCGACGCCCTGCTCTCCACCGGCAAGGTCCGCGCCCGACTCGACCCTGCCATCATGGCCAAGAAGGGCATCGAGCGGCACCACCTGTTCCCCCGCGCCTACCTGCACAAGCAAGGCATCACCAACACCAAGAAGATCAACCAGATCGCCAACATGGCGCTGGTTGAGTGGCACGACAACATCAGCATCTCCGACCAGCCGCCGGCGAAGTACTGGCCGGACGAGATCCGCAAGAAGGGCCTAGGTAGGGCCACGCTCGATGTGCAGGCGCGCTGGCACGCCCTGCCCGACAAGTGGACCAAACTGTCGTACGACGCGTTCCTCAGCCAGCGCCGCAAGCTGATGGCCGGGGTGGTGCGGGACGCCTTCAACCGGTTGGCCGACTCCGGCTATGCGCCCGTCTACCCGAAGGCCGGAAAGCCGACCGCACCGCCCGCACCGGCCCGCACCTGGTACGGCGTTCGGGTCGTCGACCTCATCGACGCCGGGCTGCTGGCGGTCGACGCGGTGCTGATCAACCCGACCGACGACGTCGAGGCACGAGTCCTCACCGACGGCCGGATCGAGTTCGACGGGCTGCCGTATGACTCCCCCTCCCGGGCGGGCGACGTGGCGCACGGAGGCAGTACGAACGGCTGGGCGTACTGGCTGGCTGACACCCAGGCTGGGCTGCGCCCGCTGGCCGCTCTGCGCGACGAGCTGCGCAAGACGGACGACGGGGAGGACGGATGACCGAGCCGTCCGTGCTGGCCGTACCCTCCGGGGCCGAACTCCGCGACAAGCTGGCCGATTTGGTCCGACGCGACCTGGTCGGACCGGCCGACCCGGCAGAGGAGCTCGCCGGCCCGCCCGGCGGCCGGCAGGTCCTGTTGCGCGACCGCTACCCGGTCGGCTGCCTGGCCCCGGCTGGCCTCCTGGTCAACCCGGCGGCCCTGGACGGCCTCGCCGAAGAGGGCGACCCTTCCGGTGACGACGAAGCCGGTACCGACGCTGCCCCCGCCACCCCCTCGTTCTACCCCTCCTCGCTCGGTCTGAGCTTTGCGGTGGCCGCCCGAGAGACTGAGCTGGTTGTCAAGGCCGAGTGGGGCCGGTACGTGCGGGAGCACGCCAGCATTCCGCTCGACGACGGCAGCCAGCCGCTGGTCTGGCGTCGACAGCAGCGCGGCGGCGAGGCACGCCTGACGTTGGTCGAGGGTGAGGTCACGCCGTTCGGGATCGACCGGGAGCAGCCGGAGGTGGTGGTCCGGGGCCGGATCCGCCGGCACGACGGACAGTGGGTCGTCTCGCTGTTCCTCGTCAACACCACGGACCCCAGCGGCAAGATGATGAACGCGACCTGGATCTTCCAGTGCGGCCTGCGGGTACGCGGCGTCACCGAAGGTTCTTCTCCTTTCTGCCCCCGGGAGTTGCCGCTTCCGGATGAGCGCATCGCCGATCCAGCCATCCGCGAGCTGCGTACCCTCGCCATGCGCTACCGACACACGCCGGCCTTCGCCGTTGGGCACGGCGTCGGCGTTCTGGTCAAGACCACGGACAGCGACACCACGCGCGCGGTGGAGATCCGCACCGATCCGATGCCCTGGTATGAGATGCCCGCCACGGACGCCACGCGGCCGAAGGACGAGAAACGACTCGCTCGGGTCCAGCTCGACATGGCGACTCTGGCCGAGGCGGACCCGGCGCGCCTGCGCGAGATGCTGGAACCGATCCTGACCGCCTACGAGGCGTGGATTGAGGAATGCGCGAAACAGGCCACCACTGACCTGTCCCTGGACCGGTTCAGGGTCGATGCCGAGCTAGCCCTTGATGACTGCCGCAAGGCGGCCGCCCGGATCAGGGAGGGCATCCAGGTGCTGCTCGATCCGGCTGACCCGGAGCCGCTCGCGGCATTCCGCTTCGTCAACCGGGCGATGCGGCTGCAGCGGCTACACACCATGGCCGCCGGCAAGCGGCGGGCCGACCCGAAGCTGTTGCTGAGCGAAGCCATCGCCGCCGCGGACGCCGAGAACCGGCCGGCCTGGCGACTCTTTCAGCTCGCCTTCCTGCTGATGGGCCTGCCCGCCCTGGCCGACCCGACGCATCCCAACCGTCGCCCGGACAGCGGCCTCGCGGACCTGCTCTGGTTCCCCACCGGTGGCGGCAAGACCGAGGCATACCTCGGGCTGGCGGCCTTCGCGATGGCGATCCGTCGGCGCAAGTCCACGCTGGGCGGCCTGTACGCCGAGGACGGCGTGGCGGTGCTGATGCGCTACACCCTGCGGTTGTTGACCGTGCAGCAGTTCCAACGGGCGGCAGCCTTGATCTGCGCCTGCGAGACGCTGCGCCGGGAGGAGCCTGCGCGGTGGGGGGAGACCCCGTTCCGTCTGGGCCTATGGGTCGGCGGCAGCGTGACGCCCAACCGCACCGAGGCTGCGAGCGACGCTGTGAAGGAGGCTCGGGGCCAGATTAAGGGCCGTCCTGGTGGCGGTGGCCAAGGCTCGCCACACCAACTCACCACGTGTCCTTGGTGCGGCACCGGACTGAGCGCCGACCGCAATATCGAAGTCGACCTGGTCCGCGGCCGGACGATCATCTCGTGCGCCGACATCACTCGCCGTTGCCCCTTTACTCTGCGTCACAGTCCCGGTGAGGGGCTACCGGTGGTCGTGGTCGATGAGGAGGTCTACCGGCTGCTACCAGCATTTGTTATCGCCACCGTCGACAAGTTCGCCCAGCTTCCTTGGCGCGGTTCGGTGCAGGCGCTCTTCGGCAAGGTCACCGGCCGATGCAGCAGGCATGGCTATCGCACGCCGGAAACTAGCGGTTGTGAGGCCCAGGAGCACCGGCCCTCCGGTCGTCACCCGGCAGCTCGCGTCGAACCGGTTGGCGGGCTGCGACCGCCAGACCTCATCGTGCAGGACGAGTTGCATCTCATCTCGGGACCACTCGGCTCTCTCGTGGGCCTCTATGAGACCGTGATTGACGAACTGGCTACCTGGCGGCCCGACATCCCCGGCGCTGCACCGGTACGCCCGATGGTGATCGCATCGACGGCCACGGTGCGGGGCGCAGAGGCACAGGTTCGGAGCGTGTTCACCCGGAAACTGGCAATCTTCCCACCGCCTGGCACGGACTCGCGGAACTCCTTCTTTGCCCGTACCCGACCGGTGGACAAAATGCCGGGCCGCCGCTACGTAGGGGTTTGCGCGCACGGTCGAAAATTCAAGGCACTGCTGATCCGGCTCTACGTCGCCGGAATGGCAGCGGCACAACTGCTTCACGAGCGGTACGGCGCGCAGGCCGGCACCGATGCGTACATGACTATGGTTGGCTATTTCGGCTCGCTACGGGAGCTGGGCGGGATGCGCCGGGTCGTCGATGACGACGTGGCGACCCGTCTATATGACGCCCGGCAGCTCGGCCTCGCGAGGCGGGACAAGCCGGACGTCGCGGAACTCACCTCACGGCTGCACTCCAGCGAGATCCCGGAGATTCTTCGGCGGCTGGAGGTCCCGGTGTTGGCCCACCGGAGCAAAAAGGCACCGGACGTGCTGCCGGTCGATGTACTGCTGGCCACCAACATGATCTCCGTCGGCGTCGACATCTCGCGGCTCGGCCTGATGGTCGTCGCCGGGCAGCCCAAGTCGGCGGCTGAATACATCCAAGCAACCAGCCGAGTCGGCCGTGCTTCGCCCGGTCTTGTCTTCACCGCCTTCAACTGGGCCCGGCCGCGCGACTTGTCGCACTACGAGACCTTCGAGCACTTCCACAGCTCCGCCTACCGGCATGTAGAGGCATTGTCGGTGACTCCGTTCGCCGACCGTGCGCTAGATCGGGGGCTCACCGCTGTGTTGACCAGCCTGATCCGGCAGCATGACGCAACCTGGAATGCCAATCGGGACGCGGAGCGAGTGGACCGGTATGGCCAGAAGGTCGCAGAGCTGGTGGAGACGGTGGTAGATCGGGCGGCAACAGTGACGGGAGACGCATCGGCCGCCGAACTCGTCCGGGCCAGACTCGACCGGACGCTCGACCGCTGGGCCGACCGGGCGTCGGCGAAGTATCAACAGCTGGGATACAGGGCCATGTCCGACGGTCGCACCGTCGGACTGCTCGCCGAGCCAGACACCGGTCCGTGGACCGAGTGGACTTGTCCCACCTCGCTGCGCAACGTGGAGCCGGGCATCCGACTGCTTATCTGCGACGACGGTAGCCCAATCGGCAACGAACGGGATAACCCGTACCGGCGGCCAAACGACGAGGCGCCGACGCTGTTCGAGTCGTCATCGTTCGAGCCAGACGACGAGAGTGGCGAGGAGACCGTCGAGTGAAAGGCAAGGGCCCGCGCATCAACCGGGTCGGCGAACTGCGACCGAGTCAGCTCCAGCACACCTTCGGCATCGGCTCCATCGTCGACCTGCCCCGCTTCTCGGCCTTGGTCATGGGGCTGGACGAGTGGGATATCCGGCACACCGAAGCAATCAGCGAGCCCCGTCTGCTGAGCGCCGTTCAGGCACGGGCGGGGGCGCAGGTGAGCACGCTGCGGCTGCCCCCATACGTGCCGGAGGAAAACGGCAATATGTTCGGCGATTGGACCCGGGTCGGGGTTCCCGTCGAAGTCTTCCCACGATTCCTGCGCTGCCCCTACTGCCGCCATCTCGGTCCGATCGAGAGCACACTGTTTAAACTCCGCGCAAATCCGAGCCGCCCCGACCTTGTACGGGTGGTTCACGAGAACTGTTCGGTCGCCAAGGGGAAGGCGCCGGTGGCGATGCCGGTGCGGTTCATGCTCGCCTGCGAAGCCGGTCACCTCGACGATTTCCCCTGGGACTACTACGTCCACAGGGGCACCAGCTGCGGCAAGACGCTCCTCCAGTTCGGCGAGCGAGGCGTCTCAGGCGACGCGGCCAGCGTCTTCGTCACCTGCGTAAGCTGCAATGCCCGGCGCAGCATGGCACCAGCGTTCAGCCGGGACGCTGGGAAGCACTTGCCCCGCTGCCGAGGCCGGCATCCGCATCTGCGTTCCTTCCAGCAGGGCTGCAAAATACCGCCAAGGGCGATTGGCCTGGGGGCCTCGAACCTCTGGTTCCCTTTCAAGGTGGCGGTCGTGTCGATTCCCGAGGCCGAGGATCATCTACTCATCGAGGTCGAGAAGCACTGGGCCCAGTTGGGGGGCCTCCAGAGTGTTGAGCAGGTTTCTGGGGCGCGTGCGTTCGCGCCAGAAAAGTTCATTGGTTTCGGCAGCGAGAGTGACGCGGAGATATTCGCGGCGATCAACCGCTATCGGGCCAAGAGCACGGTAACTTCGGCAGAGGATGCCTCGGACGTCCTGACCCCAGAGTGGGAGGTATTTAGTGATCACCGCCGGGCGCCCAAGGACCATCCGGACTTCCGCATCGAACCCCGGCCGGTGGCGTCGGAGTGGCGCGGCGAGCTGACTGAGGTGCTGGCGGTAACCCGTCTCCGGGAGGTCTCTGCGCTGCTTGGCTTCACCCGAATCGTCGCTCCGAACGAGCTCGGGGACGGCCGCTACGACGCCGGTCTCCGGTTCGCCCCGCTGTCCAATTCTGCTCTCGCCTGGGTGCCATGTGCCGAAACCCGCGGCGAGGGCGTCTTCCTCCGTCTGCCAGAAGAACGCGTCGCAGCGTGGGAGAGCAAGGTCCTCGGTCACGAGGCTCTCCTCCGGCTGCGCCAGGGCCACCGCCAGTGGTGCGGACAACGCAACGTCGACGCTGTCGAGGACTGGCGCCCACCGCGCTACACGCTTCTACACACCCTGGCCCATGCGCTGATCCGGGCCTTCGCACTCGAGTGTGGATACAGCGCCAGTGGCATCCGGGAGCGGATCTACGCCCGGGAGGGAATGGCCGGAGTGCTGCTATACACCGCCGCCCCAGACAGCGAGGGCACCCTCGGTGGCCTGGTACGGCTCGCCGAACCTGAGATGTTAACGCTGGTATTCAAGCAGGCCTTGCGCGATGCGGGCCTCTGCTCCTCGGACCCCATGTGCGCGGAACACCGCCCGGACAACGATCGGACGGTCCACGGGGCCGCCTGCCACGCATGTCTCTTTGCGGCCGAGACGTCCTGTGAACGGGGGAACCGCTTCCTCGACCGAAAACTGCTCGTCCCAACCTTCGGGGGCGAGGAGAGCGCCTTCTTCTCGAGCGCATGAGAAAGCTGATCGAAGCCGTCGTCGCGCTGGGCCGGGCCAGTCCGCACCAACAGGTGCTGGTGGCGCTCACCGACGCCCTCGCCCCGAGAGTCACCGCCGACCACGTCGCTTTCGGCGCGCTGCGGGCCGTGGCGGCACAGACACCGGCCATCCGGGCCGAGGTCGACCAGCTCTGCCAGGTGTGGCGAACGTCGACGGGGATCACGGGCATGACGGTGGCGGGCATGCTGGCCAGTGCCTATGAGGCAGTCAGGGCCGAACGTGGCATGCTCCGGGTCGAACCGGTGGTCACCGGTCCGCAGAGCCAACATGTTCCGCTTCGGGCTACCCGACAGGCGTTTGAGAGCGTCGCCGTGGCGGCACACCATGAATTACTGGTGCTTACCTACTCCGCCCACACCGATCCAAGGATCATGGCCACGTTGGGTGCCGCTATCGGCCGAGGCGTGCGGGTGAGGATCTTGGTCGAGACCACTCGCGCTGAGGGCGGGACTCTGCACACGCCGGCCCTGGACGCTCTTGGGGATCTGCGTGCGGAGTTCTACGTCTGGGATCCGGGCCGACGCCCCCGACTTAGCTCTCCACCGTCCATGCATGCCAAGGGGATCGTGGCCGACGACCACAGCGCCTTTCTGACCAGCGCCAATCTCTCTGGTCACGCCTTCGACTCCAACGTCGAAGTCGGGATCCGGATCGTCGGTGGCGACCTGCCGGCCCGATTGCGGGACCACTTCGCTGCGCTGATCGCCGACGCCGTTTTCGTGCCCGTCGCGCCGATCCCAAGCTGACCGAGAACCTTGCCCACCCTCACGACCGCCAAGGCGCGATACACATAGTTGCCGAACCCGGTCCAGAACAAGATCGACCTCATCCAGAAGTTTCAGGACCCAACGTACGCCGGCATCCATCTGGAGAAGCTGACCGTGACTGATCTTGAGCGGGGCGTGTACGAGCACCTCATCACCCGTGAGCTGGCCGGCCGCCTCCAGCACGTCGACCTTACCCTCGTCCAGCACCACAAGCTCGACCCCGCCGATGCCCCCGACGCCCTCGCCCGTCACATCGCCGCGCTGGCCCACCGCGCCCTGCACGCCGTACCCAGCGGCGACGACAAGCTCCGCCACCAGATCGAACTCGCCAACCGCATCGCCGACGCCATCGCCGCCGAAAGCCCGCAGGCGTCAACGCCACAGGACCAGGTAACCGACGCCAAGCACCTCCTGCACGCCATCGCCGCCCCACCCACCCCGCCCGCGCAACCAGCCTTCCCTCAGCGCCCCACCACCCCGCTCTCCACCGGCGCACTCCTGGTCAACGGCCGCCACCAGCCGCGTATCGGCCACGAGGTCACCCACGAGATGGCGTCGGCAGAGCAGGTCGACCTGCTCTGCGCGTTCATCAAGTGGTACGGCCTGCGCATCGTCGAGCCCGCCATCCGCGAGCTGATCGCCCGGGGCGGCAAGCTGCGCGTCATCACCACCACCTACCTGGGCGCAACCGATCAGCGAGCCCTCGACCGGCTCGCCGAGCTGGGCGCCGAGATCAAGGTGTCCTACGAGACCAGGACCACCCGCCTGCACGCCAAGGCGTGGCTGTTCCGCCGTAACAACGGCATGACCACCGCGTACGTCGGATCCTCGAACCTGTCGAAGACCGCGCTGATCGACGGCGTGGAGTGGAACGTGCGCGTCTCCAACGTCGAGCAGCCGCACGTCATCGACACGTTCACCGCCACCTTCGAGGACTACTGGAACGACCCGGCGTTCGAGGACTACGACGCCAGCAGGGACGCCGAGCGGCTGCGCAACGCCCTCAGCGGAGAGCGGCGCGAGGACTCGCCGACGCAGATCGCCAACCTGGACGTGCGGCCGTACCCGTACCAGGCGGAGATCCTCGCCGACCTGGACGCCGAGCGACAGGTGCACGGCCGGCACCGGAACCTGGTGGTGATGGCGACCGGCACCGGCAAGACGGTCGTCGCGGCGCTGGACTTCCGGCGCCTGCACCGCAACAACCAGGTCGACTCGCTGCTCTTCGTCGCCCACCAGGAGCAGATCCTCACCCAGAGCCTGGCGACGTTCCGGCAGGTCATGCTCGACGGCAGCTTCGGCGAGACCCTGGTCGGGGGCAAGACCCCGACCAGGTGGCGGCACGTCTTCGCCTCCATCCAGTCGCTACACCGGCGGGAGATCGACCCCGAGGCGTACGACATGGTGATCGTCGACGAGTTCCATCATGCGGAGGCACCGACGTACGCCCGGCTGTTGGAGCGGCTTCGGCCGCGCGTACTGCTGGGGCTGACGGCGACCCCCGACCGGGCCGACGGTCGGGATGTGCGGCGGTGGTTCGACGGCCGCGTGGCGGTGGAGCTGCACCTGTGGGAGGCGTTGGAGCGGCAGTTGCTCGCGCCGTTCCAGTATTTCGGGCTGCACGACGACGTGGACCTGTCGCGGCTGCGCTGGAAGCGCGGCCAGGGATACGACCTCGGCGAGCTTGACGGCCTCTACACCGGCAACGACGCCCGCGCGCGGCTGGTGCTGAAGGCGGTACGCGACACGGTCGACGTGGACCGGATGCGGGCGCTCGGGTTCTGCGTGAGCATCGCCCACGCCCGGTTCATGGCGGAGTGGTTCACCCGGCACGGCGTGCCGTCGGCGGCGGTGACCTCCCAGGTCGACCGGCCCGTGCAGCATGATCTGCTGCGGGAGTTCAAGGCCGGCAAGCTGCGGGTGCTCTTCACCGTTGACCTGTTCAACGAGGGCGTCGATCTGCCGATGGTCGACACGATCCTGATGCTGCGGCCCACCGAGAGCGCCACGATCTTCCTCCAGCAGCTCGGCCGGGGTCTGCGCCTGGACGACGACAAGCCCTGCCTGACGGTGCTCGACTTCATCGGCGGGCAGCACGCCAACTTCCGCTTCGATCTGCGCTGGCGCGCCCTGACCGGGGTCAGCCGCAGGGAGATCAGGGACGCCGTCGAGCAGGACTTCCCGTCGCTGCCCAGCGGCTGCCACATCCAGCTCGATCCGGTCGCCCGCAAGGTCGTGCTCGACAACCTGCGTACCGTCATGCCGACGTCGAAGAACGGCCTGCTGGCGGAGCTGCGGCACCTCGGGGATGTCAGCCTCGCCGGGTTCCTGCGGGAGACCGGCGTGGAGATCGAGGACGTGTACCGGTCGGCGACCATCGGCGGGTGGACCGGGCTGCGCCGGCTCGCCGGGCTGGAGTCGTCGACACCGGGACCGGACGACCGGGAGTTGGGCCGGGCCATCGGGCGGATGCTGCACCTCGACGACCCGGACCGCCTGGACCTGCTGGCCCGGGTGGCGGCGGGCGAGCAGCCGGACGCCGGGCGACTCTGGGACATGCTGCACTTCGACCTGTGGGGGCCGAACGCGCCGCTGACCTCGCGGGACGAGCGGCTGGCGCGGCTCTGGGCCGAGCCGGCCCGCTGCGCCGAGCTGCGGCAGGTGGCCGAGGTGCTGCGCGACCGGATCCACCGGGTCACGCCAGACCCGCTGTCGGCGGAGGTGCCGCTGCGGGTGCACGCCCGCTACAGCCGCAACGAGGCGTGCGCCGCCTTCGGCATGCCGAACCCGGGCTCGCTGCGTGAGGGGGTGAAATGGCTGCCCGAGGCCCAGGCGGACCTCTTCTTCGTCACCCTGGTCAAGTCGGAGGCGCACTACTCCCCCACCACCATGTACGCCGACCGGGCCATCACCGACAGCCTGTTCCAGTGGGAGTCGCAGAGCACCACGTCGTCGGCGTCGGCGACCGGCCAGCGGTACATCCATCACGAGAAGCGCGGCTCGACCGTGCACCTGTTCGTGCGGGAGACCCGGATCGCCGATCGCGACCTGGGTGCGCCCGCCTACCTCTACGCCGGCCCGATGACCTACCGCGAGCACACCGGCGACCGACCCATGCGGATCATCTGGCGGCTGTCACACGCCCTCCCCGCCGACGTGTACGCCACCGCCCGCACCATCGCCGCATGAGCACCCGCCAGGAGGTGGCCGCCGGTCTCGATCCCGACGACATCCTCCATGCGCCAGGCGTCACCCCGGTCCCCGCCCGCCGCCGGGACCCCGCCTGGCGGAGGGATGTGCTCCAGGCGTGGGACCGGCAGTGCGCGTTCTGCGGGTACGACGGTCAGCTCGGCCACGCCTGCGTCGGCGTGGAGGCGGCTCACGTGCGCTGGTGGGCCTTCGACGGGCCGGACAAGCCCGACAACGGCCTGGCGCTCTGCGTGCTACACCACAAGCTCTTCGACTTCGGCGCGCTCGGCCTTGACTGCGACCTGCGCATCCACGTCTCCGCCGCCTTCACCGCGCGCACGCAGGCTGGCCGATCGACCTACGACCTGCACGGCAGGGCGCTGCAACCACGCCCCGGCACGCAGGTCCCCGCCAACGAACACATTTCCTGGCATCGTCGAGAGGTCTTCAAGGGCGAACCCCTTGCTGCCTAGAAACGGCATAGGCCGAGATCGGCGGGGTGGCGTGAGCGCGCTCAGGCGGCATCGGCATTCGGGGCGAACCTGACGTCCAGCCGCATGTCGAGCGCCCGCGCGAGGCGTTCCAGGACCGGCAGAGTCGGCACGGTGCCGCCCGCCTCGAACCGGGCCACGGCTGGCTGGGTCATGCCGGCCGCCCGCGCCAGCTGAGTCTGGCTCCAGCCGTTGTGCTCCCGCAAGTGCCGCACCTCCTGCCCAAGCTCGAAGGCGATACGTGTCGCCTCGTACGTCTCGGCAGCTCCCGGCTCCGCCATCCGGCGGTCGCGCAGGTCGTTCCAGTCGACGCGATCACTCATCGCTCCGCCCCCTCGTTCACGGTGTGCAACTCCGCCACGCATCGCTCAAGCGCTCGCCGGGCTCGTTCTACCTCCCGGTCCTCCCGCATGCGGGTCTTGCGAAACACGGTCAGCAGTATGATCCGCCGGTCGGTGGCTATCCAGTACGTCACTCGGACCGCATCGCGCTCCAGGTAGAAGCGCAACTCCCGTAGCTTGCCGTGAAGCTGTCGAGAGTGCGGCTCCCCGAGCAACACTCCCCTGCTGGCAAGCAGGTCGATATAGAACGCGGCTCGCGCGAAGTCTGCGCTCGGTAGTCCCTCCAGC
Organism: Micromonospora sp. CNZ303; assembly: GCF_004345505.1. Lineage (NCBI taxonomy): Bacteria > Bacillati > Actinomycetota > Actinomycetes > Micromonosporales > Micromonosporaceae > Micromonospora > Micromonospora sp. CNZ303. The sequence goes on along the minus strand of NZ_SLVT01000004.1, from coordinate 261,355 downwards.
CAGTCTCGGACTTCTGGTTCCAGCTCCACGCTACCCCAAGCCATAGCATTGATGCTATAAGGCGAGGTCAATTCCCTCGTAGCTTCCACCCCGCGTGTCGGGATTTGTCACGCCGACGTCGCCACCTGCGCGAGCGCCTTCGCGAAGTAGGTGTCGACGTCCGTGGCGTGGTAGACCCGCTCGCTCGCCTCGATCCCGTCGAGGAACATCGCGTACACGGCCGCCATCCGCAGCGCCGCGACCGGCCGCAGCAGCTCCACGGCCTGTTCCGGCTCGCACCCGGGCACCTCGGCCCGCCACCGCGCGCACCACTCGGCGAGCACCGGGGCGGCGGCGTCGTCCGCAAGGCCCTCCACCAGCCGCAGCGCGTCGAACGCCGGGTGTCCCACGAACGCGTCACCCCAGTCGATGACCACGTGCCGCCCATCGCAGGCGCGCACGTTGCCCGGGTGCAGGTCCCCGTGCACGAGGGTGTCCGGCAGCCCGCACCCGCGTACCTCGTCGAGCCGCGCCGCCAGCCCCGCCAGCAGGGACTGCACCCGCGAGGTGTCCCAGCCGACCAGCCGGTCGCTGATCCAGGCCGGCAGGGCGTCGGCGCGCAGGTCGGGCACGCCCGCCGCGACGAGTTCCGCCACGTCGGGGGCGGAGCGCACCTGCACCGGGTGGAAGTCGGCGGCCATCGCCAGCCGCTCCTCGACGGGCGCGCCGTAGCGGTCCTCGCCGGGCACGTGCTCGATCAGCATCCGGCCGTCGCGGTCGTCGGCGAGCAGCGTCGACGTCCTCCCGGGCGCGGCCCGGCCGAGCCAGCGCAGCACGGCGGCCTCGTGCCGGAAGAACACCGGCACCTGCTTCAGCCAGGCCGTGCCGTCCGGCCCGTCGAGCCGCCAGACCGCCGACAGGTTCCAGGTGCGCTGCTGCGTGACGGTCCGCGCCGGGCGGCCGAGCCGCCGCAGCTCCGCCGTCGCCCAGGCGAGGCTGCGCGCCGGGCCGCCGGGCTCGGCGTAGGGGGCGCGCAGCGGGTCCGCCGACAGGTCTGCCTTCGCCGGTACGAGCGGCGTGGCGGGCGGCCCGTCGACCTGGGCGAGGTACGTGACCGTGCCGCCCATCGGCTGCGGCGCCTCGCCGGCCAGCAGGCGGAGCACGGCCACCTCGACGCCGTACCGCCGGCGGGCCTCGGCCACGACCGGGGCGACCTCCTGCCACCAGGGCGACGGGACGTCGAACGGCGGCAGGGCGCCCAGCGCAGCGCCGGCGGCATCGACCAGGACGAGGGTCACGAGGCGGGGCACGCCGGCACGCTACCGCCGGCACGCGAATTTCGGCGACTGGTTAAGGCAGCGGCCGGTCAGCGGGAGAGGATGGCGACGATCTCGGCGTACCCACGCTGGCGGGCGTGCTCCAGCGCGTCGACGCCGTCGCGGTCGGGCTGCTGGACGCGCGCGCCGGCGGCCACGAGGATCTCCGCGATCTGCTGGTACGGCCTGCTGCCGTCGCCGAGGATCACGCACTCCAGCAGGGCGGTCCAGCCGAGGTTGTTGACGTGGTTGACGTCGATGCCGGTGTGGACGACCCGCCGGACGTAGTCGACGTGGCCGCGTTCGCTGGCGGGGATGACGGAGATCCCGCCGTAGCGGTTCACGATCGTCAGGTCCGGCTTGGCGGGCAGCAGCACCTCCAGCATCGCGACGCTGCCGGTCACGCCGGTCACCAGCCAGGGGGTGTCGTGCTGGTCGTCGTGGGCGTCCGGATCCGCGCCCGCCTCGACCAGCATCCGGGCCACCTCGACGTGGTCGTTGGCGGCGGCCAGCAGCAGCGGCGTACGCCGTCTTTCGTCGCGGGTCTCGGTGTCGGCGCCGGCGGCCAGCGCGGCGCGTACCCTCGTCGGGTCGCCGGCGCTCGCGGCGGCGAGCAGGTCCTGGTTCGCTGGTGCGGTCACGGTGTCCTCCGGGGCGGGTGTGGTCTCGGGCGGCGTGCAGCCGGCCGCCGCGAGGGCGGCGAGGGTGAGGGCGAGCAGGGCGCGGCGTCTCACAGTCGGATCAGCTTCCGTTCAACGGCGGCGTGCACCGCCGCGGTACGCGAGTCGACGCCAAGCTTGGCGTAGATGCGGACCAGGTGGGTCTTGACGGTGGCCTCGCTGATGAACAGCCGTCGGCTGATCTCCCTGTTTGCGTGACCACGGGCGAGCAGCGTCAGGGGCGGCGGGTGCGGGCGAGGGTGCCGACGACGGCGAGGGAGGCGACCGCCGCCCCGGCGAGCACCACGGCCATCGGGACGGCGCTGCCCTCGCCGCCCAGCCCGACCAGCGGGGCGGCCATCGCCCCCACCAGCGACTGGATGGTGCCGAGCAGGGCGGCGGCCGTGCCGGCGTGGGCGGGGTGGCGGTCCAGGGCGAGCGCGGTGCCGTTCGGCATCACCATGCCGAGGGATCCCATGAAGACGAAGAGCGCCACCGCCACCAGCGGCAGGCTGCCGAGCAGCGCGCCCGCGAGCAGGACGGCGGCGGCCAGCAGCCCCACGCCCAGCGGGCGCACCAGCAGCGTGCGGGGCGCGAAGCGGTCCAGCAGGCGGGCGTTGAGCTGACCGGCGGCGACCAGGGCAAGTGCGTTGACGCCGAAGATGAGGCTGAACGCGCCGGCCGAGACGCCGAAGACGTCCTGGAAGACGAAGGACGACCCGGAGATGTAGGCGAAGAGCGCGGCGAAGGCGAGGCCCTGTGCCAGCGCGTACCCGAGGAAGATCCGGTCGGTGAAGAGCGAGCGGCCGGCGGCGGCCGTGGCGGCGAGGCCGCCGGTGCTGCGCCGCGCGGCGGGCAGCGTCTCCGGCAGCCGCCACGCGACGGCGACGGCGAGCAGTGCGCCGATCACGGCGAGGGCGACGAAGACGGTACGCCAGTCCCCGAAGCGCAGCACCAGGCTGCCGAAGGCGGGCGCGGCCATCGGGGCGACGCCGAAGACCAGGGTGAGCCGGGAGAAGTACTTGGCGGCCTCGCGGCCGGCGTAGAGGTCGCGCACGACGGCGCGGGCGACCACGACGCCCATGCCGCCGGCGAAGCCCTGCGCGAGCCGCGCGGCGGCCAGGGTCTCGGCCGACGGCACGGCCGCGCACACCAACGACAGCAGGGTGTACGCGGCGACGCCCACCAGCACGGGCCGGCGACGCCCGAAGCGGTCGCTGAGCGGACCGGTGACGAGCTGGCCGAGCGCCATGCCGACGAGGCAGGTGGTCAGCGAGAGCTGGATCTGCGCCTGGCTGGCGGACAGGTCGCGGGTCATCTCCGGAAACGCCGGCAGGTAGGTGTCCAGGGAGAGCGGCCCGAACGCGGTGAGCGTGCCGAGCAGCACCAGCAGCACGACGGCGGCCCGCCCGGTGGGCGCGGCGACGCGCTCGCCCGCTGGTACGGGCGGCGCGGTGGCGTGCGGCATGGCGGTCCCCTCACTGACGGCTCGGCCCGGCTACGATAGCTCTGACTACAGAGCTATTTCGGCGTCGGAGGGCCTGACTGTGACGGACGAGACGGTCGACCTGCTCGGCGGAGCGCTCGGCGACCTGCACCGGATGCTGCGCCGGACGGCCACCCAGCGGGTCGGCCGCACCGCCCTGCCGGACGCCCAGGTGGAGGTGCTGCGCCTCGTGCAGCGGCACCCGGGAATCGGCGTCCGCGAGGCCGCCGAGCGACTCGGCACCGCGCCGAACACGGTCAGCACCCTCGTCGGCGAGCTGACCACCGCCGGGCTGCTGCACCGCGAGCGGGACCCGGCCGACCGGCGCACGATCCGGCTGGAGCTGACCGACGCGGCGCGGGAGCGGATGGCCGCGTACGGGCGGCACCGGCGCGACCTGCTCGCCGCCGCGCTGGCCGAGCTGGACGCCCCGGACCGCGAGACGCTGCTCGCTGCCGCCCCGGCGCTGCGCCGCCTCGCCGACCGGATGACTACGGTGACGGTGGACGGTGCCGGGTCGTAGGTGGAGGGTCGTCGGGTGATGGAGCAGCGGATCAGCCTCGTGACGCTTGGCGTCGCCGACGTGGCCCGGGCACGCGCCTTCTACGAGCGGCTCGGCTGGCGCGGCCAGGAGGTCGAGGAGACCGTCTTCTTCCAGGCGGGCGGCCTGGCGCTGGTGTTGTGGAGCCGGGAGAAGCTGGCCGCCGACGCGGGCGTGCCCGACCGGGGCGCGGGCGGGTTCGGCGGGACGACGCTGGCGCAGAACGTCCGCTCCCGGGGCGAGGTCGACGAACTGCTGACGGCGGCGGCCGACGCCGGGGCGGAGGTGACCGTACCGGCACGCGAGACCTTCTACGGCGGCTACGCCGGCTGCTTCGCCGACCCCGACGGGCACGTCTGGGAGATCGCCTGGAACCCGGGCCTCCCCCTCGGCCCCGACGGCTCACTCACCGTCCCCGACCTCGGTGCTGGTGCGGGTCCCGCCGAGGCCGGCCGCGGCCCGGAGTGACTCAGGCGTCCGGCCGGCGGGCCCGGGTGCGACGACGCCGCGACCTACCGGGACCGCGCCGCCATCGGGCAAGGGTCGCCACGGTGATCAACCCGGTGCCCAGCAACGCGATCACCGTGCCGACGATCCACTGGGTCACCGCCCAGCCGCCGCGGGTCGCCTCGCGCGCGGTGTAGGCGCCCGTCCTGGTCACCGTCAGCTCGATGTCCACCCGCTCCCGGGGCATCAGCAGCGTCTCGGAATCGCCCGCGAGAACCGACACGCTCGCGACGAGCGGGTACGTGCCGGGTCGGGCGGCCTTCACGAACCAGGCCCAGTAGGCCACGTCGTCGCGTTCGGTCAGGGGCTGTGCCGGGTCCCCGGTCGCGTCCACCGACCTGACCGTCATCGCGTCGGGGTTGCCGCTCGTCAGGTCGACCCGCACCCGGGCTCCGAGCGGGACCGCCACCGGTTCGCGGCTCGCGTCCGGAACGGGGCCGGTCCCGGACGTCGCCGTGGCGGCCGGGCAGGCCACACCGCTGTCCGGACCGCACGCCCAGATCCCGATCCTGCTCTCCTCGCCCACCCGCACCCGCCGCTCGGCCGCCACGTGGATGGTGCCGGGAAAGAGACCGGACCGGTCGGCGCGGATCCGCGCCTGGTACTCGGCCTGGTCGGAGGGCCCGCCCACCTCGTCCGGCGAATAGACGATGGCGGCGACGGTGAAGGCCAGTGCCACGAGGGTGACCCCGGCACCGAGCAGCGCCACCATCCAGACCCGTCGCGGCGGCCACCGTCGGATCTCCGTCCGCTCCTCGTCGGCCATCCCGCCCCCCTGCGGTTCGTCGTCCGTCCAGTGTCGTCGTCACCACCCACGAGGTGGCCCGGTAGCCGGAAAGTCGACTTGCGAGCGGCCGACCGTCAGCAGGTGGCGCGGCGGGGGTACGCGTCGGTTTCCCGCGCCCACTGCTCGGCGGCCACGGAGAGCGCGTCGGCGGAGACGGTGAGCGTCAGCGGATAGACCGCGCCCGGCGGCTGCCGCCGCATCCACGGCGGCAGGGACTCGTACGCGAACTCGACCGTCAACGCGAGCCGACGGCGGCGCAGTACGCGGGTGCGGAAGGCCAGGTTCGGCTCGGTGAAGCGGGCCACCGCCAACGGCTCCGCCGGGTCACCGGTCGTCTCCGCCTGCTGCCGCAGCCAGCCCGCCAGCGCGTACGCCTCTGCCACCGTCAGGCAGGGTTCGAGGTGCGACCAGGCCTGCCCGTCGGCGGTGCGGGCGTCGGTCTCGACGAGCAGCCAGTCGTCCCAGTCCGCCGCCTCGTCCGGGTCGTCCGGCGGCTCGACCCCGGGCTGGTAGCCCACCGGCCGGATCCTCACCCGGGCGCCGTCGTCGGAGCGGATCTCCATGCTGTCATCATGACCGATCCCGAGGCGCGGATGGGGGGCATCCCCGCAGCTCAGGGCGCCCCGGCGAACAGCGGCCCCGGGTGCGGACGCCCGGTCAGCGCACCGGGTCGTGGGTGCCGCGCGGCACGTCGGGCCGGCAGCGGCGCACCCGGTCGGCCGCCATCCGCCCGCCGACGGCCAGCCCGTGGCGCTCCACGGCGGCGAGCCCGTACGCGCTGCACGTCGGGGTGAAGCGGCACTGCCCGGGCCAGCGGTGCGACAGCCAGCGCCGGTAGCCGAGGATGGCGGCCCGCCCGGCCCGGTCCACCAGCGGCGCCCGCCCGGCGGCGACGGTCGGCGGTGCCGAGGCCCGGCCGGGCGACACGAGCCGGGCGCCCAGCGCGCCCAGGGTCAGCAGGGTGGAGAAGAGCCCCAGGTCGCAGCAGGGGATGTCGCAGTTGCAGGCGTCGCAGTTGTCGAAGCGGCTCTTCTTCTTGCGACGCTGGTTGCTCGGGAGGTGGATCACAGGGAACATCATGCGACTTCCGCGCCACCCCGGATCTCTCGGATGGCGTGCCGTCGCCCCGGTGGTGGCCGGCCCGGTGGTCAGCGCCAGACCGTGCGGCGCACTCCGTCGTGCCCGGCGCAGGCGTCGCGCCGCCCGCCGGTGAGGCTGACCGAGCCGTCGCCGCACTGCACCAGGTGGCCCCGGCCGGCCCAGAACCCGGGTACGCAGTCGAACCAGTCGCAGATTTCGACGGCCGGCCTGCGGATGCGCTCGCCGCCGCAGAAGTCGTACCCCATCGGGTTGGTCGGGGCGCCGCAGAGGCGCTCGCGGGCGGGCGTCGGCGTGGGTGCGGTGGTGCCACGTCGCGGTTTCGACGCGGCGGGCGGCACCTTCGCCTGCGCGGCCGGGAGGGCGACCGGCGGGGCGACGAAGGTCGGCGCGGGGGTCGCGGCGACGGCGACCTCGGAGCCGGTCGGGTCGGCGGGATCGGTGTCCAGCAGGGCGGCGGGCACCAGCAGGGCGATGCCGGCGGCGACGGCCACGGTGCGCCGGCCGCCGGGCACGAACGCGAAGGGCCGGGCCTGCGCCGGGGTCGCGATCTGCGGCCGGAACGGCTTGAGCTGCGCGTGCTCGGCGATCGCCTCGTCGAGCTGGTCGAGCACCGCGCCGCGCTGCTCGATGGCGTCGGCGAAGGCCAGGGTCAGCTTGAACCGGAAGTCGGCGGCGACGTCCGCCGGGAGCATCAGGCCGGAGGTGCGCCGCCGGTCCAGCACCTGCATGAGGGTGACGGGCGCGTGCGGGTCGTGGGCCAGGCCGGTCATCCTCCCGTACGCCCAGTCGCGCCGGCCGCGACCGCCGAGCAGCACCAGCCGGCGGTTGGTGATCACCGCCATGCCGGCGTCGGCGACCCGGACACCGTCCGGCCTGCGGGGCCGCGGCGGCGCGGCGGCCGGGGCGACCGTCAGGTCGGGCGCGGGCAGCACGGTGGTGTGTCGTACCTCCACCAGCTGCGCGGCCGGCAGCACCCAGAACACCACCTCGTCGGGCGCGAGCTCCAGCGCCAGGCCGGCGCCCGCCGCGGCCGAGCCCTGGAACTCCTCGGCGAGGGTACGCAGGCGGCGCAGTTCGTCGTCGCGTCTTCGCCATGCCGTGTCGGCGCTGCGGAACTCCCGCCGCCGCCGTTCGTTCTGCCGGTGCACCCACCGGTACCGCCACGTGGAACCCGTCGAATCAGTCCTTGCCATGCCGACTCCTTCGCCGTGCAGGCCACCAACCGGGGTGTCACAACCGTCAACGGTGACAACGGCCGACGGGGACACGCCGCAACGGGCAAAATGGCCGAACGACGGGCGAAAACGGGCGATAGGTGGATTTCGCCGCATCGTTTCGCATCAGTCGGGCGTGTCCGGCGGCACACCCCACCGCCCACCGAACAGCACCCACGGAACCGGGCACCGGTCCCAGGCGGTCGGGGGCCGGTGTAGATCTTGGTACGGAAGGGCCCCTGTAAGGGCCGTTTGTTGCCAAGATCTGAAAGGTGACCAGCGCGCGCAGCCACTCCCTACCCGTGAACGCGGTCGCGCCCGCCCGGTCGCGGTGACCGGACGGGCGCGACCGATCGCGAGTCAGTGGCGGCGACCCTCCCCCACGCGGTAGGTGCGCAGGTTCGGGTCGGCCTTGATCTGCGCCTCCGTGTATTTGATCGTGTCCCAGCCCTTGCCCGAGTAGAGCCGGGTCTGGTCGCCGTACCAGGGCGAGTTCGGGTTGCTCGACTGGGAGTAGGTGAGGATCTGCCGCCCCGAGGGACCGTTGCGGCCCAGCTCGACGGCCATCACGAAGGACGAGCCGTGCACCACCTTCGGGTAGCCGACGCCCGGCGCCAACGGACCGATGATCATGTTGAAGACGCCGGCCTCGGCGCGTCCGCCGTGGATCGGGATCCGCCGGTCGCCGCGCGGCTCGGTCTGGATGTCGCCCAGGCGCGCGTCGAGCGGGATGCCGGCGAGCTTACGGACGGCGTCGGCGAGCGCGGTGAGCACGCGCGGGTCGGCGGTGTCGAGCCGGCTCGGGGTGCGCACCGGGTCGGCGGCGTCGAACGCGTCGGCGAACCGGATGCCGCCCGACAGGGCGAACTCGGTGAACAGGTGTGCGCCGCGGCTGTCCAGGTCGACGCGCAGGTCCCAGCCCTTCAGCGCCGCGCAGGCCCCCCGCAGGTCGACAGTGGTCCCGTCGGAGGCGGTCGCGGTGGGCTGCGCGGCGCACAACGCCACCAGGTCGTCGCGCAGCAGTTCGCCGCCGTACGCGCGGTTGCCGAAGACCGTCTGCCAGAGCCGGGACGTGGTGTAGCCCCGCCCGGGCAGCCCGTCGGTGCCGGCGAGCCGCTCCCGCACCTGCTCCACGCCGAGGCGCGTACGCAGGCTGCGCTCGGTGCGCTCGTTGCCGACGATGCGCGGGAAGCCCTCCAGCGGCGCCTCCGGATTGGCCAGCCAGTGGCTGTCGTTGGAGTTGGTCACGTAGTCGGCGCGGAACCGGATCGGCAGGTTGGCCGGGCCGAGGATGCCGGGCACCGCCGCGTCGCGGTCGCGGCCCAGCGCACAGGCCGACCGGGAGCCGTCGAGGACGGCCTGGCCGCTGCTGGCGTAGAGCGGCTGGAACGGCGCGGGGATGCAGGCGGCGGCCAGCTCGTCGGTGACCCGGGGCACCACCGAGTGGTCGGCGTAGAGCGCCTCACCACGGGCGTCGGCGGCGATCACGTTGACCCAGGGCAGGAACTGGTGCCGGTCGAGGACCTGCTTCAGCTCGCGGACCGTCTTCGCCCGGCCCATCTCGAGCCAGCCGTCGAACGCCCGGTTGTTTGTCGCGTTGACGTCGGTGATCGCGTACGCGGCGGTGGTGGTCCAGTCGAAGGTGCCGGGGACGACGACGACCGGACCGAAGTGGGTGTCGTGGAAGGTGCGGCTGACCGGAACGGTGCCGCCACCCGGGGCGGGCACCTGGACGGTGACCGTGCGGGTGGTCATCTTCCGGGCCCGGCCGTCCACGTAGTAAGACGTCGGGTCGCCGGGGACCAGCGCGAGCCGGTGCCAGACGAAGCGGCGGGCGGTGGAGACGGTGTGGCTCCAGGCGAGGGTGCGGTTGTGCCCGATCTCGATGATCGGGTCGCCGATGAGCGCCGCGCCCTCCACGTCGTAGCGGCCCGGGACCTTCAGGTGCATCCGGTAGAAGCGTTCCGCCCCCTCCCACGGGAAGTGCGGGTTGGCCAGCACCATCCCGCCGCCGTGCGTGGTGGCCCGCGCGCCCAGCCCGTACGCGTTGCTGCCGACACCGGCGGGCGCGCCGTCACGGGCGGCGACGACCGCCGCGGCGCCCGGCGCGTCGAGGGCGGCGGCCGGACCGGTGGCCGTGGGCGGGGCGGCGGCGACGATCCCGTCGAGCACCGCCCGCGAGCCGGCCCGGACCATGCTGGCCCAGCTCGCGCGCCACATGTCCAGCTCGGTCAGCGGACGCACCCACGGCTTGCCCCGGCAGGCCGGGTCGGTGAGGTTCGCCGCGCCGGTGCGGCGCAGATAGCTGTTGTAGCCGGCGACGAAGCCGCGGATCTGGTCGCGGACCTCGTCGGACGGGGAGTGCACGCCGTCGCGGGGCCCCTGTAGCAGCCGCTCGGCGGTGCGGTCGTCGATCGCCTTGCGGTGGAAGAGGTCGCTGCGGACGTTCGCGTCCGTGGGGCCCGTCGCTCCGAAGTAGCGGGACCGCTCGGCGTTGACCGTGACGGCCTTCTCTGCGATCACGCAGATGTTGTCCTCGGCCTGGACGTGGCCGACGCCGAAGCCGAGGCTGGCGAAGGTGCGGGCGGTGATGTGCGGGACGCCGTACGACGCCCGACGGATCTCCGCCGAGTAGCCGCCGTCGTGGTGCCGCGCGGCGGCCGGCGGGACGCCGGCGACCGCTGTGGTGGCGACCGTGGCGAGGGCGGTGACCAGTGCGCAGAGCGGCCTTGGCCTCATCGGGACTTCCTCCCGTCCGGTGGACGTGTGAGAAGTTCACACGACCGGCATTCTCGCCGGGCGCGGGCGTGCCGAGGAAGACCCGACCGGGAAACCGGGTTGTTCCCCCTACGGACCCCCCGGACGCTGGGTAACGTCGGCGGCAGCCAGGGCCGACGAGGGGGTGGGACCGGTGGGCGACCCGCTCCGCCCGGTGGTGATCGGCGTCGACATCGGCACGACCAGCACCAAGGCGGTCGCGTACGACCTGGACGGCGCCCAGCTCGCCCACCACTCGGTCGGCTACCCCCTCGACGAACCCTTCCCCGGCTACGCGGAGCAGGACGCGTGGCACATCCACGCGGCGGTGCTGGAGTCGGTGCGCGTGGTCGTAACGGAGCTGGACCGGCCGGTCGCCGGGCTCTCCTTCGGCACGGCGATGCACAGCCTGATCGGCCTGGACCCGGACGGCCGCCCGCTCACCCCGTCACTCACCTGGGCCGACTCGCGGGCCAGCCGGCAGGCCGAGCGGCTGCGCGCGGTCCCGTCCGGGCTGGCGCTGCACCGCCGCACCGGCACCCCGGTGCATCCAATGGCGCCGCTGCCCAAGCTGCTCTGGTTCGCCGAGCAGGAGCCGGTGCTGTTCGGGCGGGTGGCGTACTGGGTGGGCATCAAGGACTGGGTGCTGCTGCGGCTGTGCGACGCGCTGGTGACCGACCACTCGGTCGCCTCCGCCACCGGGCTGATGGACATGCACCAGCTCTCCTGGGACTCCGAGGCGCTCGGCGTCGCCGGGATCACCGCGGAGCAGTTGCCGGAGCTGGTCCCCACCACCACCGTGCTGCCCGGCCTCACCGCCGAGGCCGCCGCGGCGACCGGGCTGCCCCGGGACACGAAGGTGGTCGTCGGCGCCGGGGACGGCCCGCTGGCCAACCTCGGGCTCGGCGCGGTCGCCCCGGGCGTGATGGCCTGCACGATCGGCACCAGCGGCGCGATGCGGGTCATGGTGGAGCGCCCCGGCGTCGACCCGCTCGGCGGGGTGTTCTGCTACGCGCTGACCGAGCAACGCTGGGTGGTCGGCGGGGCGATCAACAACGGCGGCGTCGTGCTGGAGTGGACCGGCGACGCGCTCGCCCCGGAGCTGGGCGAGGACGCCGAGGAGGAGCTGCTGGCGCAGGCCGCGCTGGCACCGGTCGGCTCCGGCGGTCTGATCATGCTGCCGTACCTGCTCAGCGAACGCGCCCCGCACTGGAGCGCGCTGCCGCGCGGCGCGTACGTGGGGCTGACCCACGGGCACCGCCGGGCGCACCTGGTGCGGGCCGCGCTGGAGGGCGTCTGCCAGCAGTTGGCGCTGGTACTGGCCTCGGTGCGGGCCGCCGGCAACGAGGTCCGGGAGATTCGCGCCAGCGGCGGCTTCGCGCGCAGCCCGCTGTGGCGGCAGATGCTGGCCGACGTGCTCGGCGTGCCGGTGCACTTCCCCGCCACGCGGGAGGGCTCCGGCTTCGGCGCGGCGCTGCTCGGCATGGAGGCGCTGGGGCTGATCCCCTCCATCGAGGTCGCCGCCCACCTGGTGCGCATCGAGGAGACGGCACGCCCGGATCCGGCCGCCGCCGCCACCTACGCCGCCCTGCTGCCGCTCTTCGCCGGGCTCTACGACGCGCTGGTTCCCACGTTCACCTCGCTGCGCCGCCTCGCCCCGGGCCTGACCCCGGCACCGACGCCGGCAGCACCGAAGCGGTAGGGGCGCCGCCCCACCCCGGGGCCACCGCCGGCAACCGACGCCGCCCCACCCCCGGAGGGCTGCCGCCAGCACCGGCGCCGCCGACCGCCGTAGGGCGCCGCCCGGACGGGTGACGCCGCCGGGGGCGGCCACGCCCGCGATACCCACGTCCATATCGTGCGAACGTGAGGAAAGCAGACAAGAGTCGTTCGTCTTCCCGGTGGACTGCTGTCCGCGTACCGCTGGCGATCGTCACGGCGCTGACGCTGGCGGCGGACCCCGCAGCGGCGGACGGCGGCGGACCGGGGCCCGGGCCCGGGCGGCCTCGGCGGCGTGGCTGGCCTTCCCCGGCGGGGTCTTCTCGGTCGACACCCGCACGCGCACGGTGCGCTACCGGGCGTGCGACGGCGACACCGGCCGGGCGTCCGACCCGGACATGCGGATCACCGGCCGGGCCGCGCGCGGCACGCTGGTCGTCGACGGCACGCCGTACGCCTACGACGTCCCGTTGGTCGGCCGCCGGTGAGGCGCCCTGGAGGTGCTCCGCCCCGGCGCCCGGCCGCAGCGACGGACCGGCCCGGTGGTCACCGATCCCCCGCCGCCCACCGATCCGGCCGCCGGCCGCCGCCTGCCCCTGACCGACCGGCTCCGGCAGGTGGTGGACGCCTCCGCCGGCACCAACCCGGCTGGCGTCACCGTCCGCGACCTCTCCGGCCGGTACGGCGCCCGGCGTGCCGGTCGCCCACAAGACCGGCGACCTGCCGGGCGCCTCCCACGACGTGGGCCACTACCTGATTCCCGGCTCCGAGGGTCGCGGTCGCGTTCCTCACCTCCGGCCCGATCGCCACCGGCGACGAGGTGGTCCGTCGCCTCGCCCGCACCGTCTACGACCACCTGGTCGCCCCCGACGAAGCCGGCCGGACGCCGTGACGCCCCGCCGGCCCCGTCAGGGAGCCTCGACCCCGGAGATCAGGTAGCGGTGCACCTCCGCGCCGCGGATCGCCACCGCCTGCTCCGTCGAGGGTCCGGAGCCCCGGAAGTCGAGCAGCTGCTCCTCGGACTCCCAGCGCTCGTAGACGTTGATCCGTCCCGGCTCGACCAGGTCCGCGCCGATCGCGAAGTCGACGCAGCCCGGCGCGGACCGCGCCTGCCGGACGACCTCCACGCAGTCGGCCAGGTAGGCGTCCCGCTGGTCCGGGTCGACGTAGAGACTGCCGGCGACGATGAACACTGCTGACCTCCGGGTACGGCCGCGCGTCAGGCGCGGGTGATGGCGTTGGCGTGGATGGCCTCGCCCAGGTAGGCGGCCATCCCCGGCCTGATCGTCTCGAAGTACGCGGTGAACCGCTCGTCCGACACGTACATGTCGGCCAGACAGGTGTGCAGCTCGAACGGGCAGTCGTAGAACCAGCGGCTGATGAGCTGCCGGTGCTCCTCGGCCAGGTCCATGGCCGCCGGCCCGTCCGCGGGCGCCCCGGATGCCATCACCTCGACGAACCGCCGCGCCCAGTCCTCGTTCTCGGCCTTGTTCCGCAGCCAGTCGTCCTTGGTGTAGCGGGCGACCCGCTCGTTCGACTGGCGGTACGCGTCGGTGTCGCCCCAGCGTTGCTCGACCTCCTCGGTGTGCGCGTCCGGGTCGAAGTCGCCGAAGACCTCGAACCGCTCCTGCGGGGTCAGTGGAATGTTCAACTTGCTCGCCTCCATCGCGAACTCGATCGCCGCGACCATCTCCTGGAGCTTCCTGATCCGTACGGACAGCAGCTCGTGCTGGCGACGCAGGTGCGACGCCCGGTCACTCGCCGGGTCGTCGAGGATCGCGGCGATCTCCTCCAGCGGGAACCCCAGCTCCCGGTAGTAGCGGATGTGCTGCAACCGGTCCAGGTCGGCGTCGTCGTAGCGCCGGTAGCCGGTGCTGCTGCGGCCACTGGGCGAGAGCAGTCCGATCCCGTCGTAGTGGTGCAGCGTCCGCACGGTCACGCCGGCCGCCCTCGCGACCTGTCCCACCGTGTAGGCCATGGTTCCCTCCCTTCCGCCACCGAGGCTCCCGCCTGCCGTTACGTGAGGGTCAAGCCAGATCCGGCGGTCCACCGTGCGTCCACGGTGTCTCCTCGACCGCCGGGAACGCCCCCGCCGGCATGAACGCGTCCGACAGGGTGGTGTAGCAGAGCCGCTCCCCCACCTCGGGCACGCTGCCCGGCGGCGCGGTCAGCCCCCGGCCCATCCCGCCGGAGAGCTCCAGCACCACCTCGGTCTTGCCGTCCGCCGCCGGGGTCACGAAGACCACCCGGGCCTTCTGCGCCGGCCGGGCCGGCGAGTACAGCGTCGCGCCGACCGGCACCGACACCGGCTCGGTGGTGACCAGCTGGATCCGGGGGCGCAGCACCGGACGCTTCCCGGTGTCGTCCACCCGCTTCGGGTCCGCCAGGGTCACCTCGCCGACGAACGCCTCCCCGGTCAGCCGGTGCTCCGCCATCACCAGCGGGTCGTCGTAGGCGCGCTGCACCGCGTAGGAGGTCAGGGCCCGTTCCAGCCGGTGCAGCCGCTGGGCGGCGGCGACCGCCCCGTCCCGGCGGGGTTGCGGCGCGCCGCCGGAGTCGACGTGCTCGGCGTAGCCGGTGAAGGCGTCCTTGTCGCCGTCCCACCGGCCGGCCACCCGGGCGCCCGGGGGCAGGCCGCGCAGCAGCCCCACGCCGCGCCACATCAGCTCCCAGGTGGGCGCGAGCTGGTCGCGCAGCAGCCGTTCCAGCTCCGCGTACGCCCCGGCGCGCGCGACCGGGTCGTCCTCGGCGGCGGCGTACGCGGCGATGGCCGGCGCGAGCCACCGGTTGTCGAAGTCCGGGTCGGTGGCCGGGCCGGCGGGCGGGCAGGTCGCCGGGTCCTCGGCCCGGGCCGCCGCCTCGGCGCCGGTGAGCCCGGCGGGCGGGTCGATCCAGCCGAGCAGCGCCGGCAGGTGCAGGTCCTCCACCACGCTCTGCCCGGTGGCCCAGTGCAGGGCCAGCGCGTCGGTCATCGCCAGCAGCGCCGACGAGCCGGGGTGCTCGGCCCGCTCCGCGAAGAAGGTCAGCCAGCACCCGA
The DNA here is from genome assembly GCF_004345505.1 of Micromonospora sp. CNZ303. Classification (NCBI taxonomy): domain Bacteria; kingdom Bacillati; phylum Actinomycetota; class Actinomycetes; order Micromonosporales; family Micromonosporaceae; genus Micromonospora; species Micromonospora sp. CNZ303. The sequence continues at coordinate 246,252 of NZ_SLVT01000004.1, read as the reverse complement.
GCACCGGCACCGACGGGTGCACCGGATAGTCCCCGTCCGGCCGGCGGAAGCGGGTGGAACGGCCGAACAGCCGCAGGAAGGTGATCCCGGCGGGGTTCGGCACCAGCAGCTGCGGGGCGTCGACGTGGCGGTACCGCACGTCCCTGCCCCGGTCGACCGGCACCGCCTCGGAGACGCCCCGGAACCCGTCCAGGTAGGGCAGCACGATCCCGGCCAGCTCGGCGGCGAACGCGAACCGCTGGTCACGGTTGCGGGGCTGCGGCACGATCAGCAGCCGCGCCGCGTCCGGGGCGTCGCCGACCAGCGCCGCCAGCGGCGCGTTGGCCTCGCCGGCCATCGCCAGCGGCACCAGCACCAGCGGTCGCGCGGACAGGTGCAGGTGCCGGACGGTGGCCACCGGCTGGGCCACCCCGGCGGCGAGCGCCTGGGCCCGGGCGAGCGCGCGCAATGTGCTCACGCCGACCTGCCCGCCCGGCCGGCGGCGGCTGGTGGCCGTGCCGCTCGCCCCGGCCCCGCGAGTGAACCGGCGCGGGGCGGCGAGGGATCGGCCGGGTGGCGGCGACGGGCGGTCGGCGTACTCATGCGGGGGGCCCGGTGAGGGCGTCGGCGCGCAACCGGGCGGCGGCCCGCAGCAGCGCGGCGGCCTCCTCCTGCCCGGGCTCCGGGGCGCGCTCGCCGGCGGCCAGCGCCAGCACCTCGTCGACCTCCGCGACCCCGCCGAGCGCCTCCCGGACCGGCCGGCCCAGCGCCCCGGTGTGCCCGCGCGCCTCGTGCCGGCAGAAGTACGCCAGCTCGCAGGCCGCCAGGCAGTCGGGCGCGTAGCGGGCCTGCACCTGCGACAGCGCGGCTAGCAGGGCCGCGGGCTCGACCGTCAGGTCGGCGGTGAAGTCCTCGGGCACGGCGGCCAGCAGCGCGTCGACCCGGGCCATCCGGTCGAGCTGGCGGCGCAGCACCAGCAGCTGCTTGCGCACGTCGACCAGGCTGGCCACCGGCTGGAGGGCGAAGTCGCGCGGGCAGACCAGCACCGCGTCGTGCGACACCAGCTCCGGGTCGTGCCCGGCGGCGGCGAGCAGCTCGCGCAGGGCCAGCACGTAGACGGCGGACTGGATCGCGGCGCCGGACACCTTGGCCGGGTCGGCCTGGCCGTCGACCACCGGGAACGACTTGATCTCGACGACGTGGAACCGGCCGGCGAGCCGGGCGGCGACCAGGTCCGGCTCCAGGTGCACCCGGCGGCCGGCGACCTCCAGGCCGAGCAGCGGGTGGTCGAACAGGGCGGCGGTGTCGTCCGTCCCGGCGGGGGTGGCGCCGGTCAGCAGCGCGGCGGAGCGGCGGTGCCGGGCGGCCGTGTCGTCCTCGACGCCGTCGCCGAGGTCCGTCCAGCTCGCCGCCGCCGGCACCGGTACGCCCAGCCGCTCGGCGACCAGCCGCATCAGCTCGGCCCCGCCGTCGGCCTTGACCTGCGCCTCGAACGCGTTGCCCCGGGTGATGGCGAACCGGGACTGCCCGAACCGGGCGGGAAAGCCGATCCGCTCGGCCAGCTTCGGCTTGTCCACCCCCGCGCCGTCCAGCACGGCCCGCCGGGTGCAGCCCGGATTGCCGGTCAGGGCGGCGATGGTGCGCGCGTTGTGCCGCCTCGGTGGCACGCCGCCGCGGATCGCGGCCAGTCGTTCCTCGGTGCTCGTCACGATCCGCCACGATAGGCGGTCGTCGCCGCCCGCGCCCGGCGCCGCCCCGGCCGGTGGCACCCGCCGCAGCCGTCGGCCCGGGGCGGGGCCGCGCGGAACCGGCTCAGAGCAGGGTGGTGAACGGCCCCAGGAAGCCGCAGCAGATCAGCCCGAAGGCGCCCAACGTGACCAGCGCGATGCTGTAGTTCGACCAGAGCCCGAACTTCGTCACGTCGGTGCCGTACCCGTCGTAGGCGCGGTTGCGCCAGCCGCCGAAGCGGAACGACAGGTGGTAGGCCGCGCCGGGATGGGCGACCAGCGTGGTGGTGATCAGCGGCAGGCCCATGAAGTCGGTGTACCGCACGTCGAGTGACCCGGGAGGAATCACCACGTACCAGGTGCCCTCGCCGGGGATCGGCACCGGCTGGCCGTTGACCTTGAACTTGCTCGTGGCGGGGGCGGGCACGATGTACGGGCCACGGTTCACCGTGACGGCGAGCACCGCGTAGCCGGGCGGGGGCGCGATCGGGTGGGGGTACGCCATCGGCGTCACGGGGCCCGGCATGTGCGGGTACGACGCATGAGGGGGGTACGACACCGCCACATCCTGGCACGGCCCCACCAGTCCGCCGCGCCTCGGCGGATCACGAATCGGTCAGCGCCCGGCGGAGCGGTTCCAGGGCGAACGGGGCAGGGCGGTGCCGGCCAGCGGCCGGCGGTCGCGGCGACGACGGCGGCGGCGGCGGCCGGGGGTGCACGGCGGCCGGGAGACGGTGTGCACGGGCGCGGGCGCGGCGGGCGGTCGGCCGATCAGCCAGCAGAGGAAACGGGCCATCGGTGGGCTCAGCCGACCGGGAGGCGCTCGGCCTCCGACCGGGAGATGTCGTACTGGGCGCCGCAGAAGGTGCACTGCTGCACGTAGCGGGTGCGGATCGGGATGAGCGGCACGAAGAACAGGCTGAACTTCGTCGATCGGCGTGTGATCACCTGTGCGGCCTGGTTGTGGCAGTTGCGGCAGACCTGCTGCACCACGCCGGACTGGCTGACCTTGGTGCGGAGCCCGAAGATGAAGAACATCGCCCCCCAGTACCCACGAGCCGCCCGACTATCACCTGCGACTTTCGACGACCCGGGGCGCGCTCCGGGCTGGAGCGCACCCCGGGGGGCGTACGTCAGCTCGTCGCCTTCGCGGGCACGGGTTCCAGGCCCGGCACCTCCGCGGGGAGCCAGATCGGCTGCCAGTCCTTCATCTCGTGGAACCGGCGCAGCTCGAACAGCGACGAGACCGACCCGGCCCACGCCCCGTACGGCGGGTTCTGCTCGTCGAAGCCGGACTGCACGAAGGTCAGCTTCGTCTTCCCCTGCGACTCGGCCAGTTCCCAGGTGCTGACGCCGGTCGGTCCCCAGTCCACCGACAGCTTCCGGCCCGGCTCCAGGTCGACGACCTTCGCCGCGTAGCCGTGCTCGAAGCCGCCCATGGCGTAGCGACCGCCGACCCAGGGCTCGATGCCGATCGGGTAGCCGAACCAGGCGCTGGCCTGCTCGGAGTCGGTCAGCGACTCGAAGACCTTCGCCGCCGGCGCGTCGATCAGCAGCTCGCCGCGCATCTCGGCGGAGGCGAAGTCGACCTTCGGCAGCAGCGACTGCCCCGCCAGGTGGGCGGCCAGGTTGGCCAGCGACAGGCTCCAGAACGTCTGGAGCACGCCCCGGATGCTGCTGCCGCTCATCGCCTCGGCGAAGTCGAAGTGGCTCTGGGTCAGCGTCAGCACCGTGGTCCCGGGACCCTCCGCGCGCAGGGCGAACTCGGTGGTGGTCTCCACCCCGTCGAGCAGCCACGCGAAGCGCAGCGTGTCGTCGTCGACGTGTAGCAGCCGCTGGTGCGGCGCGTCGCCCTCCGGGGTGTGGCGGCCCCAGAACTCGTACCGTCGCGGCAGCTCGACCTCGGCGTGTTCGGCGAGCCAGACGCGCAGCTCGGCCGGGTCGGTCAGGGCGCGGCGGACGGCCTCGGCCGGTGCGGCGAGACGGACGGGCAGCCTCATCAATTCAGTCACGTTCTTTCCCCTTCGGGTAGCAGGCCACGGCGAGCTTGAAGGCGTCGCCCTCGGCGCCCCCGTAGCGGGTGAACAGGTCCTGCAGAGTGCTCTGCAGGTCGTGCAGGAACTGCTGGCGGAGCTCCGCCGGCACCCGGATCTCGCCGGCGACCCCGACCGAGGGGAGTTCGGGGGCGGCACGGTCGAGCCCGGCGATGTCCTCCTGGACCTCCTCCATCAGGTCCAGCAGGTAGCCCAGGCTCAGCTCGTCGCGGGCCCGGCGCAGGCCGATCCGGCCGACCAGCCGGGGCGACAGCCAGTAGGACCGGGCGGCGGCCTGGTAGATGCCCTCGGTGATGCCCCGGACCTTGCGTTCGCTGACCAGCTCGACCAGCCCGGCGGCGACGAGCTGCTTGACGTGGTAGTAGACGCGCTGCGGCGTCTGCTCCAGCCGGTTGGCGACCTCGGTGCAGGTGCGCGGCTCGGCCAGTTGTCGCAGCACCTCGACGCGGTGCGGCTTGAGCAGGACCTCGGCCTGCTCGATCTGTTCCAGGTATAGGACGTCTCTCATGGCAAAATCAGTTTGTACGTACAAAATTTGTTTGTCAATAGCTTCGGCGACAGCCGCGCCGGCGGTCGGCGCGGCTGTCGGACGCGGTCAGGCCAGCCAGTCGGGGCGCAGCGGGTAGCCGCTCGCCCCCTCCGGGCCGGGGCGGGTGGCCAGCACCTGGTGCAGCTGGATGCCGTTGCGCTCGAACGCCAGCCGGGACCCGGCCATGTAGAGGCCCCACACCCGGGCCGTGCCCGGACCCACCTCCGAGACGCAGAAGTCCCAGTGCGCGACGAGGTTGCGGCACCAGCCGGCCAGCGTCAGCGCGTAGTGCAGCCGCAGGTTCTCCTCGTGCTGCACCTCCAACCCGACGTCGTGGATCTCGCTGACCAGGCGCCCCGGGCCGGCCAGCTCCCCGTCGGGAAAGACGTAGCGGTCGATGAACGCGCCCGACCGGTGCGGCGCGCGGTTGTCGGCCCGCGTGATGCAGTGGTTGAGCAGCCGCCCGTCCGGCCGCAGCCGGTCCCGCAGGGCCCCGAAGTAGGCCGGGTAGTGACGCACCCCGACGTGCTCGGTCAGGCCGATCGAGGAGACCGCGTCGAACTGCTCGCCCGGCGCGTCCCGGTAGTCGAGGTGGCGCACCTCGGCCAGGCCGGTCAACCCCTCCCGCTCGATCGCCGCCCGCGCCCACTCGGCCTGCGCCCGGGACAGGGTCACCCCGAGCGCCTTCACGCCGTACTCGCGGGCCGCGTGCCGGACCATGCCGCCCCACCCGCAGCCCACGTCGAGCAGCCGCATCCCGGCCTTCAGCGCCAGCTTCTGCGCCACCAGGTCGTACTTGGCCGCCTGCGCCTGCTCCAGCGTGTCGTCGGGCGAGCGGAAGAGCGCGCAGGTGTACGTCATCGACGGGCCGAGCACCTTCTCGTAGAAGGCGTTCGAGACGTCGTAGTGGTGGGAGATCGCGGTGCTGTCCCGGGTGCGGGAGTGCCGCAGCCCGTTCACCAGGCGCTTCCAGCGCGGCAGCGCCTCCTGCGGCGGGGGCGGCGGCGGCATCAGCCGCTCCCAGCCCAGCCCGCGCACCAGGGCCAGCCCCTCGGCCAGCGACGGCGTACGCAGCCGCAGCTCGTCCTTGAGCACCCGCAACGCCTCGTACGGGTCGCCCGGGTGCACCCCCTGCAACGCCAGGTCGCCGCCGACGTACGCCCGGGCCATACCCAGGTCGCCCGGGGCGGTGAGCAGGTACGTCAGGCCCCGCTCGGAACGGATCGACAGGGTGATGCCGGCGTCGGCCGGGCCGACCGCGCTGCCGTCGTACCCGGTGACCCGCACCGGCAGGGCACCGGTCGTCAACGCGCGGACGACGTCCGCCACGGTCGGACCCGGGCGCCGGCTCCCCGCCGGCGGGCTGGCGGGAGCGCTCGCCGCCCCCTGGTCTCGATCGGTCAGGCTCATGCTCTCGCTACCGCCTTCTCGTACAGTCCGGTGAGCCGGTGGTCCGGGTCGTAACGGTCCTTCACCGCGCGCCACGTCGCGCCGCCGTAGAGCCGGTCGAAGGATTCCCGGTCGTAGTACGCGTCGGAGTAGAGCGACTTGTGGCCGCCCGACTCCGACACCATGCGCTCGATCACCCGGTTGACGTCGCCGTCGGCGGCCCCGGCCGCGATCGGCACGCTGCCCCAGAAGCCGACGTTCACGTAGTCCTGCCCGGCCCGGAGCGGATAGAGCGGCCAGGCCCGGGCCGAACCGGGACCGGACGGCTCGCGCAACCGCAACGGACACAGCCAGACCGGGGTCATCCCCACGGCGCCGGCGAACCAGCGCAGGAACTCGGCCATCCGCTCCAGCGGGATCTCCACGTCCTGCACCACCCGCTCGCGCGCCGGCTGGCCCCGCAGGCGGTCGATCCGGGCGGCCACGCCGTGCCGGTGCTCCCACCGGACCAGCCGGTGGTAGACGTCGCTGCGCCGCCACCGCGCCGGCCAGACCCGCCGGAGCACCGGGTGCTGCACCCCGAACGCCGCCGAACACCAGAACCAGTCGGTGTCCCAGCGCCAGAGATAGTCGTAGGTGGTCAGTGCGTCGTGCGTGCGCCGGCGCAGCGAGCGGTAGTAGATGTCCTGTCCCGTGTAGTCGCTGGGCGGTGGCGCGTCGTCGGTGAAGGTGCCCAGCACCAGGTACGCCTCGCCGGGGCTGAACATCACCCCGTCCATCGCGTCCACCGCCTCCCCCGCCCAGGACCGGGTCGCGGCGACCTCGGCGATCGCGTCGGCGAGCGCCTCCAGCCGGGTGAACCGGACGTTGCGCAGGGCCACGAAGCGGCGTACCGGCTGAAGTTCGATGCGCAGCCGGGTGGCGTAGCCGAGGCTGCCCAGCGAGTTGGGGAACGCCGCGAAGAGGTCGGCGTGCTCCCCCTCCGGGCGGGCGGTGACGATCTCGCCGGCCCCGGTGAGCACGTCCATCTCGATTACCGACTCGTGCGGCAGGCCGTTGCGGAACGAGGTCGACTCGATGCCGAGACCGGTCACCGCCCCGCCGAGGGTGATGGTGCGCAACTGCGGCACGACCAGCGGCATCAGCCCGTGCGGCAGGGTCGCGTCGACCAGGTCCTCGTAGGTGCACATGCCCTGCACGTCGGCCGTGCGGGCGACCGGGTCCACGGCGAGCACGCCCGTGAGCCCGGTGACGTCCAGGCCCGGCGCACGCGGGGCGGACCGGGGACGGAACAGGTTGGAGGTGCGCTTGGCCAGCCGCACCGGCGCGCCCGCGGGCACCGCCGCGTAGGACCGTCGCAACTGGGCCACCGCACCGTCGTGGTCGACCGGATGATGATCCACACGGACCGCACACATGCGATCACTGTACGCGCTGCAACCCCCGTGACGGGGGACGTCCACTGGTGCGTCCGCGACGTGGTCGGAACACTGGCCGCCGCCGGGCCGGCGGCATAGCGTGGGAGCCATGCCGAGAGCCGTCTGGAACGACCTGGTCGTGGCCGAGAGCGACGACACCGTGCTGGTCGAGGGGAACCACTACTTCCCGCGCGCCGCCCTACGGGACGACCTGCTCCGCGAGTCCGACACGCACACCGTCTGCCCGTGGAAGGGCACCGCGTCCTACTACACCCTCGAACACGACGGCCGGACCAGCGCCGACGCGGTCTGGTACTACCCCGAGCCGAAGCCGGAGGCGGAGATGGTCCGCGACCGGGTCGCCTTCTGGAAGGACGTCCGGGTCGTCGACTGACGGGGGCGCGGAGCCTCAGCCGACGCGCAGCATGCGCAGTTGGGCCAGGTGCTTCGGCAGGTGGACGCGGGCGTGCAGGTCGAGGGTGCGGCCCCAGGGCAGCGGCTCGTCGACGACAAGGTCGAAACCCTCGCGCAGGTGGGTCTCGACCGGGGTCTGCGCCGCCGCGCCGAGCCGGTCGGTCAGCGCGCAGAGCTTCTGGCTGGTGGCCCGCAGCAGGGTGGCCAGCCCGGCCAACCCGCCGCACTCGACAACCAGCGCGTCCACCTGCGGGCGGTGGATGGTCTCCAGGTCGTAGTACGCGAACGGCGAGCCCGCGATGACCGCCTCGGTCGCCTCGGTCATCAGCTCGTCGTTGGCGGCGAGGTGCGCGACGATCTGCTCGGCGCTCAACTGCCCGGCTGGCGGCGGCGCGAACCCGCCCGCCTCGACCTCCGCGAGCACCTCCGCGTACGCCCCCCGCAACGCCCCGCTGTCCATGTCCCCAGTCAATCCCGGCCCACGCTGTCCGGCCCGGAGTTCCCGCGCACGGTTCACCCGGAAGGGACCGGCGGAAACGCGTGCCGGGACGCCGGAGGCCGAAGGGTTGTTCGGACGCTGTCGAGCTGCCCCGTCGACAGGACCAGGAGCGGCGGCCAAAGCGGAACCGTTGCCGGCCACGCGCCTGCACCAGCCCGGCCCTGCACCAAGGCTGGGCACGGGGCGCAGCCGTCCAAACCCGTCGAATCCGTCAGGTCAGCGACGGCGGGGTTGCCGGGTGCGGAGGTAGTCGGAGACCACGTACTCGCCGAGATCCTCCAGGTCGGGGGTGAACATGCGGCCCTTCGAGCGGCGGGCCACGGCGTCGACGAAGCGGCGCAGGCCGGGATCGTCGCCGAGCATGAAGAGGTTGAGCGTGGCCCCGTAGCGGGTGAGCCGGTCCACCTCGCCCACGGTCGCCGCGATGGTCTCCGGCAGCGGCGGCCAGTGGAACAGCGCCTCCCCGTCGTCCGGGTCCAGGTGGGCGGTCGGCTCCCCGTCGGTGACGACCAGCACCACCGGCTCGGCGTCCGGGTGCCGCCGCAGGTGCCGGGCGGCAAGTCGCAGCGCGTGCTGGAGGTTCGTGCCCTGCCGCAGGTCCGGCTCGACGGCGGCCAGTTCCTGCTGGGTCAGCGGCAGCGCCTCCAGGCCGAAGCCGACGATCTGCAACGCGTCCTGGGGGAACCGGGTGGCCATCAGGTGCGCCAGCGCCAGCGCGGTCTGCTTCATCGGGCCCCACCGGCCCTGGGAGATCATCGAGTAGGAGAGGTCGACGCAGAGCACCACCGCCGCCGAGGCCCGCCGCTCGGTCTCCACCACCTCGAAGTCCTCGACGGCCAGCTGGACCGGCACACCGGAGCCGGCACGGCGGACCGCGCGGGCCAGCGTCCGCACCACGTCCAGGGGCTGCTCGTCGCCGTACTCCCAAGGCCTCGATCCGCCGCTGACCTCGCCGGCGGCGCCCGCCGAGCGCAGGTCGTGCTGGCCGCGCGGCCCGGCCGTCAGGTCCGCGAAGACCCGCCGCAGCGCCGTGCCGCCGAGCCGGCGCAGCGCCTTCGGGCTCAGGGTCAGCCCGTCGGCGTCCCGGCTCACCCAACCCTGCCGGCGCAGCTCCCGCTCCAGCTCCCGCAGCCGGCGTACGTCGTCGGCGGCGTCGCGGCCCAGCGTCCGGGCCACCGCGTCGACGTCGACGTCGTCCAGGGTGGCGCCCGGATGCTCCTGGTCGAGCTGGTCCAGCAGCTCGTCCAGCTCGGCGATCTCGCCGAGCGCGCCGGCGGCCTCGCCGTAGCCGAGCGGCCGCTCGCCCCGCACCCGCTCGCCCTGGCCCCGGTGCAGGTCGGGGCGGAGCGCCCGGAGGTTGGCGTCCAGCGCGGACAGCTCCCCGGCGAGCCGGTCGCCGAGCGACTGCCGCATCAGGCCGGCCAACTCCTCACGTTGGCGGTCGGAGAGCGAGCGCATCAGCCGCTCACCGGCGGCGGAGCGCCGGGCCAGCACGTCGACCAACTCGTCGACGTCGGCCGGCTGCTCGGGGAAGAACGCGCCGTGCCGGCGCATGAACTCGGCGAAGGCGTCGGTGGTGTCCTCCGACCGGGCGTGGCGGGCCAGCAGGTCGTTGAGGTCGCGCATCATCTCGGCCAGCCGCTGCTGCGCGGCCGGATCCGCCGAGGCGCGCACCGCGTCGCGCAGCCCGGCGAAGCGCTGGCCGAGCACATCGTCGCGCAGCCCGTCGAGGATCCGCTGGTACGTCCGGCGGGCCTCGTCGCTGCTCCACCGGTAGCCGGTCAGCTCCTCCACGGCGCGGGCCGTCGAGCGGGGCAGGTTGTCCAGCACCGCCTCGGCGAACCGCGCGTCGTCGTCGCGCCCGCGCAGCTCGTCCCGCTCGGCGGCGAGCGCCTGGTCGAGCAGGGCCCGGGCCCGGGTGACCGCCCCGTCCAGGTCGCCCCGGCGCAACGCCTCCCGGCGCAGCCGCCTGGCCCGGGCGGCGAGGTCGTCGAGGCCGCCGCGCCCCTGGGGGCCCTGCCGCAGCAGGCTCCGCAGCGCCTCCCGGAGACTGCCGCCGGCCAGCACCTCGGCACCGACGGCGTCCACCGCCCCCCGCACGTCGTACGGGGGCGCGAGCGGGTCGGGGCCGCCCCGCCACTGCCCGTACCGGAACCGGTCGCCGGCCATGCTCAGGCCCGGCCGCCGTAGCGGGTCCGGCCGGAGTCGGTGACGTCCTTGCCGAGCCGGCGGGTCAGGTGCAGCCCTTCCAGGACGAACTCCACGCCGGCCGCGACCTGCTCCGGGGTGGGCGCGTCGCCCAGCCCGAGCCGGTCCAGCGCCTTGGCCAGGCCGGGCACGGTGCCCACCTGGCGCAGCAGCTCGGCGGAACTGACCAGCTCGCCGGTCTCGATGACGGCGTCCTCGTCGACCAGGGCGGTGAACCCGGAGAGGTCCAGCCCCGCCAGCCGGGCCCGGAACGTCTCGGCGGTCGCGGTCCGCAGCAGGTGGCCGAGGATCTCGACCTCCCGGCCCTCCTCGCCGCTCTCGAACTCGACCTTCCCGCGCAGGGTGCTGGTCACGGAAACCGCGTCCCCCACCCGCGCCACCGCCCCCTCGGATGAAAGGAAGGGCACCTTGCTATCGCTTTCTGATGTGGAAGGTGCCCTTCCTAACCGCTCGGCGGGGGGCACCGTGCCGGCGGCGGCCAGCAGGCCGGCGCGGCGCAGCGCGGCGGCGGCGACCGTCTCGGCGGCGGCGATGGCGAACCGGGCGGAGACACCCGAGCGCGGGTCCACCGACGGCGACTCGCGCACCGCGCGGGCGAACCGCGCGAGGACCTCCAGCACGTGCTCCGGCACCTCGGCGACCAGGTCGGCCTCCTGCCGGATGAGGGCCAGCTCCAGGTCGAGGTCGACCGGGTAGTGGGTACGCACCTCGGCGCCGAAGCGGTCCTTCAGCGGGGTGATGATCCGGCCCCGGTTGGTGTAGTCCTCCGGGTTGGCGCTGGCCACCAGGAACAGGTCCAGTGGCAGCCGCAGCTGGTAGCCGCGGACCTGGATGTCCCGCTCCTCCAGCACGTTGAGCAGCGCCACCTGGATCCGTTCGGCCAGGTCGGGCAGCTCGTTGACGGCGAAGATGCCCCGGTTGGTACGCGGGACGAGGCCGAAGTGGATCGTCTCCGGGTCGCCGAGGGTGCGCCCCTGGGCGATCCGGATCGGGTCGACGTCGCCGATCAGGTCGCCGACGCTGGTGTCCGGGGTGGCCAGCTTCTCGCCGTAGCGCATCGAGCGGTGCAGCCACGCCACCGGCAGGTCGTCGCCGGCCTCGGCGACCAGCGCCCGAGAGCTGGGGGTGAGCGGGTGCAGCGGGTGCTCGTTGAGCACCGAGCCGGCGATCACCGGGGTCCACTCGTCGAGCAGGCCGACGAGCGAGCGGATGAGCCGGGTCTTGCCCTGGCCCCGCTCGCCGAGCAGCACCATGTCGTGCCCGGCGAGCAGCGCGCGCTCGACCTCGGGCAGCACCGTGTCGTCGTAGCCGACGATGCCGGGGAAGCGGTCGGCGCCGGAACGCATCCGGGCCAGGAGGTTGTCGCGGAGTTCCTGCTTGACCGTGCGGTACGCGTGGCCGGCCGCCCGCAGCGCGCCGAGCGTGCCGGGCAGGTCGGCCGGAGGTGCCGGGGTAACCGGGGAAGGCGCAGTCACCCGACCAACGCTAGCTCACGGGAACGGGGGCGCCCGGTCCGTCGACCGGGCACCCCCGCCTCAGCCGCGTCCGCAGCTCCCGCAGGTGCCCCGACGGCGCAGGTGGTACGCGTACGTGGCGACGCCGAGCGCGACGCCCCAGAACGGCCAGAGCAGCATCGGTGCGGTGGCGAGGCTGAACCCGCCGGAGAAGTCCCAGAAGGCGGGGGTGGCGAGCAGGCCGAGACTCGCCGCGGTGACCGCCACCGCCACCAGCGTCGCCGGGACGACGGCCAGCCGGACCGGCACCGGGCGCCCGGCCAGGCCGATCATCCAGCGCGGGAACCGTTCGCCCCACCGCTGCACCAGCCCGAGGGTGAGGACCGCGCCCACCAGGGCGAACGCGCCCAGCCCGGCACCCGCCCAGACCAGCCCGGACTCGCGCATCTCGTCGAGGAACGACCGCTCGATGCCGAGCGGGACGCCGACCGCCCAGGCGAGCCGGGTGATCGCGTACAGGGCGGGAACGGTGGCCGCGGTCCAGGCCGCCACGCGCCCCCAGCGGGCGGCCGAGGCGGGCGAGGTCCAGCCGTGGTCGGCGCCGTCGCGCCCGCACGTCGGGCAGGCGCCCGCGGTGCGCCGCTGCCAGCGCAGCACCGCCCCGGCCAGCAGCACCCCGCCGACCATGGCCGCGCACCGCGCGAACAAGGCCCAGGTGAACACGTCGGCGTAGTCCACCGGCGGCCAGCCGAACGGCGCGCCGACGATCAGGATCGGGAGGTAGCCGAGGATGACCAGCACCTTCACGTCCGGCACGACGACGGCGAGCAGGAACGCGACAGTCCAGGCGTACGCCGACAGCAGGGTGTTCAGCGGTCGGGCCCGGCGGCGGGCCGGGCCGGTCATGGCGAGCGCGGCCACGGCGGCGCCGAGCAGCAGCACGGCGAACAGCGGCGCGCCGACGTCGGTGGGGACCAGCCGGAGCAGGTTGGCCTCGCCGTCGACCGGATCGTTCGCCCCGAAGGGGTAGCCGGCGCCGGTGACGGCGGAGACCAGGGCGAGCAGCCCCCAGAGGCCGAGCCAGCCGGCGGCCAGCGGGGCGAGCCGGTCCAGCCGGCTCGGGGCCGGTCGATGGGTGGGAACATTGGTCGTCGTCATGCTTCCCAGCCTCGGCCGGCGGGCCGCGTACGCCCTCCCGTGCGGCGGTGAACCGGCTCCCCCTCGGGAGGGAACGCTCAGCCCGACGGGGTGACGAACCCCGACTCGTACGCGGCGATCACCGCCTGGGTGCGGTCGCGGACGCCGAGCTTGGCCAGCACGTTGCCGACGTGGGTCTTCACCGTCTCCACCCCGACCACCAGGTGCGCGGCGATCTCCGGATTGGACAGCCCGGTGGTCATCAGCCGCAGCACCTCCGCCTCGCGTTCGGTGAGCCGGGCGGCCGTCAGCCGGTCGGCGCCCCGCCCCCCGTACGCCCCGGCGAGGCGGCGGATGGCGGCGGGGAAGAGCAGCGACTCGCCCCGCGCGACGACCCGGACCGCCTCCACCACCTCGGCGGGTCGGGCCCGCTTGAGCAGGAACCCGCTCGCTCCGGCGCGGAGCGCGTCGTAGACGTACTCGTCGTTGGCGAACGTCGTCACCACCAGCACCCGGGGCGGGTCGGCGGAGGTGGCGAGCAGCCGCCGGGTGGCCTGGATGCCGTCGATGCCGGGCATCCGCACGTCCATCAACACCACCCGGGGGCGCAGCCGGGCGACCAGCGGCGGCACCTCCGCGCCGTCGGCGGCCTCGCCGAGCACCCGCAGGTCGGGCTGGGCGTCGAGGATGGCCCGCAGCCCGACCCGGATCAGCTCGTCGTCGTCGACGATCAGCACGCCGGTGGTCGTCGCGGTTCCGGTCGTCATGCGGTCCCCTCGAACGGCAGTCGCACCCGGATGCGCCAGCGGTCGCCGTCCGGTCCGACGGTCAGCCGGCCGCCGAGCAGCAGCACCCGCTCCCGCATCCCGTCCAGGCCCCGGCCGCCCCGCCCCGGGTCGGCGCGGCGGCGCCGGCTGACCGTGTTGTCCAGTTCCAGCTCCAGCGCGTCGGCGTGCACGTCGAGGCGCAGCGTGACCGGTCCCCGACCGTACCGGGCCGCGTTGGTCAGCCCCTCCTGGACGATCCGGTAGCCCTCCCGGGAGACCGCCGCCGGCAGGTCGGCCGGGTCGCCGGTGCGCCGGGTGTCGACCGGCAGGCCGGCCGCGCGGGTGTCGGCCACCAGCCGGTCCAGGTCGGCGAGCGTACGCTGCGGCGCCGGCGCGGCCCGCCGGCCGTCGGGCTCCCGGAGCAGCCCCAGCACGTGGTCGAGGTCGTCCATGGCGGTCCGCCCGGCCTCCTCGATCGCGCCCAGCGCGCGCCGGACGAACTCCGGGTCCCGGTCGAGCAGCTCGCGGGCGGCCCCGGCCTGGAGGGTGGCGACGGTGAGGGCGTGGCCCACCGAGTCGTGCAGTTCCCGGGCCAGCCGGTTGCGTTCGGCGAGCCGGGCGGTGCGCGCCTCCAGGGCCGCGATCCGTTCCGCCTGGGCCGGGCCGAGCAGCACCGGGGCCATCGACACCGCCAGCGCGCCCAGCCCGGCCACGGCGTAGCCGAGCGCCACCAGCACGACGACGCCGGCGAGGGTCAGCCAGCCGGTGTCCCGCCCGTCGAGCGGCCCGAACCGGTCGCCGCCGGTCAGCCCGGTGTCGAGCCCGAACTGCTGCCCGATGAAGGCGAGCGCCATCGGCACGGCGCTGAACAGGGCGGCCACCAACAGCCCGCCGCTGACCAGGTGCAGCCCGATCCAGAGCGCCGAGCGCAGCCGGGTCTCCCGGTCGGCGACGTGCCCGGGGGCCGGGTCCGGCAGGTCGACGCCGAGCAGGGTCCGCGCGGCGGCGATCTCCAGCGCCCGGGGGCCGTCGAGGAAGACCGGGACCGCCGCGATGACCGCCGCGACGCCGAGCAGGGCCAGCACCAGCGGCCGGGGGATGTCCGCCCGGGTGAGCAGCTGGGCGAAGGCCACCGCCAGCAGCGCGTACGGCAGCGCGAGCACCCCGCCGAGCAGCAGGAACACGCCGCGCCGCCAGGTGCTGCCGGCCGTCAGCGGGGCGAGGACCGTGCGGGGCTTCACCCGCCCATTCTGTCCCGGTCGCGCCCCGGGCCGACTCCCCCGCGTCGGGGAGATCGGCGCTCCGCTCAGCGGCGGTGTTCGTCGACGTAGCGCTGCGGGTCCTTGTCGGCGAAGGCCAGGTCGCGGCCGAACTTGTGCTCGCCGTGGAAGGTCAGCCAGCGGCGGCCCAGCTCGGCCCGCAGCTCGACGCTCGCATGCCGGCGGAAGTCGGGCAGCGCCTCGTCCTCCTCCTCGGCGAGGTGCTCGCTGTTCTCCCGGCGGGCGGTACGCACCGCCGCCCACCACTCGTCGGAGCCCACCGGGTGCAGCTTGGACTCGGCGACGGCGTCGCGGATCTTGTTGTGGTCGCCGATCGCGTCGACGGTCTCGGCCTCGCCGTCGTCGCCGTGGCGCACCAGGTGCGGGTAGAGGATCGCCTCCTCCGCCTCGGCGTGCACGTCCAGGTGCAGGGCGAGCGCGTCCCAGATCGCCAGCAGCTCGTGCTCGTCGCGGGCGTCGTCGAGGCGGGCGAAGCCCCGGCGGAAGGCCGCGTGGTCGTCGAGGATCAGTGCGGTGATGTCGTCCATCGGCTCACCTTCCGGCTCGGGCCCGCAGCAGGCGGGGCGCCGCCGCCAGGCCGGTGATCGGGCGGAACTCCTTCGCCGCGCGGGCCAGCGCGGCGTGTTCGTCGTCGGCCAGGTCGATGTCGGCGGCAGCCGCGTTGCGTTCGACCTGTTCCACGCCGGACGCGCCGGGGATGGCCAGCACGTTCGGGTGGCGCAGCAGGTAGGCGAGGGCAATCTGGCTGGGCGTGGCGTCGTGCGCGTCGGCCACCTGCCGCAGGGTCTCGATCAGCGTCGCGCCGCGCTCCAGGTTCTCCGGCAGAAAGTAGGGGTTGGCCCGGCGTACCGCCCCGCTCGGCGGGTTCTTCGCGTCGTACCGGCCGGAGAGGAAGCCCTGGGCTAGCGGGCTGTACGCGATGACGACGCGGCCGGCCTGCTTCGCGTACGGCAGCAGGTCGTGCTCCGGCCCGCGGTCGACCATGCTGTAGCGGACCTGGTTGCTGATCACCCGCCGGCCGAGCGCCGCCTCCGCGACCTGCCAGCGGCGCAGGCCGTAGTTGCTGACGCCGACCTCGCCGACCAGCCCGACGTCCTGCAACGCGCGCATGCCGCGCATGGTGGTGTGGTCGGCGACCAGCGGGTTGGCCTGGTGCACCTGGTAGAGGTCGAGGTGGGTGACGCCGAGCCGGGCGGCCGAGGCGACCGCCCGCTGCTGCACCACCGGGGCGACCGGCAGGATCGGCAGGATCTTGGTGGCGATCACGACCTTCGGCCGGTCGTCGCCGAGCGCCTCGCCGAGGATCCGCTCGCTGCGGCCGAAGCCGTACAGCTCGGCGGTGTCGAAGACGGTGATGCCGAGGTCGACGGCGCGCCGGACGATGTCGGCGGCCCGGCGCTCGTACTCGGGGCCGTAGCCCCACTCCCGGGACCCGAACTGCCAGGTGCCGAGGCCGATCTTGGACAGGGGCTTGGGGGTGTCGAGCGGGACGAAGCGCATGGTCCCGAAACTACCCCGGCGTCCGTTGTCGCAGGCCCGTTCGCCGCGCACGCCCGCCACCGGCGGGGATAGGGTCGGTGACCGTGACCTACCTCGCCGCAGATGAGCGCTACGACCAGATGACCTACCGGCGCAGCGGGCGCAGCGGACTGCGGCTGCCCGCCGTCTCGCTCGGACTGTGGCACAACTTCGGCCCGGACCGGCCGTACGAGCGGCAGCGCGACGTCGTCCGCCGCGCCTTCGACCTGGGCGTGACCCACTTCGACCTGGCCAACAACTACGGACCGCCGCCGGGCAGCGCCGAGGAGAACTTCGGCCGGATGCTCGCCACCGACCTGCGGCCGTACCGGGACGAACTCGTCGTCTCCACGAAGGCCGGCTACCTGATGTGGCCCGGCCCGTACGGCGAGTGGGGCTCCCGCAAGTACCTGGTCTCCTCGCTGGACCAGTCGCTGCGCCGCCTCGGGCTGGACCACGTCGACATCTTCTACTCGCACCGCTTCGACCCGGACACCCCGCTGGAGGAGACGATGGGCGCCCTCGACGCCGTCGTCCGGGCCGGCAAGGCGCTCTACGTCGGCGTCTCCAACTACGACTCCGCGCAGACCGAGCGGGCCGCCGCGATCCTGCGCGACCTGGGTACGCCGCTGCTGATCAACCAGCCGTCGTACTCGATGCTCAACCGCTGGACGGAGGACGACGGCCTGCTGGACACGCTGGAGCGCGTCGGCGCGGGCTGCATCGCGTACAGCCCGCTCGCCCAGGGCCTGCTCACCGACCGCTACCTGGGCGGCATCCCGGCGGACTCCCGGGTGCGCACCAGCGTCTTCCTCAGCGAGAGCGACCTCGGCGAGGAGAAGATGGCCACCATCCGGGCGCTCGGCGCGATCGCCGAGCGGCGCGGCCAGTCGCTGGCCCAGCTCGCGCTCGCCTGGGCGCTGCGCGACCCGCGGATGACCAGCGTGATCATCGGGGCGAGCAGCGTGCCGCAGCTGGAGGCGAACGTCGCCGCCCTGGACAACCTGGACCTCAGCGCCGAGGAGCTGGCCGAGATCGAGCGCCACCTCGGCTGACATCCCCGCAACTCCTTCCGGGCACCCCCGGCGCGGCCGCACGGTGACCGCCGGGGGTGCCCGTCGCGCGAGGACGGTGTCATCGAGTCGACCGACGACCCGTGTCACACCCCGGGGAGCCCGTGGCGTTCTTCTGGCAGGAGGTGCGCGGGTGGAAAGTTTCGACGACGTGATGGCAGCCCGGCTGCCGGCCCTGCTGCGGTACGCGGCCGTGCTGGCCGGCGACCGGGACCTCGCCCAGGACGTGGTCCAGGACGCGATGATCCGGGCGCACGCCCGGTGGGGCCGAATCGGCCGGATGGACCGGCCCGACCTGTACCTACGCCGGATGGTGCTCACCGAGTACCTCTCCCTGTGGCGGCGGCGAGCCCGACGGGCGGCGCTGGATGTGGCACGTCGACCGGTCGAGGAGCACGACCCCGACCACGCGATCGGCCATGCCGAACGCGACGACCTGTGGGCGCGGCTGGCGGCGCTGCCGCCCCGGCAGCGGGCCGTGGTGGTGCTGCGCTACTACGAGGACCTTTCCGATGTCGAGATCGCCCACGTGCTGCGGTGCGCGGTCGCGTCGGTCCGGGTCTACCGGGCCCGTGCCCTCGCCGCGCTCAGGCTTGAGCTGGAACTGGAGGAGAGTCGATGAACGCACGACTGTTCCGGGCCCTTGCCGAGGGGGAACGGCACACGCCCGACGCCGAGGTCGTGCTGGCCGGGGTGCGGGACGGGATAGCCCGCTCCGGCCGGCGACGCCGGTACGCGACCGTCGGGCTCGCCGCGGTCGCCACGCTGGGGCTGACCGGCACGACGGTGCTCGTCGGCGGTGACGAGGAGTTCCTGCCCCGCCCGGCCGGCAGCACGTCCCCGTCCGCGCGGGCGACCCCGGTGCCGCCGCAGGAGTGCCGGATCAGCCTCGGCTGGCTTCCCACGGGGCTGTCCACGCCGATCCGGAGCTGCGGCCCCGCCGCACAGAGCATCCTCTATCCGATGAGCGGCGGCCCGTACCTCAGCGTGAGCATTGACCAGTCGGGCCGGCAGGGCACACCGACGGTGCGCGGATGGAAGCCTGTCGCCGTCAACGGCCGTCCCGGGCGGACAGTCACCCGGGCGACCCGGTCGCTCGTCGAGTTCCCACTCCCGTCGGGCCGCTGGGCCTCGCTGGAGTACGGCGTCGGCACACCGGGCGGTCCGGCGACCAAGGGGCTGGAGGCCACGGCCCGGCGGATCGCCGAGCAGGTGACCGAGACGCCGTCGGGGTTGCTCAGCTCCCCGTTCGCCCCGACCTACCTGCCGTCCGGGCAGCGCCTCGCCACGGTCACGGACGGCGGTGGCCGGCTCTCCGGGGTGGCGTACCGGGACGGCTCCGGCCTGCCGTTGGGTGGGAAGGAGGGCGTCACCGAGGACGGGGTGGTCACCGACCAGCCGACGATCGACGTCGATGCCACGTACAGGATCACCTGGACCGCGGACGCGGCGAACCGGTTCCCGCTCAACCCGGACGAGCGGGTCGGGGACGTGCAGGGGCTGCCGACCTACCTGACCGACCAGGGAAGGGCCCTCGTGCTGGAGGGCTTCCAGGGCGGGCAACTGGTGGTGTCGGGGTCCGGCCCCGTACCAGCCCGGCTGTCACCTTCGCCGGACCCGGCCGTCGCCGCTTCGGAACTCGTCCGGATCGCCGAGGGGGTGCGCTGGTTCGGCTGACACCGGGGGCAGCCGAGCCATGACGGTGCCCCACCCGACGTCGGTACCCGCCGGTCATCCGGTGTGCCGACGTCGGGTGGGGTCCGTCGAGGTTCCGGTCGTTCCGGGAACGCCCGGTCAGTAGATGTCGGCGTACGGCGACGCCCGGGAGAAGGCCCTCAGCACGTCGAGGTCGTAGCCCTCCTCGAAGTTCGTCAGCTCCGTCAGCAGGTCCTCCGGCTCGTACCGGTACCGGCCGGCCCAGGTCTCGAACGACTCGACCTGTGCCGGGTCGGCGGCGCTGAAGCAGCGGTAGCCGCGCGGCGAGTTCCGGACCACCTCGTCGACCGCCGGGGCGAACCGGATGTCGATGTTCCACCGGATGCGGTCCGACACGTTGGGCGTCGAGCGGTGCAGCGTGGTGTCCGTGAAGATCACCACGTCGCCGGGCTCCATCCGGGCGGTGCTGACCGGGCCGTCCCCGATGGCCTCGTCCGACGTGCCGTACTCGCCGTTGGGCAGGCGGTCGCGGGAGATCCAGCCCCGGGTGTGCGAGCCGGTGACGAACTGGAGGCAGGCGGTGTCCTCGTCGACGGGCACCAGCGGAATCCACACCGACAGCAGCGGCCCGACCGAGGCGTCCCAACCCTTGTAGTAGTAGGCGTCCTGGTGCCAGGCGACCTGCTGGGTGCGGCCGTGGGGGTCGCGCGGCCGGGCGTTCCAGACGCCGTGCGCGTAGACCTCGTCGCCGATCAGGCTGCGCACCGGGCCGAGCAGCTCGGGGGTGCGCCACAGGTCGTACACCGGCCGGCCCACCAGGATCCGCCGCCAGGCGGCCGGTACGCGGACCTGGCTGGACTCGATCAGGCGCAGGTAACGCTGGTCGTACGGCAGGTCGGCGAAGGTCTCGGTGATCACCCCGCGCTGCTGCCACTGCCGGGCGAGGTGGTCCACGACGCGGCTGAACGAGCCGTGCAGCGCGTCCAGCGTTCCGGTCGGGAGCACGCCCCGCAAAATCAGGTGCCCGTCGCGCCGGAACTGGTCCTGTTGCTCGGCTGTCAACGCGTGGGGGTGGTCCACCATCGGCTCCTTCGCTGGCCGCACGGGATCGGGCCCAACCACCCGGCGGGGGAAAGGCCTCCAGTGGGGCGATCGTGACAGAAGGCACGGTGGGCGACAACGCCTCACTTGTGCGACAGGACCCCTATTCGCGAGGGGGACCAGGTCCAGGCCCGAGGAGGACGCCAGCCGACGCCTACCATCCGTGATCGTGATCTCGACCGTGTGGCGGCTGCTCACCCGTTAGATGGATACGAACCTGGCCCAGGACGACGCCGTGCTGCGCGAGGCGTGCACGCAGGCGCGGTACGGCTCCGACACCGAGTCCGCCCGGAAGGCGCTGGCTGCCACCCGAGGCGACCACGACCGTCGGGCGCGGTACGTGCGCGTCATGGCCGCGTCGACCGCCGGTGGGCTGGGCTCCCGGGTCGACCCTGCGACCGGCCGGGTCGACACCGCGGCCGCCTGGACCGACCGCTGGGCGGCGCGCACGCCCACCAGTCCGGATGCGCAACTCGTACGTGCCCGGTCCCTGATGGCACGAGCCTGGGAGGTGCGCGGCGGGGACTGGGCCGCCAGCGTCCGCCCGGCGCAGTGGACCGAGTTCAACCGCCTGCTGCAACCGGCCCGGCAGGTGAATGATCTGGCGATGCGGCGCGCCCCCGGGGACCCCACGCCGTACGTCAACCTGTTGGACCTGATGATCGGCCAGAGCACGCCACGGGAGGACGTCGAGGAGACGTGGCGTGAGCTGACCCGGCGCGACCCCTGGCATCGGGAGGGGCACATATCTCGACAACGTGCTGTCCCGGTGGTTCCACCAGCCGGCCACCCGGCACGCCGACTGGCTGAACGACGCGAACGTCCTGGCGTACGGGCTGGCGCGCACCGGCCGCGACGCCGACGCCGACGCCGCGCCGGTCTTCGCCTCGATCGGCCGGTACATGCAGGCCCGCCGCCGGGCCCGCCGCGCCGCCTGACCGGCCGGAGAACAGGTCAGCGGCCTGGTCGAATCGCTCTCGACCAGGCCGCTGACCTACAAACACAAGGGTGGAGCCGAGGGGACTCGAACCCCTGACCCCCACACTGCCAGTGTGGTGCGCTACCAGCTGCGCCACGGCCCCTTGCCTCGTCCCGGTCACCCGGGCACGAGAGAACTATACACAGCGCCCGCCGCATGGTCATCTCGCGGGGGCCCTCCCCCCGCGCGGCTCAGTTGAGCGCCACGTCGGGCGGGAAGTGCGCGACCGCCGCCATCATGCCGCCCTGGCGGCGCAGCACCATCGGCCACAGGTCGTCCGGCCGGTCCACGAAGGCGTCGCCGGGCAGCGCGTCCAGCACGAACCAGGAGCCGTCCTCGATCTCCTGCTCCAACTGCCCCGTGCCCCAGCCGGAGTAGCCGGCGAAGACCCGGATGCCGGTGATGCCCTCCCGCAGCGGCCCCGGGTCGACGGAGAGGTCGAGGGTCCCGACCGCCCCGGAGACCTGGTGGAATCCCCTGAGCCGCTGCACCGGGTGGCGCATCCGGGCCAGGCAGATCGCCGAGTCGGGCTGCACGGGGCCGCCCTCGAAGAGCACCGCCGGGTCGCGGGCCAGGTCGCTCCAGTCGCCGAGCACGTCGGCGACCGGCACCTCGGTGGCCCGGTTGAGCACCACGCCGAGGGCGCCGCCGGGCTCGTGCGCCACGAGCAGCACCACCGTACGGTCGAAGTTCGGGTCCTTCAGCGCCGGCGTCGCGACCAGCAGCCGCCCGGTCATCGACCCCGTCGCCCGCCCGCCGATCGCCTGCCCCTCTCCCTGCATGCCGGACACCCGTCAGACCGACCGGACCGGGACGCCCGGGGGCACCGGTGTCATCCGCGCTGTGAACGCCATGCCTGGCACCATAGCTTGCCCCCGGGGCGGTGGCTAAGGTCTGACGTGCGGTAGATCGGCGGACACGAGGGAGGGCCGATGGGTCCCACGGCGGAACTCGCGGTGATCGGCGGTTCGGGGCTCTACGCGTTGCTCGACAACGCGACCGAGCACGTGGTGGAGACGCCCTACGGGCCGCCGTCCGACGCCGTCACGATCGCCGAGGTCAGCGGCCGGCGGGTGGCGTTCCTGCCCCGCCACGGCCGGGACCACCGCCACCCGCCGCACCTGATCCCCTACCGGGCCAACCTCTGGGCGCTGCGCTCCCTCGGCGTACGCCAGGTGCTCGCCCCCTGCGCCGTGGGCGGCCTGCGGCCGGACCTCGGGCCGGGCACGTTCGTGGTGCCCGACCAGCTGATCGACCGCACCAGCGGGCGGACGCAGACCTACTACGACCGGGGCGCGGTGCACGTCTCCTTCGCCGACCCGTACTGCCCCTCGGGCCGGCGTACGCTGCTGGCCGCCGCGGCCGGCCGGGACGTGCCCGCGGTGGACGGCGGGACCGTGGTGGTGGTCGAGGGCCCGCGCTTCTCCACCCGTGCCGAGTCGCGGTGGTACGCCTCGATCGGCGGCACGGTGGTCAACATGACCGGCCACCCGGAGGCGGTGCTGGCCCGCGAGCTGGCCCTCTGCTATTCCTCGATCGCCCTGGTCACCGACCTCGACGCGGGCGTCGAGGGCGGCGGCGCGGTGACGCAGGAGGAGGTGTTCCGGGTCTTCGGGGAGAACACCGACCGGCTGCGGGGCCTGCTGCTGGCGGCCGTCGCCGCGCTGCCGACCGAGCGGGACTGCGCCTGCGGGCACGCACTGGACGGCATCACCCTCCCCTTCGCACTCCCCTGAGGTGCAAGGAAGCAGCGGCGAAAAGCCCTGGTTGCCTGAGTCATCCGGATAGATTCAGAGGCGATGGCTACGGTCCGCGACACCACGTACGACCTGCTCCGTGCCCTCGGCCTGACCACGGTCTTCGGCAACCCCGGCTCCACGGAGGAGCCGTTCCTGCGCGACTTCCCGGACGACTTCCACTACGTGCTCGCCCTGCACGAGGCGTCGGCCGTCGGCATGGCGGACGGCTACGCGCAGGCCACCGGCGGGGCGGCGCACGTCAACCTGCACACCGCCCCCGGCACGGGCAACGGCATGGGCAACCTGGTCACCGCCTGGCACAACCGCACCCCGCTGATCGTCACCGCCGGCCAGCAGACCCGGGAGATGCTGCTGATCGAGCCCCGGCTGGCCAGCCGGCGGGCCACCGAACTGCCCCAGCCGTACGTGAAGTGGAGCCACGAGCCGGTCCGCGCGCAGGACGTCCCGGCGGCGTTGATGCGGGCGTACGCGACGGCGGTGCAGCCGCCCGCCGGGCCGGTCTTCCTCTCGCTGCCCCTCGACGACTGGGCGCAGCCGGCCGACCCGCCACCGCCGGTGCGTACGGTGGCGACCCGGTTCGCGCCCGACCCGCGCCGGCTGCGCGAGTTCGCCGCCGTGCTGGCCGCCAGCCGCGCGCCCGCGCTGGTGCTCGGCGCGGCCGTGGACCGGGCCGACGGCTGGCCCGCCGCCGTGGCGCTGGCGGAGCGGCTCGCCGCGCCGGTCTGGTCGGCGCCCGCGCCGGAGCGGGCCGCCTTCCCCGAGCACCACCCGCACTTCCGGGGAGTGCTCCCGTTCGCGATGGGGCCGCTCTCGGAGGCGCTGGACGGGCACGACACCGTGCTGGTGGTCGGCGCGCCGGTCTTCCGCTACTACCCGCACGTGCCGGGCGACCACCTGCCCGCCGGGGCCCGCCTGCTGCACGTCACCGACGACCCGGACGAGGCGGCCCGCGCGCCGGTGGGCGACAGCCTGCTCGCCGACGCCGGGCTGGCCCTGGCCGCCCTGGTCGACCTGCTCCCGGCGGCGGACCGGCCGGCGCCGCCGGCGCGCCCCGATCCGCCCCCGCCGGCGGACGGGCTGCCGTTGGCCCCGGACGCCCTCTTCGCGGCCCTGGCCCGGCACTGGCCGGCCGACGGGATCCTGGTCCAGGAGTCGCCGTCCAGCCTGCCGGCGCTGCGCCGCCGGCTGCGCGCCACCCGCCCCGGGTCGTACTTCACGATGGCCAGCGGCGGCCTCGGATACGGTCTGCCGGCGGCGGTCGGCATCGCGCTCGCGCAGCGCGACACCGGCCGGGGGCGGCCGGTGGTCGCGGTGATCGGGGACGGCTCGTTCCACTACTCGGTGCAGGCGCTCTGGACCGCCGCGCGGCTGCGCCTGCCGCTGGTCGTGGTGGTGCCGGTCAACCAGCAGTACGCCATCCTGAAGGCCTTCGCCGACTTCAAGGACACCCCGGGGGTGCCCGGGCTGGACCTGCCGGGGCTGGACATCACCGCGATCGCCCGGGGCTACGGCTGCGCGGCCACCATCGTGGAGACCCCGGAGCAGCTCGGCGAGGCCCTGGCCGCCGGCCTGCGCGCCGACGGCCCGACGGTGCTGCCGGTGCCGGTCGACACCGAGGTGCCCCGGCTCCTGTGAGCCGCGCCGGCACCGGGCCGCCCGGCGCCGCGCGCCACGGTCCGTTCCGCTCTCCACCGCCCGGCGTCGGGCCACCCGGCGCCGGGCGGCCCGCTCGTGTCAGCTCGACGCGAGCCGCAGCGGCGCACCGGTGAGCACGTCGAGGACCGGCCGGTCGCCCAGCGGCGCCTTCAGCGTGGCGGTGACCGGTTCCATCTTGAGCATCGCGTTGCACACGCCGGTGGCGGTGATCACGCTGCCGCCCACCACCACGACGTCGTCGCGCTCCTGCACCATCGGGGTGATCCCGGTGTCGCAGCTGCCCACGCCGAGCCGCCAGGTCAGCTCGGTGCCGTTGACGGACTGGATGTCCTGTGCGCTGACCAGGCCCTCCAGGGCCGGACGGGCGGGCGGGGCGGGCTCGGGCGGGGCGGTGACGGCCTGCGGCGCCACGGCGAGCCGGGCCACCGGCGCGGTGATCTCCTCGACGGTGAACAGCCACGCCGGCACCTGCGCCTCGCCCCGGCTGGTGCGCACCGGCGCGGTGCCGAGCTTCACGGCCGTGACCGTCAGCGGGACGCAGGCGGTCTGCGAG
Organism: Micromonospora sp. CNZ303; assembly: GCF_004345505.1. Lineage (NCBI taxonomy): Bacteria > Bacillati > Actinomycetota > Actinomycetes > Micromonosporales > Micromonosporaceae > Micromonospora > Micromonospora sp. CNZ303. Next base: position 221,101 of record NZ_SLVT01000004.1, on the reverse strand, counting down.
TTGCTGCTCACCGGACCGTCGGGCCCCGGCTCGATGGTGGGGCCGCCACCGGGGAGCTTGGACCCGGGGTCCTTGGGGCGGCCGTCGCACGGCGGCGGATCGCCCCGGTCGAGCTGCCCGTACGCGGTGGCGACGCTCACCAGCGGGACGGTCAGCGTGCCGTCCGGAAACTTGATGGTGCCGTCGGCGGGCTGCGCGACAGGCAGGTCGACCTGCTCGCGGTACCAGCCGTTGAGGAAGGCGATCTTGGTCTCCCCGGTGAAGCCCGGGTCGCCGACGAGCACTGTCGGGTCCTGCATCGGCACGTAACCGGACTTCCACGCCGGAAGCGGTCGCCACAAGTCGGCCACCTCGGTGGCCCGCTGGGCGAAGGCGTCGCGGCGCGGGTCGGAGTCGACCGGGTCGACGGCCGGGTCGGAGCCGGCCGGCGCGCACCCGGCGACGATCATCAACAGCGGAAGGCCCAGCAGGGCGGCGGTACGGCGCATGTGGGTTGGACGCCGGTACGCCCACGCCGGTTCCCCCTGGTCAGGTCTCTCCGCCGAGATCCGTCTCGTACGCCTCCCAGAGCAGGTCCGCGCCGCGCTGCCGGTGCCGGGCGAGGGCCCGTAGCAGGTGCGCGGCCCGACCGAGGAGGTCGTCGAGCGAGGCGTCCGGCAGTTCCGCCGCCTGCTGGAGGGCGCTCAGCGCGGCGGTGATGGCGACGTGCTCCCGGGCCAGCAGGCGCACCCCGCGTTCCAGCCGGGGCGCCTGGCCGAGCACCTCGGCGTAGAGGCCGGCGGGTCCCTCGGTGACCCGAACGTGCTCCGTGAAGCCCCGTCGCACGGGGCCGAGCCCCACGAGGAGACGTTCCCGCCAGCGCGGTCCCGCCGGCGCGACGGCCAGCGCCCGGGCGAGCGGCAGGTCCCCGGGCGGGGTGCCGGGGAGCCGGCGCGCGGCGGGCGGCCGGAGCCCTCCGGGCGGGGTGGGCGGCTGCTGGATCGGACCGGTGACCATGGGCACCTCCCGCGTCGCGTCTGACCGCGTACAGCGATGGTGGACCCGCGCGTCCGCCCTGTCCAGAGGCGGGACGGACCTCATCGGTCCCATCCGTCCCTCGTGTCCCGTGCGGCCCGGCTGCCCCAGGGCCGACCGGTCCGGACACGACGATGCGCCCCGGTCCGGTGGACCGGGGCGCATCGTCTGGTGGTGGAGGTGCCGGGAATCGAACCCGGGTCCTTCGCCGGTTTGTCAGGGCTTCTCCGAGCGCAGCTCGCTGTGCCTCTACTCGGCCCCACCGCTCACGCGAGCAAGTTGGTGTGACGGGCCCAGTCGCTGATTGATCTCGCCGCACGGACCCCGCGACCGGGTCCGATTGGCCAGCCTTCTAGCTGATGCCGGCTAACTGGGTCGAAGGCGCTCCCAGGCCGACAGACTCACTACTCGCCTCAGGCGGCGAGAGCGAAGTCAGCGCGATTGTTCTTGGCGCTTATTGGTTTCCGACGACCGATTCTCGAGACGACGTCGGCTTCCTCGGCTCGCTTCCCCTGTCGCTGCGTACGAAGTCGAAACCAGTCACCCCCTCGACAGGCCGCCGATGTGGCGGCACTGACAAGCGTAACGCCTGCCGCAACGGGTTTCATCCCGAGCCCCCGGCGGGCGCGCCGAACCGGACAGGACGGACACCTCAGTCGTCCATGCCCTTGCCACGCCGGCCGGCGACCCGGGCGATCTCCCGGTCCGCGTCCCGCTTGGCGAGGTCCTGCCGCTTGTCGTACGACTTCTTGCCCTTCGCCAGGGCGATCTCCACCTTGGCCCAGCCGTCGGAGAAGTAGACCTGCAACGGCACCATGGTCAGGCCGCCCTCGCGGGTCTTGCCAATCAGCCGGTCGATCTCCAGCCGCTTGAGCAGCAGCTTGCGGGTCCGCCGGGGCTCGTGGTTGGTCCACGTGCCCTGCGTGTATTCCGGGATGTGCATCCCGTGCAGGTAGAGCTCGCCGTCGCGCTCCTGGGCGAACGCGTCGACCAGCGACGCGCGCCCGGCCCGCAGCGACTTGACCTCCGTGCCGGTCAACGCCATGCCCGCCTCGTAGGTGTCGAGGATCGCATAGTCGTGCCGGGCCTTCTTGTTGGAGGCGACGACCTTGCGTCCCTTTTCCCGTGGCATCGGCGCCACCCCCTTTCCGGTGATCCGCGCCGGACGTGACCGGCCGCGGAGCGGAGATCATGCTACCCGAACGGCAACGGCCCTCCCACGCCGTTTGTTCCTGGCGCGGGAAGGCCGTCGTCGAGCCGTACGGGCGTCAGACCCGCAGGTAGAAGCGGAGCGTGACCCAGGCGGTGATCGCGCTGACCAGGCCACCGACGCCGGCCATCAGCGGGAACATGAACAGGATGTCGCCCCAGCTGATCGGCGAGAGCAGGCCCTGCAGCGCCTGGAGCGACCCGTCGAAGAGCAGGTACTTGGCCGCGATGAGCGCCACCAGGCCGAGCAACGAGCCGATCAGGCCGGCGACCACGGCCTCCAGCACGAACGGCGCCTGGATGAACCAGTTCGACGCGCCGACCAGTTTCATGACCGCGACCTCACGCCGCTTGCTGTACGCCGCCACCTGGATCGTGTTGGCGACCAGGAGCAGGGCGGCGATGGCCATCACGATCGCGGCGGCCAGGGCGATGTTCTGGATCGCGGTGAGGATGTCGAAGATCTTGTCCAGCAGCCGGCTCTGGTCGACGATCTCGTCGACCCCCTCGGCGTCCTTGTACTGGTCGTAGATGTTCTTGTACTGCTCGGGATTGTTCAGCTTCAGCCGGAACGACTCGGGCAGGCTGTCCGCCTTGACGGCGCTGAGCAGGTCCGGAGCGTCCTGGAACATCTCCTGGAAACGCTTGTACGCCTCGTCCTTGTTGACGTAGAGGACCTCCTTGACCAGCGGGTCGCCCTTCAGCTGGGCTTCCAACGCGCCGCGCTGCTCAGGGCTCACCTCCTGGGTGAGGAAGATCGAGACCTCGATGTTCTTGTAGTAGAGGTCCTTCATGTCGTCGACCTGGCGGTACATGAGACCGCTGGCGCCGAGCATGGTCAGCGAGACCGCCATCGTGATGATCATCGCGATGGTCATGGTCACGTTGCGCCACAGTCCGACCAGTACCTCGGACAGGACGTATTTCACGCGCATCGGGATTTCCTCCGGGTCTCCGGCATGAGGTGTTCGTCGTCAGGCTGCGCAGGGGTGGCGTCGACTCAGCCGTAGACGCCGCGGGCCTGGTCGCGCACGATGCGGCCGCTCTCGATCTCGATGACCCGGCGGCGCATCTGGTTCACGATGTTGGAGTCGTGCGTGACCATCACGACGGTCGTGCCGGTGCGGTTGATCCGGTCCAGCAGGCGCATGATCTCGATCGAGGTGTCCGGGTCCAGGTTTCCGGTCGGCTCGTCCGCGAGCAGGATCAGCGGACGGTTCACGAACGCCCGGGCGACGGCGACCCGCTGCTGCTCACCACCGGAGAGCTCGTGCGGGTAGCGGTGCTCCTTGCCACCGAGTCCGACCAGCTCCAGAACCTCGGGCACGACCCGGCGGGCGACCGCCTTGGTCTTGCCGATCACCTCGAGGGCGAACGCCACGTTCTCGTACGCGGTGCGGTTCGGCAGCAGCCGGAAGTCCTGGAACACGCAGCCGATGGAACGCCGGAAGTGGGGTCGCTTCCAGGAACGCATCGACGTGACGTCCTTGCTGTTGACGACGACCCGGCCCTTGTTGGGCGAGACCTCGTGCAGCAGCAGCTTGATGATGGTGGACTTGCCGGAGCCGGATGGACCGATGAAGAAGACGAACTCGCCCTTCTCGATCGAGACGGACACGTTGTCGAGCGAAGGCCGGGACGCCTTCGGGTACGTCTTCGTCACTTGCTCAAGCTGAATCACGGGTCGTGAGTCTACGCGGTGTAACCGGGGAGCCAAGCCCCGCGCCCCGCCGTTGCGAGTCGCGTCATCCAATTCGGGCGTACCGGGAAGATCGATGACGCGCTCCGCCCACGGTTGATCACGCAGCGTCGCCGGCGAGCTGCTGCTGCTTTCGCCACCGGATGCCCGCCTCGAGGAACTTGTCCAGGTCGCCGTCGAAGACCGCCGTCGGGTTGCCGGTCTCCTGCTCCGTCCGGAGGTCCTTCACCATCTGGTACGGGTGCAGGACGTACGAGCGCATCTGGTCGCCCCACGAGCCGGCGGCGTCCGTCTTGAGGCCCTGGAGCTTGGCCTGCTCCTCCTGGCGCTTGCGCTCCAGCAGGCGGGCCTGGAGCACCCGCAGCGCGGACGCCTTGTTCTGCAGCTGGGACTTCTCGTTCTGACAGGTGACCACGATGCCGGTCGGGATGTGCGTGAGCCGGACGGCGGAGTCGGTGGTGTTGACGCTCTGCCCGCCCGGGCCGGAGGAGCGGTAGACGTCGACCCGCATCTCGTTCTCGGGGATCTCGATGCTGTCGGTCTGCTCGACCACCGGCAGCACCTCGACGCCGGCGAAGCTGGTCTGCCGGCGCCCCTGGTTGTCGAAGGGGCTGATCCGCACCAGCCGGTGGGTGCCCGACTCGACGCTGAGCGTGCCGTACGCGTAGGGCACCTTGACCGTGAAGGTGGCCGACTTCAGGCCCGCCTCCTCGGCGTACGAGGTCTCGTAGACCTCCGTCGGGTAGCCGTGCCGCTCCGCCCAGCGCAGGTACATCCGCAGCAGCATCTCGGCGAAGTCCGCCGCGTCCACGCCGCCCGCGCCGGCCCGGATGGCGACCAGCGCCTCCCGGGAGTCGTACTCGCCGGAGAGCAGGGTGCGGACCTCCATCTCCTCGATGGCCTTGCCCAGCGAGGCGATCTCCGCCTGGACCTCGGCGAGCACCCCCGGGTCGGACTCCGCCTCGGCCAGCTCCAGCAGCACCTTGGCGTCGTCGAGCCCGGAACGGAGGCTGCCGAGCTTGCTGATCTCGCCGTTGACGTACGACAACTGGGAGGTCACCTGCTGGGCCTTCGCCTGGTCGTCCCACAGGTCGGGCGCGGAGGCCTCCTGCTCCAGGCGGTCCTTGTCCGCGCGCAGCCGGTCGATGTCGAGCACCGCCTCGATGTTGCGCAGGGTGGCGTCGAGGTCCTTGAGCTGTTCGGCGTAATCGGCAGCGGTCACGACAGACAAGGGTACTGCTCGTGCGAGGAGTGAGCTTGCGAGCCCCGCAGTCACGGGCGAAAAAAGACCCAGCTCGTGCGAGGAGCGGACCTGTCAGCCCCGCAGTCACGGGCCAAAGATCCCGGTGGGACGCCCTGTGGTCAGGCGACCGGGGCGCTCTTCAGCCAGGATAGGGCGGCCTTGTGGTAGGCGACGGCGAACTCCAGCGCGCTGGCGTCGTACGCGTCGCCCTCCTTCTTGGCGTTCTTGACCTGCTCCCGGACCTTGGCCAGGGCCTCGGTGTGGTAGTCGTTGGCCGCGGCCTGGAGGTTCTTGAGCTGGCTGGCTGAGTGCAGCTCGCCGAAGGCGATCCGCAGGGCGATCGGGTTGCGGATGGTGTCCCGCCCCGGCTCCTCGGCCAGCCAGCGGGAGAATGTCCGTTTTCCCGCTGCGGTGATCGCGTACGGCTGGCTGGAGCGCGGGCCGGGCTTGCCCATCCGGACCAGGCCCCGCTCGGCCAGCACCGGCAGCTCCCGGTAGACCTGACTACGCGTCATCGACCAGTACGGCGCCAGTCGGCGCTCGGCGGCGGCCATCAACTGGCCACCTGTCATGGGGCCCTCGTGGAGCAGCCCGAGCAGGGCCGCCGCCGTGGGGTTGACTCCGGAATCCGCCATGCCCCTCACGCTGCCACTTTGCCGACGCGGCGTCCAGGATTTGGCATTTTCGCCACCCGGTCGGGTTCCTATGTGCACTGTCGGCGCGAGACAGTGCGTCGAGGAGGCGCGGAACGGTCACAGTCGGCTACGCAGCTCCCACAGCTCCGGGTAGAACCGGGTCTCCACCCGGGAGCGCAGATAAGCCCCGCCGGCCGAGCCCCCGGTTCCGGGCTTCGTGCCGATCTGCCGCTCGGCCATCAGCACGTGCCGGGCCCGCCACAGCGAGAACGCCTGGTCGTGGGCGACCAGCGCCTCCGCGAGGTCCCACAGCGGCCCGAACCGCTCCCGGTCCCCGGCGATCGTGGCGTACGCGACGAAGCGCGCCTCCGCCTCGGCGACGTCGAAACCGGCCCGGCCGAGCACGGCCAGGAAGCCGTCCCAGAGGCTCGGCTCGGCCAGCCGCCGCTCCAGGCGCTCCCGCTCGACGTCGGGCAGGCCCCGGAAGCGGCGCAGGTAGTCGGGGTCCTTCAGGCCGGAGAGGAACTCGATCTCCCGGAACTGGGCGGACTGGAAGCCCGAGGCCGGGGCGAGCTTGGTGCGGAAGGCCAGGAAGTCCTGCGGGGTCATCGTGTCGATCACGTCGACCTGACCGATCAGGACCCGTTCCACCACGTGGCAGCGCTCCAGCCGCACCCGGGGCAGGTAGGTCTCGCCGTCCAGCATCCGGTCCCGGGCGTCGGTCAGCTCGGATAGCAGCAGCTTGAACCAGAGCTCGTAGACCTGGTGGATGGTGATGAAGAGCAGCTCGTCGTGGGAGGCCGGGTCGGACTCCGGCACCTGGGCGGCCAGCAGGTCTGCCAGTCGCAGGTAGTCGGTGTAGGTGAGCAGGCCACCCTGCTCGCCGAAGTGGGGATCCTGCGCGGGGGTGGGGTGGGTCACAGCGGCCACGGTACCGCCGTCGCCCCACCCCCGCCCGCTGGCAAGGAAGGGCCCCCTTCCTATACACCAGGCGTTAAGAAGGGGCCCTTCCTTGCACCTCAACCTCAGCCCATGTGGGGGTAGGTGTGGTCGGTCGGCGCGACGAAGGTCTCCTTGATCGTCCGGGGCGACATCCACCGGACGAGGTTGTGCCAGGAGCCGGCCTTGTCGTTGGTGCCGCTGGCCCGGGCGCCGCCGAAGGGCTGCTGCCCGACCACCGCGCCGGTCGGCTTGTCGTTGATGTAGAAGTTGCCGGCGGCGTACCGCATCTTCTCGGCGACCGCGTCGACCACCCGGCGGTCCGTCGCGAAGATCGACCCGGTCAGGGCGTACGGCGCGATCGACTCGGCCTGGTTGACCACGTCGTCGAAGCGGCCGTCGTCGAAGACGTGCACGCCGAGGATCGGCCCGAAGTACTCGGTGGTGAACGTCTCGTGCGCCGCGTCGGTGCACTCGAACAGCGTGGGCCGGACGAACCAGCCGACGGAGTCGTCGGCGGTGCCGCCGGCGAGGACCCGGCAGACGTCGTCGCCGGAGATCAGCTCCAGCGCGGCGCGGTGCCGGTCGAACGCCTTGGCGTCGATCACGGCGCCGCCGAAGTTGCCGAAGTCGGTGACGTCGCCGTAGGTGAGGGACTCCGCGGTGGCGGCCAGCCGGTCGCGCAGCCCGCCCTCCCACAGCGACCGCGGGACGTACGCCCGGGACGCCGCCGAGCACTTCTGGCCCTGGTACTCGAAGGCGCCGCGGATCAGGGCGGTGTGCAGGGCGTCGACGTCGGCGCTGGTGTGCGCGACGACGAAGTCCTTGCCGCCGGTCTCGCCGACCAGCCGGGGGTAGCCCCGGTAGCGGGAGATGTTCTCGCCGACGGTCCGCCACAGGTGCTGGAAGACCTTCGTGGAGCCGGTGAAGTGGATGCCGGCCAGATCCGGGTCGGCGAGCACCACGTCGGAGACCTCCTCGCCGCGCCCGGTGACCATGTTGATCACACCGGGGGGCAGACCGGCCGCCTCGAACAGCCGCATGGTGAAGTGCGCGGCGAACTGCTGGGTCGGGCCCGGCTTCCAGACCACGGTGTTGCCCAGCAGGGCCGGCGCCGAGGGCAGGTTGCCGGCGATGGCCGTGAAGTTGAACGGGGTGACCGCGTAGACGAAGCCCTCCAGCGGGCGGTGGTCGAAGCGGTTCCACACCCCCGGCGACGACATCGGCTGCGCCTCGAGCAGCTCCCGGGCGAAGTGCACGTTGAACCGGAGGAAGTCGATGAACTCGCAGGCCGCGTCGATCTCGGCCTGGATGACGGTCTTCGACTGGCCGAGCATGGTGGCCGCGTTCAGCGTGTCGCGCCACGGGCCGGCGAGCAGCTCGGCGGCGCGCAGGAAGATCGCGGCCCGCTCCTCGAACGGCAGGGCCCGCCACATCCCGGCGGCGTCCTTGGCGGCCTTCACGGCGGCGCGGGCGTCGTCGTGGGTGGCGTGTGCGGTGACGCCGAGCACGTGCGCGTGCTTGTGCGGCTGCACGACGTCGATCGACTCGCCGCCGGCCATCCGCTGCTCACCGGCGATGGTCATCGGCAGGTCGATCCGCTCGGCGGCCAGCTCGGTCAGCCGCCGCTGGAGCCGTTCCCGGTCGGCACTGCCCGGCTCGTAGTTGCGGACCGGCTCGTTGCGCGGCTCGGGTACGGAGAACACAGCGTCCATCAAGGCTCCTGGCGATCTCGACAGCGGTGGCGAAACCGGACCCGCGGGCACCGGCCGGGTGACCGGCGCCGACGCCGTGCCGGGTTGACCGGTCACGGCAGCGGGACCTCTCCCGATTCTTCCACGCCCCACCCCCGGCCCTCCCACCCCGCGCGGGGCGGGCGACGGGGGCGGGCGTGGTGGACGCGTACGCTGGGTGGCCGGTGAACTGCCGGCCCACCGGGGCCGGGCGTCCGTCGGAAGGAACACGATGACCAAGCAGCCCGGCAGCTCCGCAGCCGCGGAGTCGGACCGGTCGGCGCCGGCCGGCGACGCGGTTCCCGAGACGACGGACGCCGTCGGGGAAACCGCCACCGGCACGACGGACGTCGCCGGGGACACCGCCGCCGAAGCGCAGGACGCCACCGGCGCCGCACCGGTGGACGAGACCGACGCGACCGGGGCCGGCCCCTCCGTCGACCCGCGGGGCGGGACGGCGCTGCCGCTCGCGCCCGGTGCGCCGGTGCTGGCGCTCCTGGCGCTCGGGTGGCTGGCCGCGATGCTCTGGTCGACCCGCGAGGTGATCAGCTCCGCGGCGGCCGGGCTCACCGCGATCAGCCTCTCCGCGTTCGCCCTGCCGGGGGTGATCTCGGCGGCGCTGGTCGCCGGCGCCGGCTTCGCCCTCTTCGGTGTCGACCTGCTCGCCCGCCGGGGCAGCGAGCGGGTCACCCTGCGCTTCGTGGCGGCGATCGGCACCGGCCTGCTCGTCGGGCTCGCCGCCGCGTTCGCGATCAACCTGACGTACGCCGACAACGCGACCACCAACGTGATCGCCGCCACCACCGCCGCGGCCGCGACCGTCGGCGGCGCCGTCGCCGGCGCGCGTAGCGGGTCCGTGGTCGGGGCCGTGGTGGCCGCGGCCCTCGGCACACTGATCTTCGTGGTGGCCTTCAGCCGGGCCCGCGACCCGCTCTTCGACCTGTTCGGCGGCGGCGACGGCCAGGAGTCGCTGCTGAGCGCGGCCAAGTGGGTTTCCCGCACCGAGTCCCTGCTCGCCGGCCTGGTGGCCGGGCTGCTGGCCTTCGGGTACCTGACCCTGGCCCGCCGCCGGGCCGCCCGGCTCGACGCGGCGGCGCCCGCGCCCCGCTGGCCCGCCTACCTGCTGGCCGGCGCCGGCCCGGGCCTGCTCCTGATCGTCGCCGAGGTGATCATCCGGGTCGGCGGGCGGTCCCTGCTCGACCTGGCCGGGGCGCTGAGCGAGGCGGACGCGGTGGCCCAGACCTCGCTGGGCACCTCCCGGATCGACAACGCCATCTGGGTGCTCTTCGTCGGCGCCCTGACCGCGATGATCGCCTTCGGCCGCACCCTGGGGCCGGCCCACGCCGACGACGACGAGCCGGTCGAGGCCGCTCCCACCCGCTGACCTCGCGGCACCCGTCCCGCCCCGACATCCCGCCGTCCGGCGGCGCAGGAGGCGCGCGGGAGGTCAGGAGGTGGCGCGGAGCAGCAGGTCCAGCTCGGTGACGTCGTACCACTCCAGCTCGTGGTCCTCGGCGCCGTCGACCGTGAACTGCGCGTCCGGGTCGCCGGCCAGGGCCTCGGTGACAGCCTCCGCCGCGGCGGAGACGTCCTCGACCGCGTCGGCGCCGTCCACGTGCACGGCCGCGACGGCGCCCACCGGCACGGGGGCGCTCAGCTCGACCGCGCTGGAGCCCAGCTCCCCGTCGCCCCGGCCCACGGCCGAGGCGGGCAGGTCGACCGAGACGACGATCCGGCGGCGGGGCGCATCGGGGTCGGCCCGGAGCAGCTGCAACGCGTCCTGGGCGGCCCGGGTGAAGGCGACGTACTCCAGCTCTTCCTCGTCGCCCTCGGCGTACCACTCCCGCAGGGTGGGGGTCACCGCGTGCGCGGCGGCCACCGGCAGCCCGGCGCCGCGCAGGAGGGTCAGCATCGGGACGGTCGCCGGCACGTACACCCGGACAAGCTCCTCGGTCACCGGTCGTCTCCCCCGCTCAGGTCCCTACGCCGGCTTCCGCCGACCCCGGGCCGATCATGCCCTATCGCCGTGACCGTCATACACCGCGCACCTTCTGCGGTGGAAGCGTCCCACCGGTGTGTCCCGGGGCGGCTCGGCGCAGGTCGCACCCCGGGTGGCTGGGCCATGTCGGCCGTCGGTGGCAAACTGAAGCAAACGACGCCAACCCCGGGAGTTTCCGTGGAGCCAAGGTTCCTGCTGCTCTCCGACGTGGCCACCGAGCTGAACGTGTCGGACTCGCAGGTCTACCACATGGTGCGCAGCGGCGAGCTGCCCGCGATCAAGATCGGCGGGCGCGGCCAGTGGCGGGTGGAACGCGCCCGGCTGGAGGAGTACATCGAGCGCAAATACGCCGAGACGGCCGACTGGGTGCGGAGCAACCCGCTGGCCGACCGCGACCCGGAGTGACCGGACCGATCCGCAGAGACATTGACCGGGAGCTCTGCCGTGCCCGAGAATGGAGCCTGTCGAAGGCAAACGAAGGCAAACGCAAGATCGTGGGAGGTTTCCGGATGACCGATCACCGCCGACCCGGGCCGGCGCGCCCTCCCGTTCGGCTACGCCCTGCCCCCTCGTTCGAGCCGCCGTTCACCGACGACGACGCCGCCCACTGGCCGGCCCCGGGCCACGCCCAGCTCGTCCTCGACCTCTTCGAGCCGTCCCGGCGCGAGGCCGACCGGCCGACCGGCCGACGACAGCGGCCGGTACCGACCGGCCCCGGCCGTCGGCCCGCCGACCCGCTGCCACTGGACGCGCTGGTGACCGCCACCCCCGAGGCGATCCGGGCCGCGCACCGGTTCGTCCGCACCTGCCTGGAGGTGCTCAACGGCTACCGCTCGCCCGGGCAGCTCAGGCCGCTGCTCGACCCGGCCCGGGCGGCCGGGCTGCTGACCGAGCTGGCCCGCGCCACCGCCCGCTCCGGCCCGCTCCGCCGCCGGTCGACCCGCCCGGCCGTACGCCTGCTCCGGCTGCGGGTCTGCGAGCCGCGCACCGCCGCCGTCGAGGTGGCCGCGGTGCTCGCCGGCACGGGCGGGCGCACCTGGGCGATGGCGCTGCGCCTGGAGCACCGCCGGGGCAGCTGGCTCTGCACGGCCCTCCAGGTGCTCTGAGCCACCGGGCTCCGGCCACGCGCGCATGGTGCTCACCCACGAGCCCGGGGCGGACCTGGTGCGCGCCGACCCGGCGGTCGCCGAGGTGCGCACACCGGCCCGGGTGGCCCGCCCCCCACGGTGGCCGAGACGGAAGCGAGCCGTGGTCCACGAGGACCACGGCTCGACTGCTCCGGCGGGCGCGGGCCCGCTCAGCTGCCGGTCACGCGCCGCCGTTGGGGGCGCCGTGGCAGCGCTTGTACTTCCGGCCGGACCCGCACGGGCACGGCGCGTTTCGGGACGGGCCGTTGCCGGCCTCCGCCTGCCCCGACGCCGCCCGCCGGTTGTTGCCGGCCGGCACGCCCGGGCCGCGCAGACCCGACGCCGGACGCTGCGGCGCCGCCGGGGCGGTCGTGCCCGGCGCGGCCGGGGCGGCCGGTGCCGGACGACCGACGCCCAGCGCGGGCGCCTGCTGCTCGGCGTGCTCGACGGCCACCGCACCGGCGCCGGCCTCGCCGTCGATGGTCGGCGCGGAGTATTGCAGGCCCTGCTGCTGCGGGGCCCGGCCCAGGCCCTTGGCCCGGATCTCGACCGGCTTGTCGAGCAGCTGGACCTCCTCGGCCTCGGGCTCCGGCTCGTTGACCTGGACCTCGAGGTTGTAGAGGAAGCCGACCGTCTCCTCCTTGATGCCGTCCATCATGGTGGCGAACATGTCGAAGCCCTCGCGCTGGTATTCCACCACCGGGTCGCGCTGGGCGTACGCCCGCAGGCTGATGCCCTCCTGGAGGTAGTCCATCTCGTAGAGGTGCTCGCGCCACTTGCGGTCGATGACCTGGAGCAGGACCATCCGCTCCAGCTGGCGGGTGCCCTCCTCGCCGAGCTGCTCCTCACGCCGGTCGTACGCGGCGTGCGCGTCCTCCTTGAGGCGGGAGAGCAGGAAGTCCGCGTCGATGCCGGCCCGCGAGCCGCCGGCCTCCTCCTCCATCTCCTCGATCGTGATGCCCACCGGGTAGAGCTGCTTCAGGCTGGCCCAGAGCTGCTCCAGGTCCCAGTCCTCGGCGTAACCGTCGGCGGTGGCCCCCTGCACGTACGCGCCGACGACATCGTCGATCATGTTGCGGACCTGGTCGGAGAGGTCCTCGCCGTTGAGCACCCGCAGCCGCTCGGCGTAGATCACCTGGCGCTGCTTGTTCATGACCTCGTCGTACTTGAGGACGTTCTTGCGGATCTCGGCGTTCTGGCCCTCGATCTGGGCCTGCGCGCTCTTGATCTGCTTGGTGACCATCTTCGACTCGATGGGCACGTCCTCCGGGATGTTGAAGCGCTCCATGACCGCCTCGACGGCGCCGGAGCGGAAGCGCTTCATCAGCTCGTCCTGGAGCGAGAGGTAGAAGCGGGACTCGCCCGGGTCACCCTGCCGGCCCGACCGACCCCGCAGCTGGTTGTCGATGCGCCGGGACTCGTGCCGCTCGGTGCCCAGCACGTAGAGCCCACCGGCGGCGGCGACCTCCTCCGCCTCGGCGTCGCAGGCCTGCTTCCACTGGGGCAGGACCTCCTCCATCGCCTTGGCGTACTCCTCCTCCTGCTCGACCGGGTCGAGGCCGCGCTGGCGCAGCTCGTTGGCGGCGAGGAACTCGGCGTTGCCGCCGAGCAGGATGTCGGTGCCACGACCGGCCATGTTGGTGGCGACGGTGACGGCGCCCTTGCGGCCGGCCTGGGCGACGATCTCGGCCTCACGGGCGTGGAACTTGGCGTTCAGCACGGAGTGCGGGATGCCGCGCCGGCGCAGCAGCTGGGAGATGATCTCGGAATTCTCCACCGAGACGGTGCCGACGAGCACCGGCTGACCCATCGCGTGCCGCTCGGCGATGTCCTCCACCACGGCGTTGAACTTGGCCTTCTCGGTCTTGTAGATCACGTCCGGCCGGTCCTGGCGGACCATCGGCCGGTGGGTCGGGATCGTCACCACACCGACCTTGTAGACCTTGTTGAACTCGCCCGCCTCGGTCTGGGCGGTGCCGGTCATGCCGGAGAGCTTCTCGTAGAGGCGGAAGTAGTTCTGGAGGGTGATGGTGGCCAGGGTCTGGTTCTCCTGCTTGATCTCCACCCCCTCCTTGGCCTCGATCGCCTGGTGCATGCCCTCGTTGTAGCGGCGGCCGTGCAGGATGCGCCCGGTGAACTCGTCGACGATCAGGACCTCGCCGTCGCTGACGATGTAGTCCTTGTCGCGCTTGTAGAGCTCCTTGGCCTTGATGGCGTTGTTGAGGTAGCCCACCAGCGGGGTGTTGACCGACTCGTAGAGGTTGTCGATGCCCAGCCGGTCCTCGACCTTGGCCACGCCGCGCTCGGTGACGGCGATGGTGCGCTTGGAGTAGTCGACCTCGTAGTCGCCCTCGCCGTCCTTGCCGGCCTGGAGCCGGGCCACGACGCCCGCGAACTCGCCGTACCAGCGGGCGGAGTGCTCGGCCGGGCCGGAGATGATCAGCGGGGTGCGGGCTTCGTCGATGAGGATCGAGTCGACCTCGTCGACCACCGCGAAGTTGTGGCCGCGCTGGACCAGCTCCTCCTTCGACCACGCCATGTTGTCGCGCAGGTAGTCGAAGCCGAACTCGTTGTTGGTGCCGTAGGTGATGTCGCACTCGTAGGCGGCCCGGTGCTCGGTGGCCGGCCGGTTGGGCAGCACCACGCCGACGGTGAGGCCGAGGAACTCGTGCACCTGCCCCATCCAGGCGGCGTCCCGCTGGGCCAGGTAGTCGTTGACCGTGATGACGTGCACGCCCTTGCCGGAGAGCGCGTTGAGGTAGACCGGCATGACCGAGGTCAGGGTCTTGCCCTCACCGGTCTTCATCTCGGCGATGTTGCCGAAGTGCAGCGCCGCGCCGCCCATGACCTGGACGTCGTAGGGCCGCTGGCCGAGCACCCGGGCGGCCGCCTCGCGGCAGACCGCGAACGCCTCCGGCAGCAGGTCGTCGAGGGTCTCGCCGTCGGCGAGCCGCTCCTTGAACTGGTCGGTCATGCCGCGCAACTCTTCGTCGGTGAGGTTGACGTAGTCGTCCTCGATCGAGTTGACGGCGGCGGCGATGGCCTTGAGCCGGCGCACCATACGGCCCTCGCCCGCGCGGAGGACCTTTTCCAGAATCGACACGGATCAACGCTCCCCTAGACAGTCTCGACCCATCGTAGGCGCTCCATCGGCGCGATGGTCACTGGTGGCGGCCCTCCGAGCCGGCGAAACCGACATAACACGCCCGACTCGCGCCGCCCCGCCGAAATCCGGTTACGCCGTCCGCGAACGGTCCGGCACGATGGCTCGGGTGGAACCTGTCGAGATCACCGAGGACGGCCTGTTGCTGCGACCCTGGCGGGCGACCGACGCCGACGCGGTGCACCGGGCGTGCCAGGACCCGGACATCCAGCGCTGGACCACCGTACCGCGCCCGTACCTGCCCGAACACGCGCACCGGTTCGTGACCGAGGTGGCCCCGGCCGACTGGGCGAAGGGCACCGGGGCGCCGTTCGCGGTCTGCGACGCCGCCACCGGCGAGCTGCTCGCCTCCTGCGGGCTCGTCTCGATCGACGCCGGCCTGCGCTCCGGCGAGATCGGCTACTGGACCGCGCCCTGGGCCCGGGGCGCGGGCGTGGCCGTCCGGGCCGCCCGGGCCGTCGCCCGCTGGGCGTTCGACGCGCTGGAGCTGCGCCGGTTGATCTGGCAGGCCGAGGTGGGCAACCACGCCTCCCGTCTGGTCGCGCTCCGGGCGGGCTTCCGCGTCGAGGGCCGGCTGCGGCTCGCCGACCCCGCCCCGGGCGGCAGCGCGGAGGGCTGGATCGGCTCCCTGCTCCCCGGCGAGGTGCCCGCCCCCGGGGATACCGGTCCGGCCGGGCCGGGCACCCTGGACGCCCGTCGCGCCGCCGTCTTCGGCCGGCCCCAGCCCGTCGTCTTCGCCACCGCCGGCGCCACCGAGCTGCGGCTGCGCCCCATGGAGGAGCGCGACCTGGACGCGGTCGTCGACACCTGCCGCGACCCGGAGAGCATCCGGTGGACCACAGTGCCCGACCCGTACGAGCGGGCGGATGCCGAGTGGTACCTGGACCACGCCCGGAGTGCCTGGGCCGGCGGCAGCAGCGCCTGCTTCGTGGTCGCCGACGCCGACGACCGGTACGCCGGCACCATCGACCTGCGGCTCTCCCCCGCCGACCCGCTGCTGGCCGACGTCGGCTTCATGACCGCCCCCGCGGCCCGGGGCCGCGGCTTCATGCCGGCCGCGCTGACCGCGCTCAGCGCCTGGGGCTTCACCACGCTGGGCCTGGCCCGGGTCGAGTGGAAGGCCAACGTCGGTAACACCGCCTCCCGCCGGGTCGCCGAGAAGGCCGGCTTCGCGGTCGAGGGCACCGCCCGGGGCGGGCTCACCCACCGGGGCCAGCGGGTGGACGCCTGGGTCGGCGCGCTGCTCGCCGGGGACCTGACGTGACGCCCGAGGTGATCGAGGCCGACGGGGTGCGGCTGCGGCAGTTCCGCCCCGCCGACGTCGCCGACCTGGCCGCCGGCTGCGGCGACCCGGTCAACCTGCGGTTCAACCCCGGCATGCCGCAGCCGTACACCGAGGCCGACGCCCGCTGGTGGATCACCGAGGGCGCCCCGGCGGCCTGGGCCACCGGTGGGGCCGCGTACGCCATCGCCGACCGGACCACCGACCGGCTGGTCGGCGGCGCGGGCATCGGCCAGGTCGTGCCGCCGCGCCGGCAGGCGGAGGTGGGCTACTGGGTCGCGCCGTGGGCGCGGCGGCGCGGGATCGCCAGCGCCGCGACGCGGGCCCTGGCCGACTCCGCGCTGCGCCACGGTCTCGACCGGCTGGAGCTGATGACCCACGCCGAGAATCCGGCCAGCCAGCGGGTGGCGCTCGCCGCCGGCTTCACCCACGAGGGGGTACGCCGGTCGGCCGGCCAGCTACGCGGCGGCGGCCGGACGGACCTGCTCGCGTGGGTACGCCTCGCCGACGACCCGCCCGGTCCCACCTCCCGGCTCCTGCCGGACCTGCCCGACGGCCGGCTCACCGACGGCGTGGTGACCCTACGCCGGCTCGGCCCGGACGACGTCGACGTGATGTACCGCCTGCACACGCGGCCGGAGGTGGTGGCGAACCAGGCTCCGCCGGTGCCGCCGACCCGGGCGGCCGTCGAGCGGCGTTGCCTGCTGGCCGAGAGCGCATGGCTCACCGGCAGCATCGCCCGGCTGCTGATCGTCGACGCGGTCACCGGCGAGCCGGCGGGAAGTTGCGGGCTCAGCCTCTCCGACCCGGCGGCCGGCGAGGGCTCGGTCGGCTACGCGCTGCTGCCCGACCAGCGGGGCCGGGGGCTGGCCACCAGGGCGGTGCGGCTCCTGGCCGGCTGGGCGTTCGGCCCGGCCGGGATCGCCCGGCTGGTCGCCGGCACCGTGCCCGACAACACCGCCTCGCACGGGGTGCTGGAGCGGGTGGGATTCCGCCGGGAGGGCCTGCTGCTCGGGCGGCTGCCGGGACTGGCCGGCAGCCGCATCGACGACCTGCTCTTCGGGCTGCTCCCCGACGAACTCCGCTGACCCGCCCGCCCTCGGCGGCCGTGGTGGCGGGTGGGCCGCCACCACGGCGCCGGAGGGGTCAGACGGCGAGGGAGATGATTCCGTAGTCGTAGGCGTGCCGCCGGTAGACGACGCTCGGGCGGCCGGACTCCTTGTCCTGGAACAGGTAGAAGTCGTGGCCGACGAGTTCCATCTGGAACAGGGCGTCGTCGACGGTCATCGGCTCGGCGGGGTGCACCTTCTCCCGCGCGATGTGCCAGGGCTGGTCGTGTTCCTCCTCCTCGACCCGTTCGGCGACGGCGGTGGCCGTCCCGACGCCGTCGGGGGACGCGCCCAGCGGCGCGTCGAGGCCGGCCACCGGCAGACCGGCGGTGGCGGCGGCGACGGAGAGCGGCGCGTGCCGGCCCCGGTGGACGCGACGGCGGTCGGCCGCCCGGCGCAACCGGGTGTCCAGCTTGGCGATGGCCGCGTCGAGCGCGCTGTAGAAGTCGTTCGTGCAGGCCTCCGCCCGGATCACCGGGCCACGGGAAACGCAGGTGATTTCGACGCGCTGGCAGTGGTCGGCCTGGCGCGGATTGCGCTCGTGGAACAGCTCCACATCGACACGAATAAGTTTATGGTCGTAGCGTTCGATCTTCGCGAGTTTCTCCGCCACGTGCACCCGGTAATGATCCGGCACTTCGACGTTACGGCCCTTGACCACGATGTCCATGTGACCTCCCTAGTTCGGACGGTCGTTCGTTCCGGCATCCGGTCGCGCGCCCTGGGGGAGGGCCCCACTCGGCGTCGACCGGTCAGTGCGGCTACGCCTCCTTTCACCACCAGGGGCGGATGGAAACACCTCCTACCCCCGACACGAAAACGCTAACTCCTGTTCGCCCGACAGTCACCCCCGGTCGCCGGGACGGCCAACAATTTTTCGCAGCTCATACACCAACGGGTGAAACGGAAACACGCACCGTCACAAAGTGCGCCGTCGCTCGGTCGCGGCGAGCACCGCGGCGACCGTCGGTGACAGTCCGCTCGCGGTCAGCGCCCGCCCCACCGCCGCGAGGGTGGACCCGGTGGTCAGGATGTCGTCGAGCACCACCACCGCCGCCCCGTCGGGCGCGGACGGGACCCGCGGGCGGACCCGGAAGGCCGCCTCGGCCGCCGCCGCCCTGCCGGCGCTGTCCAGCGTCACCGAGTCGGGGCGGGGCAGGGCCCGCAGCGGCCGCCGCACCCGCACCGGCCAGCCCGCCCGGCGCAGCCGGTCCGCACAGTGCCGGGTCAGCCGGCCGAGGTGGTCGCCGTACCGGGCGCGGGCCGCCGCCGCGGTGTCCGGCACCGGCACCAGCGTCACCGGGCGGACCCCGTCCACCGCCGCCGCCACGACCTCGGCGAGCAGCGCCCCCAGCGGCCGGGCCAGCCCGTGCCGGCCGTGGTCCTTGTACGCCAGCAGCGCCTCCCGCAGCGGGCCCGCGTACGGGCCGAGGGCGACGCAGGGCGGCAGGTCGGGCGGGGCGGGAGTGGGTCGTACGGCCCGGGGGCGCAGCGCGCCGAGCGCCGCCACGCACTCCGGGCAGACGCCGTGCCGAAGCCCCGACCGGCGCTCGCGGCAACCGGCGCACTCCACGGGCAGCACCAGGTCGGTGAGGTCCGCCCAGAGCCCGCCGAGATCCCGCACGGAGATCAGTAGAGGAAGAAGGGGGCGGTCGGGTTGCCGGCGCGCGCCCCGGCCGAGGGCGGCGCGACCTCCTGCACCTGCTGCGGCTGGATCCGCTCGAACGGGCCGCTGCGGTACGCCACCCCGTTCGCCTCGTACATCGCGGCGCCGAGGCGGCCCACCGCGTTCGCCGGGTACGCGGCGAGGTGCGTCACCCGGGCACCGATCTTGTCCTCCAGCCGGCTCTCCCGGGCGCCGTCCACGCTGACCTCGTAGACCGCGGGGCGGCCGACCGCGCCCGCGAGGACGAGGGTGTTCTCGCCGTACCAGTCGACGGCCGACAGGCTGGTCAGCCGGGTGTGCAGCCGACGGGCCGGGCCGGGGGTCGCCCCCGCGCCGTCGGGGCTGAGGGCGGCGACGTAGAGCGTGCCGCCGGCGATGACGGCGATCCGGTGCCCGTCCAGCGAGGCCGCCACGGCGGTCACCGGCCCGGGTACGCCCAGCGGCACGGCGGTGAGCTGCGCCTGGGCGTCGAAGCGGTAGAGGCTCCCGTCGGCGACCACGAGCCCTGCCGGCTGCCCCCGGTACGTGGAGCGCAGCCATACCGGCCGGCCCATGGCGGCATAGCCCTTGGCGCTGCGGGTGAAGGTGGCCACCGGGTCGGTGCCGGTGCCGACGGAGAGCCACTGACGGTTGGCGTCGGAGACCACCAGCGCCGCCAGGATCTGGTTGTCGGCGCGGCTGAGCCCGGCGGAGACGACGTTCCGGTTCGCCTTGGCGTCCACGGGCACCGGGCCGGTCGGCTCTCCCGGGTAGGCCAGCGGGTGGACGGCTCCCTCGTAGACGCAGAACCGCTGGAAACTCTCCGGGAGCTGGTGCACCGGGCGGTCCAGCCGGCGCCGTTCCAGGTCGGGGATGAACTCCTGGGACTGGTTGCGGATCTTGATGTCGAGCGGCCCGTCGAGGTCCGACAGCGACCAGGCGAGCTGCGTGCCGAGCTGCTCCAACCGGACCCGGTCCTCCGGCATCTCCAGGTCGACCTCCCAGCGGCCGTCCGTCCGGGTGGCGTTGTTGATCAGTCGGGTGCCGTCCGGCAGCCGGCGCACGGCCGTGCCGAGCCAGGCCGAGGGCCCGGCGGTCAGCCACTTGACCACCTCGCTGACCCGCCGCTCGTCCGGCACGGCGAGCGGCAGGTAACGCTGGTCGGGGACCAGGCGGGTGCGGTCGTTGTTCCAGAAGTAGATCGTGCGGCTCTGGTAGTACGTCTCAAGCGCCTCGACGCTGAGCAGCAGCGCGGTCGGCGGGTTCGCCACGTACAGCCCGCCGTCCGTCAGGCCGTCCTGCCCGGCCTGGCTGCGCAGCTCGAAGGTGTAGGTCGTGGTGCTCGTCTCCGGTGGGGCCAGCGTGCCGTCCGTGCGAAGTTGCCCCACCTGCTGCACGTTGAGGGTGACCTCCGTGCGGTCCGGGGCGTAGACGGGTACCGGCTCCTCGACGAGCCGGACGACGGCCAGCGTGACCTCGCTGCCCTGCTTGGTCTGGAGGCGGTCGCGGTCCGCCGGCACGATGAACTGCCGGACCCGCTGGTACGCCCCGTCCGGCTCGCCGGCCGCGGCGGAGAGGAAGTTCTGGACGAACTGCTCGGCGTCGGTGCCGGCCGCGCTGCGGCTCGGGGGCTCGCCCCGGCTGCCGCTGGTCGAGGCGCCTTCCGCCGCCGGCCCCGGCCCGTCCACCCGGACCTCGGTGTTCTCCGGGATGCCGCAGCCGACCACGCCGCCCAACAGCAGCGCGCCGCCGAGCATGCCTGCGAGCCACCGACGCCTCACGACCCCACCTCCGCGTGCCCCCCGGTGCCCGGCCGCCGCGGACCGACGGCCAGCGCGCCGTCGGTGCCGGGGCCGATCGTGAGCGCGCCCCCGGTGCCGGGGCCGATGGCCAGCAGCCCGCCCGCCCGGGGCCCGCCGAAGGGCAGCGTGGCGTCGGCCGGGACCAGCCGCAGCGGCGAGGTGGTCAGCCGGTCGCCGGCGCGCGACGGCAGGGTGAGCCGGAACTGGGCGCCCTGTCCGGGCGCGCCCCACGCCTCCAGCCAGCCGCCGTGCAGCCGGGCGTCCTCCAGGCTGATCGACAGGCCGAGCCCGGTGCCGCCGGTCTGCCGGGCCCGGGACGGGTCGGCCCGCCAGAAGCGGTTGAACACCAGCTTCTCCTCGCCCGGCTTGAGCCCCACCCCGTGGTCGCGGACGGTGATCGCCACCGCCGTGTCGTCCACCCCGAGCGTGATCAGCACCGGCTTGGCCTCGCCGTGCTCGACGGCGTTGCCGACCAGGTTGCGCAGCACCCGCTCCACCCGCCGGGGGTCCACCTCGGCGATCACCGGGGTGCCGGGGACGTCCAGCTCGATGGCCACCCCGACGCGCTCGGCGAGGCCCGCCAGCCGGTCGGCCACCCGGTGCACGACCGGCACCAGGTCGGTCGGCTCCGAGTCGAGCATGGCGAAGCCGGCGTCGAAGCGGCTGATCTCCAGCAGGTCGGTGAGCAGCTCCTCGAAGCGGTCCAGCTCGGCCTGGAGCAGCTCGGCGCTGCGGGCCACCGCCGGGTCGAACTCGTCCCGCTCGGCGAAGATCAGGTCGGCGGCCATCCGGACCGTGGTCAGCGGCGTGCGCAGCTCGTGCGAGACGTCGGAGGTGAAGCGGCGTTGCAGCCGGGACATCTCCTCCAGCCGCAGGATCTGCCGTTGCAGGTTGGTCGCCATCTGGTTGAACGACGCCGCCAGCAGGGCGAGGTCGTCCTCGCCGTTGACCACCATCCGCTGGTCGAGCAGGCCGGCGGAGAGCCGCTGGGCCGTGCGGGCGGCCACCCGTACCGGGGTCACCACCAGCCGGGTGACCAGGCCGGCGAGCAGGGCGAGCAGGAGCACCAGGGCCGCTCCGGTGGCGGCCACGGTGCCCCGTACGTCGGCGGCCGTGGCGTCCTGCCGGGCCAGCGGCACGAGGTAGTAGAGCTCCACCTGGCCGAACCGGGTGGGCACCGGCGAGCCGTAGACCAGGTATTTCGTGCGCTCCTCGCCGAGGCGCCCGGTGCGGATCTGACTGGCGACCTTGCCCCCGGCGACGGTCTCGCGCAGCTCCCGGCTGATCAGCGGGCGGACGTTGACCGCGGGCGAGGACCGGGGCTGGATGGCCCCGGTGTGGTTGTCGGCGGTGAGCGCCACGATGACGCCGGTGGTCTGCTGCGGGTCACCGCCGGCCAGGTAGTTGACCGTGCCGTCGATGGTCTCCTGGAGCTGCCCCTCCTGCGGCTGGTTGTAGAGGCCGAACTGCTTCGCCGCGTAGTCCGCGCCGCTGCCCAGCCGTAGCCGCACGTCGGTCTCGACGTTCTCCACCAGGATGCCGGTGATCTTGTCGGCGATCAGGTAGGCGAAGCCGCCCACCAGCAGGCTGGACGCGACCAGTGTGATGGTCACCACCCGAAGCTGGAGCGACCGCCGCCAGGCCTGGCGCAGCCCGGCGAGCAGGCGCGCGGCCCGGCCGCTCACGCCACGCCACAGCTCCCGCGCGGCGACACGCCGGCGCGGAGCTGCCGTCGGGGGGTCCGGAATCGGGGAGGTGGCCACAGTGTGACCAGGCTATCCGGTGCCCGCCTTGTAGCCCACGCCCCGCACGGTGAGGATGATTTCCGGCCGCTCCGGATCCGGTTCGATCTTGGCCCGCAGCCGCTGCACGTGCACGTTGACCAGCCGCGTGTCCGCCGCGTGCCGGTAGCCCCAGACCTGCTCCAGCAGCACCTCGCGGGTGAAGACCTGGCGCGGCTTGCGGGCGAGCGCGACCAGCAGGTCGAACTCCAGCGGCGTCAGCTTCACCTCCTCGCCGTTGCGGCTGACGGTGTGCGCCGGCACGTCGATGGTGATCTGGTTGCCGGGCGGCCCGATGGTCAGCATCTCCGGGGCGACGTCCTCGCCCCGGCGCAGCCGCGCCCGCATCCGGGCGACCAGCTCCTTGGGCTTGAACGGCTTGACCACGTAGTCGTCGGCGCCGGACTCCAGGCCGAGCACCACGTCGACGGTGTCGCTCTTGGCGGTCAGCATGACGATCGGCACGCCCGACTCGGCCCGGATCGACCGCGCCACGTCGATGCCGCTCATGCCGGGGAGCATGAGGTCGAGCAGGACGATGTCGGGGCGGTTCTCGCGGAACGCGGCCAGCGCCCGCTCCCCGTCGGCGACGAACGAGGGCAGGAATCCCTCGCTGCGCAGGACGATGCCGAGCATCTCGGCGAGCGCGGGGTCGTCGTCGACCACCAGTACCCGGGCTCTCATGGGGTTAATGTTTCCATCCCCTTCAGTTCGGTGGGATCCCCGTCACCCGGCACGGTACTGCCGTGGGCCGTCGCCGCCCAGCAACAGGTGCCTGGCGTCGCCGCCCCGACGTGCGGGTCCACCCGATCGGAACGGGCGTGTCACCATGATCCCCGCGCGCGCCGTCACGCGCCACCGCCGCCCGTCCCCAGGAGTACGCGTGCCCGACGCCGGCCCGACCGCCGTGCTCCCGCGCCGCCCCCTCACGGTCGGCGAACTGCTGGACTCCGCGGTCCTGCTGCTGCGGGGCCAGGCCCGGGTGCTGGTGCCGGTCGCCCTCGTACTGGCCGTGGCCGAGCAACTCCTGCTGCACCCGCTGCGGCTCGCCGCCGGCACGGCGCCACCCGCCTGGCTGCCGGAGTTCGGGCGGTTCGGCGCGTACTGGCTGCTGCTGGCGGTGGGGGCGGCGACCGAGGCGGTGATCGTCCTGCTGCTCGGAAATCCGGCCGCCCGGGCCGCCGGGGCCGCCCTGTTCGGTCGCGCGCCGGGCGCCCGGGAACTGCTCCGCCCGACCGGCGCGCGCTGGGGTGCCACCGTGCTGCTCGCCGTCCTCGTCGGCGTCGTGATGTGCGGGGTGGCGCTGTTCGGGCCGGCGTGGATCGTCGGGTTCGCCCTGCTCGGCGCCGTGGCGCCGGCGCTGGTCGTCGACCGGGTGCATCCGATGCGCGCCCCGCTGCGCGCCGCCGCCCTGGCCGTCCGCGGCGCCGGCCGGGCCGGCTGGATCCGGCTGCTCGGCTACCTCGTGTGGTGGATCGTCCGCGTCGGCCTCGGCGTCGGCGTCTACGTCGGGCTGGACTCGTTCGACCTCGTCGACCGCGCCTGGGCCGGGTGGCTGTCGCTGGCCGTCTGGGCGGGCGTGAACAGCGTCGCCTACCCGGCCCTGGCCTGCCTGGACGCGGTGCTGCACCTGGAGACCCGGATGCGTACCGAGGGGCTGGACATCCGGCTCTCCCGGGCCCGGGCGGGCACGCCGGAGACCGTCCTGCTGGCGGCCGGGCGATGAGCCTCAGCCGGTGGTGGACCGAGACCACGGCGGCGCTCGGCGACCGGGTGCCGCTGTCCCTGGTCGCCCTGCTGCTGGTGCTCGCCGCGGTGCTGGTCGCGGTCGGCTGGTACACGTTCCCGGCCTGGGTTCCCCGGCGGTTGCCCCGGCTGCGTCGACGCCGCCGGGAGACCGCGCCGCCGGCCGCCCCGCCGCCGGTCGTCCCCGCTCCCCGCGAGCCCGAGCTGCCGGCCGCCGCGTACGTCTCCCTCGCGGACCGGCTCGCCGCCGAGGGCCGGTACGCCGAAGCCGTCCGGGAGCGGCTGCGCGCGATGGTCCGGGAGCTGACCGCCCGGCGCGTGGTGCAGCCGCAGCCCGGCATGACCGTCGCCGAACTGGTGCGGGCCGCGACGGACACCCGGCCCCAGGTGGGTCCACCGCTGAGCGCCGCCAGCGCGATCTTCTCCGAGCTCTGGTACGGCCAGCGCCCCGCCTCCGCCGAGCACGACCACCGGATGCGGGAGCACGCCGCCGACCTGGACCGGCTGCTGACCGGGCGACCCGAGGACGGGCCACGACCATGAGCGCACAGGCCACCGCCGTACCACCGGCGCCCCGCGCGGACGTCGCCCCCCGGCGTCGGCGCCGCCGGCACCGGCTGCTGATCCCGCTGGGTCTGGCCGCGGCGCTGCTGGCCACCACCCTGATCACCCACGCGGTCGACCAGCCCGACCCCGGCGAGCAGGGCTTCCTCTCCCCGGTCGCGACGGGGGACGACGGCGGCAGCCGGCTCGCCGACGCGCTGCGCGGGCAGGGCGTGACCGTGCAGCGGGAGACGGACACGCTGCGCGCCCTGCTGGCCGCGCGCGGTGGGGCGACCACGCTCTTCGTGCCCGCGCCGGCGCTGCTGCACCCGGACACGGTCGGCGCGTTGGACTCGCTGCCCTCGACCACCAGGCTGGTGCTGGTGGATCCGTCGCGACGGGTGCTGGAGGCGGTCAGGCTGCTGCCGGTGCAACCGGCCGGTCGACGGTGGGCCGCGCAGGCGGTGGGGCCCGACGCGCGGGGCCTGCCCTGCCCGCTGCCCGAGCTGCGGCAGCTCGGGCGCGTGGCGGTCGGGCTGCAACGCTACGCGCTCGCCCCGGGCGCGTCGGCGCCCGTCCGGTTCTGCTTCGCCGACGGGCTCGCCCTGCTGCCCCGGGTCCCCGAGAGCACCGTGGCGGTGGGCGCCAGCGATCCGTTCCGCAACGACCGGATCGACGAGTGGGACAACCGGGCGTTCGCCACCGCGCTGCTCGGCGGGACCGGCCGGGTGGTGTGGCTCGACCTGGACGGCCCCGAACCCCCGCCGGTCTTCGGCGACGGCAGCAGCGGCAGCCCGGCCTGGTCGCCGACGCCGGGCGGCTCCACCGGGTACGGCGGGCCGGGCACCGGCACCGGCGACGGCACCGGCGACGGGCGGCCCGGCGGCCCGGCGGACCCGGGCGGGGAGACCGACGACGACAGCGAGGACCGGGCCGACAGGCCCGACCCGCCGAACCCGCTCTGGTCCGCCTTCCCCGCCTGGCTGTGGGCGTTGCTGGCCCAGCTCGCCCTTGCCGCCCTGCTGGCGGCGCTCTGGCGGGCCCGCCGGCTCGGCCCGCCGGCGGTGGAGCCGCTGCCGGTCACGGTCCGCTCGGCGGAGACGGTGCTCGGCCGGGCGCGGCTCTACGAGAAGGCGGGTGCCCGGGACGCGGCCGCGCGGACGCTGCGGAGCGCCGCCCTGGATCGCCTGACGCCCCGGCTGCACCTGCCGCCGACCGCGCCGCCGGCCGACGTGGCCGCCGCCGTCGCCGCCCGCACCGGCGACGACCCCCGGTGGACCGACGAGGTGCTGCACGGCGCGGGGCCCGAGACCGATCAGGACCTGCTGGACCTGGCCCGCGCGCTGGACCGGCTGACCCGCGTCGCCGCCCCGCACGCCACCGACGGACCGCCCCCACCCGCCGAGGCGCCGCCACCGGCCGCCGACGGGCCGCCCCCGCCAGCCGTGGGGCCTCCTCCGCCAGCCGCACCGCACCCGCACCCGCACAGAGCCGAAGGAGACCCCCGGTGACCCGACCCGCCGGTACCGCCGAGCCGCCGACCATCGACCCCGTCGACCCCCGCGCCGCCCTGCACCGGCTGCGCGCCGAGGTCGCCAAGGCGGTCGTCGGGCAGGACGCGGTCGTCACCGGCCTGGTCATCGCCCTGCTCTGCCGTGGGCACGTGCTGCTGGAGGGCGTACCGGGCGTGGCCAAGACCCTGCTGATCCGCACCGTGGCCACCGCCCTCGACCTGGGGTCCAAGCGGGTGCAGTTCACTCCCGACCTGATGCCGGGCGACGTCACCGGCTCGCTGATCTTCGACCCGCGCACCGCCGCCTTCACCTTCCGCGAGGGGCCGGTCTTCACCAACCTGCTGCTCGCCGACGAGATCAACCGGACGCCGCCGAAGACCCAGTCGGCACTGCTGGAGGTGATGGAGGAGCGGCAGGTCTCGGTGGAGGGCGAACGGCGACCGCTGCCCGACCCGTTCATCGTCGCCGCCACCCAGAATCCGATCGAGTACGAGGGCACCTACCCGCTGCCGGAGGCGCAGCTCGACCGGTTCCTGCTCAAGCTCACCGTGCCGCTGCCCAACCGGGACGAGGAGCTGGGCGTGCTCCGCGCGCACCACGCCGGCTTCGACCCGCGCGACCTGACCGCCGCCGGCGTACGGCCGGTGGCCGACGCGGCCGACCTGGCTGCGGCCCGGGCGGCGGTCGGCCGGGTGCACGTGGCCGAGCCGCTCTTCGGCTACGTCGTCGACCTCTGCCGGGCCACCCGCAACACCCCGGCGCTGGAGCTGGGCGCCTCGCCCCGGGGCGCCACCGCGCTGCTCAACACGGCCAAGGCGTGGGCCTGGCTGGCCGGCCGCGACCACGTCGTACCGGACGACGTGAAGGCGGTCGCCCGGCCGACGCTGCGGCACCGGCTGCGGCTGCGCCCCGAGGTGGAGCTGGAGGGCGTCGGCGTGGACCAGGTGCTGGACACGGTGCTCGCCACCGTGCCGACGCCGCGATGACCTGGCGGGCGGCGCTCCTGCTGGCGGTCGGCGCGCTGACCCTGCCGGCCTGGCCGTCGCCGTTCGCCGGGCTGCTGGTGATGACCGGGGCGGTACTGCTGCTGGTGCTGCTCGACCGGGCGCTGGCCGCGCCGCCGGGCGCGCTCACGGCCGCCCGGCAGGGGGACCGCGCGGTCCGCCTCGGCGGCACCGCCACCGTCGCGCTGCTGCTGCACAACCCCTCCGGCCGTACGCTGCGGGCGCGCGTCCGCGACGCCTGGGTGCCCTCCGCCGGCGCCCGCCCCGACGTGCCGCCGGGACAGCTCGTGCACGTCGAGCCGGGCGCGACGGTGGCGCTGCCCAGCCGGCTGACCCCGCTGCGGCGCGGCGACCGGCCGGCGGTGGCGCTGACCGTGCGCTCGTTCGGACCGCTGGGGCTCGGGTTCCGGCAGCGCTCCGGGCGGCCGGCGACCCCGCCGTGGACGCTGCGCGTGCTGCCCCGCTTCGACTCCCGCCGGCACCTGCCGGAGAAGCTGTCCCGGCTGCGGGTCATCGACGGCACCCAGGTGAGCCGGGGGCGGGGCCAGGGCACCGAGTTCGACACCCTCCGCGAGTACGTGGTCGGCGACGACGTGCGCTCGATCGACTGGCGGGCGAGTGCGCGCCGCGCCGACGTGCTGGTGCGCACGTGGCGGCCGGAGCGGGACCGCCGGCTGCTGTGCGTGCTGGACACCGGGCGGACGTCGGCGGTGCGGGTCGGCGACGAACCCCGGCTGGACACCGCGATCGACGCCGCGCTGCTGCTCACCGCCCTCGCCGCCCGCGCCGGCGACCGGGTCGACCTGCTCGCGGCCGACGCGGCGGTACGGGCCACGGTCACCGGCACCGGCGGCCCGGCCCTGCTCTCCCGGGTGGTGCACGCCCTCGCCCCGCTCCAGCCGACGCTGGTGGAGACGGACTTCGACCTGATCGCGGGCGAGCTGCTGCGCCGGCAGCGCCAGCGCAGCCTGGTGGTGCTCTTCACCGCGTTGGAGGCCGGCGCTCTCGGCGAGGGGCTGCTGCCGGTGCTCCCCCGGCTGGCCGCCCGGCACAAGGTGGTGATCGCGGCGACGCACGACCCGGTGCTGACCGCCCTCACCACCACCGTCCCGCAGCGCCCGGCGGACGCCTACGCCGCAGCGGCGGCCTGGCGTGCGCTAGCCGAACGCGACCGGGTGCGGGTGGCTCTGGCCCGCCACGGCGTGACGGTGGTGGACGCCCCGGCCGGCCGCCTGGCCCCCACCCTGGCCGACACCTACCTCCGCCTGAAGTCCCTGGGCCACCTCTGACCCGCGTTCGGCGGCACCCCACCGGCAGGCCCCGGGTGGGTGGCGCGGCGGCCGAGGAGCACCACGTACGCCAGGAAGGCGAGCCAGACGGCGGCGCCCACGGCCACGCGGAGCGGAATGGGCACGGGGGCGGGGGTCACGAACGCCTCGATGACGGCGGAGACCGCGAAGAGCCCCACCAGCCCGACGGCGACCAGCACGCCCTCGCGTCCCGCCTGGGCCACCGACTGCCCCCGGGTGAGCTGCGTGGGCGGAGCGATCCACGCCCACCCGATGCGCAGGCCCACCCCGGCGGCCACGAAGACGCCGGTGAGTTCCAGCAGCCCGTGCGGGGTGATCAGGCCGAAGAAGACGTCCGCGCGGCCGTAGGCGACCATCACCCCGCCGACCACGCCGATGTTGAGCGCGTTCTGCCAGAGCAGGTAGAGCACCGGGACGATCAGCACCCCGGCGGCGAGGCACTGGGCGGCGAGCCAGGCGTTGTGCGTCCACAGGTGGAAGGCGAACGTCGGCGCGGAGAACTCGGTGTAGTAGCCGGCGAAGCCGGACTCGACCAGGTCGGCGGCCGCCGCCTCGCCGATGAAGGCCGCCGCCGTCTGCGGATTGCCCGCGACGAACCAGATGAGAAAGAGGCTGAGCAGGCTGAACCCGGTCGCCACCCCGCACCACCAGGGCCAGGCGCGGTAGACCGCGGCGGGGAAGCCGGCCACGAAGAACCGCCCGACCGCCGCCCACGACGGGCGCGGGCGCCCGGTGAGCCGGGCCCGGGCGCGCAGCACCACCTGGGAGAGCTGGCTGACCAACGCCGGGTCGGGTGAGCGGCTGCGCAGCACCGACAGCTGGGTGGTCGCCCGCTGGTAGAGGGCGACCAACTCGTCGACCTCGGCGGCGTCGAGCCGGCCGCGCCCGGAGAGTTCCTCCAGCCGTCGCCACTGCCCGCCGTGTTCCGCGACGTACGCGTCGAGATCCACCGTCACCCCCGTCCGGCGATCATAGTGTTCACTGTCGGGGTGAGAGCACAACCGCGACCCGCCCCGTGGGGTGACGCCGGGCTGGTCAGCGGGGAGGCCGTGGAGCTGGACGTCCGGGCCGCCCGGATCGGTTCCCGGGTGCTCGCGCTGCTGCTCGACGTCCTGGCGCAGGCGGCCCTCATGCTGGTGCTGTCCATGAGCGTCGGCGTCGCGCTGCTCAACCTGCCGGAAGGGCTGGTCGACGGCGCCCTGGCCGGCGGGATCGCCACGGTGGGCCTGATCCTGGTGCTGGTCGGCTACCCGGTGCTGTGCGAGCGGTTCAACCACGGTCGCACGCTGGGCAAGATGGCGGTCGGGCTGCGCGTGGTCAGCGCCGACGGCGCTCCGGTCGCCGCGCGGCAGTCGCTGATCCGGGCGCTGGTCGGCGTGGCCGTGGAGTGGCCCGGCCTGGTGCTGCCGCTGGTGAGCTGGGTGGCCGGGGTGACGGTGATGGTGACCGACCGGCGCGGGCGTCGGCTGGGCGACCTGGTGGCGGGCACGCTGGTCGTGCACACCCGCACGGCGACCGCCTGGCGGCCCGTCCCCACGGCGGTCCCCGCGCTGGCCGGTTGGGCGGGCGCGGTGGACCTGAGCCGGCTCGACGACGGCCTGGCGTTGGCCGCCCGCCAGTACCTGGCCCGCGTGCACCAGCTGGCGGAGCCGGCGCGGGGGCGGTTGGGGCACGGATTGTGGACGGAGGTCTCGGCGGTGGTCACGCCGCCCCCGCCTCCGGGCATGCCCGAGTCGGTCTACCTGGCCGCGGTCCTCGGCGAGCGGCACCGGCGGGCGAGGTACCGGCTGGGGCTCGGCCGGTCGGCCGCCGCGACGCTCTGGCCGGAGCTGACACTCCACCCACCCGCGCCACCCCGCGCGACCCCGTCCGCCGCCGGGCCCGCGGGCGTCGCCACGTCTGAAGGCGCCGCCGGACCCGACCTCACCGCCGGGCCCGCAGGCGTGGTCACCTCTGAAGGTGCCGTCGGGCCCGCGGGCGTCGTGCCGCCCGGCACGGTCCGTCCGGCGGTGCCCGTCGGGGCGCCGGCCGCCGTGCCGGTGCAGCCCCTTCCGGGGGTACGGCCGACGGCGGCACCGGCGGGTGGCGGGCCCGTGCCCGATGCCGGCACCTGACCGGCGGGCGGGGGCCGCGCACACGTCGCGACCTGGAATCCACTCCCTCCGGGAGCGCCCTCGGTCACCCGGCTGTGGCAGGATCCGGCTCGCTCGCCCCTACCGAGACGGGAACATCGTGGCCGACGATCTGTTCACCCCCACCATCGCGCCGGCGGCGTACGGGACGCGACGCCGGCCGTGGCGACCGCAGTCGCTGATCTTCCCCGCCGTCTTCGCCGGTCCGCTGGCCGCCACCGTGCTGGCCCTGGTCAACGGGCACCGGCTGGGCCTGCCCCGTCGGACGAACCTGATGGTGCTCGGCGTCGGGCTGGCCGCGCTGACGGCCCGGCTGGCGCTCACGCTCGCCTTCCTCGACGACTGGGGGGACCGTCCCGTCCGGCTGATCGCGGCGCTGGCCGGCGCCGGGGTCTGGCTCGCCGCCTCCGCCACGCAGAAACGTCCGTTCCGGGCCTACGAGCTGCGTGGCGACGAGCCGGCGTCGCTGTGGCTGCCCGGCCTCGGGGCGGTGCTCCTGTTCGGCGTCGTCGAGGCCCTGCTGTTCCTGCTGGTGGCCGCCGGATGACCGCCCCGGAGGCCCAGCTCGCCCGGGTGGCGCACCTGCTCGAGCTGAACCGCGCGGAGCAGGCCCTCGACGAGGTCGACCGGCTCCCGGCCGCGCTGGCCCTCAGCCCGGCGGCGTTCCGGCTGCGGGCGTACGCGCTGACCTCGCTGAGCCGCTGGGACGACCTGGCCGCAGTCACCCGTCGAGGCCTCGCCGAGGCCGGCCCGGACCCCGAACTGCTCGGCCGGCTCGGCGTCGCGCTGCGCCACCGCCGCGAGTACCCCGCCGCCGAGCGGGCACTGCTCGACGCGCTCGCCATCGAGCCGGAGGACCCGTGGCTGCTGTGCCAGTACGCGCAGCTCTGCTCGGCCGTGGGGCAGCTCGACAAGGCGGAACGCCTGGTCGCCCGGGCCGCCACGATCAGCCCGCAGGAGCCGGCCGTCTTCGCGTGCCGCGTCCAGCTCGCGTACGCCCGGGGGGACGACCGGGCGGCCGACCGGATCGCCAGGGAGTTCCTCGGGGCGTGGCCGGACAATCCGGCGGCGCTCGCCCTGCACGGCGCCACCTCGGCCCGGCGTGGCCGGTTGGGCACCGCGCGCCGCGCGTTCGGCCAGGCGGTGGCGCACGACCCGACCGATGCCGACTACGCCGAGGCGGCGTGGGAGGCGCAGGTGCACGCGCACCCGCTGCTGCTGCCGCTGCGTCCGCTGCACCGGCTGGGGATCTTCCGCACCTGGCTGTTCGCGGTCGGCGTCATCGTGCTGCTGAACGTCGCCGGTCTGGACGTGCTCGCCGGCCTGTTCGCCGTGGCCTGGATGCTCTTCTGCGTCTGGTCGTGGATCGCTCCGCCGCTGGTCCGCCGGATGGTGCTCGGCCGGTGGCGGTCGTGAGGGCGTTCGGGCCGTGGCTGGCCGTCCTCGCCCTGGTGCTGCTGCTCGACGCGCTGCGGCTGCGCACGCTGGCCGCCGTGGTCTCGGTGGCGTGGCTCGTCTGGTGTGTGTGGAGCTGGGTCCGCCCCGCCCGGCGCCGCTCCCGCCGGGACTGACCGCCCGGCGGCAGGCGACCGCCCGCGCTGCCGCCGGTCCGCTCGACCCGTGGCGGCGCGCCCGCCGGCGGAAACGCCGACCGGGCCGGCCGCTCGGGAGGGAGCGGTCGGCCCGGTCGGCGCGCCAGGTGTCAGTAGCGGTAGTGCTCCGGCTTGAACGGGCCCTCCACGGAGATGCCGAGGTAGGACGCCTGCTCCTTGGTCAGGGTGCTCAGCTTGGCGCCGAGCGCCTCCAGGTGCAGCCGGGCGACCTTCTCGTCGAGGTGCTTGGGCAGCACGTAGACGCCGATCGGGTATTCCTCGGTCTTGGTGAACAGCTCGATCTGGGCGATCGTCTGGTTGGCGAACGAGTTCGACATCACGAAGCTCGGGTGGCCGGTGGCGTTGCCCAGGTTGAGCAGGCGGCCCTCCGACAGCACGATGATGGCGTGCCCGTCGGCGAACTTCCAGAGGTCGACCTGCGGCTTGATGTTGACCCGCTCGACGTCGGAACGCTTCGCCAGGCCGGCCATGTCGATCTCGTTGTCGAAGTGGCCGATGTTGCCGACGATGGCCTGGTGCTTCATTCGGGCCATGTGCTCGTTGGTGATGACGTCGAAGCAGCCGGTGGCGGTGATGAAGATGTCGGCCTGCTCGACCACGTCGTCCAGGGTGGCGACCTGGTAGCCGTCCATCGCGGCCTGGAGCGCGCAGATCGGGTCGACCTCGGTCACCACGACCCGGGCGCCCTGGCCGCGCAGCGACTCGGCGCAGCCCTTGCCGACGTCGCCGTAGCCGAGCACGACCGCCATCTTGCCGCCGATCAGCACGTCGGTGGCCCGGTTGATGCCGTCGATCAGCGAGTGGCGGCAGCCGTACTTGTTGTCGAACTTGCTCTTCGTCACCGAGTCGTTGACGTTGATGGCGGGGAAGAGCAGGGTGCCGGCGCGGTGCATCTCGTAGAGCCGGTGCACGCCGGTGGTGGTCTCCTCGGTCACGCCCTTGATGCCGGCGGCGATCCGGGTCCACCGCTGGTTGTCCTCGGCGAGCGAGCGGTGCAGCACGCCGAGGATGACCGCGTACTCCTCGGAGTCGGCGGACTCGACCGGCGGCACGGCGCCGGCCTTCTCGAACTCGGCGCCCTTGTGCACCAGCAGGGTGGCGTCGCCGCCGTCGTCGAGGATCATGTTCGGGCCCTGCCCGTCGGGCCAGGCGAGCACCTGCTCGGTGCACCACCAGTACTCCTCCAGGCTCTCGCCCTTCCAGGCGTAGACCGGGACGCCGGCCGGGGCCTCGGGGGTGCCCTCGGGGCCGACGACGATCGCGGCGGCGGCGTGGTCCTGGGTGGAGAAGATGTTGCAGGACGCCCAGCGGACCTGCGCGCCGAGCGCGACGAGGGTCTCGATCAGGACGGCGGTCTGGATGGTCATGTGCAGCGACCCGGTGATCCGGGCACCGGCGAGCGGCTGGGCGTCGGCGAACTCACGACGGATCGCCATCAGGCCGGGCATCTCGTGCTCGGCGAGCTGGATCTCCTTACGCCCGAACTCGGCGAGCGACAGATCCGCCACCTTGTAGTCGCCCTCGGCGAGAGTGCTCGGCCGGGCCTCGGACGGCGTGCCGCTGGCGGACGCCGGGAGGGTGCTGGTCATGAAATCTCCTGTCGGACGATGTGCTGCGCGACCATTCACCTTACGCGCGCGAGCCGCCGACGGGAGGACCGGTCGGGTGAAGTGAGCACGAAGACATCAGCGGACAGCGCACGGGGCGGCCGGTCGTGAACGGTCTCCCGTCCATCGGCCGCCCGCCCCGTGCATCCCCCCGGTTTGGTTCCCCCGCGCGTTCTCGGACCTTCGTCGCGATAACGCTGCGTACCCATAGAGTCACATTCAGCCAGGGCCGCGTCAAGCTATTCCGGAAAAGTCGGACTTGCGCGTCGCCGCCTCGCGCCCCACCCGCACGCCCGCCGCCCCGCCTGTCAGCGCAGGCCGCAGCTCGCGACGTACGCCTCCCCCGCCCCGCCCAGGCGCAGCGGCCCGGCGGCGGCGCTGCCGACGGCCGCCCGTCCGGGCGCCAGCGTCACCGCGCCGGCCCCGTCGTCGACCGAGACCTCGCCGGAGCGGCAGAGCACCACCCGGGGCCCGGGCACCTCGACCGACACCGCCGGCAGTCCCGCGCCCACCGTCACCCGGTGCAGCGCGAAGTCCTCCACCGGCACCGGCCACGTGACCACGCCCGGGGCGACCTCCAGCGGCGGCACCACCGGGTCGCGCAGCACCTCGAAGCGCAGCACCCGCAGCAGCTCCTCGACGTCCACCCGCTTCGGCGTCAGCCCGCCGCGCAGCACGTTGTCGCTGGCCGCCATGATCTCCACGCCGGTGCCGCGCAGGTAGGCGTGCAGGTTGCCCGCCGGCATCCAGATCGCCTCGCCGGGGGCCAGCCGCACCCGGTTGAGCAGCATCGCCACCAGCACGCCGGGGTCGCCCGGGTAGGCGGCGGCCAGGTCCCGGGCCAGCTCCGCGTCCGGCCCCGCGACCGGCGCCGACGCCACGGCCGCCACCAGCGCGTCGCGCCGGTCGGCGGGCCAGGTCAGCAGCAGTCGTACGGCGTCACGCAGGCCCGCCGGCCCCGTCCTCAGCGCCGCCAGCACCGGCTCCAGCGCGGGTACGCCGAAGCCGGCCAGCGCCGCCGCCGAGGTCGCCGGGTCCCGGAAACCGCAGAGCGCCTCCATCGGCGAGAGCGCGACCAGCAGCTCCGGCTTGTGGTACGGATCGACGTAGTTGCGCTGCCCGTCGGGGCGGGCGGCGTCGGCGGCGTGCCCGGCGCGGGCCTGCTCGGCGTCCGGGTGCGCCTGGAGGCTCAGCGGGGCGTCGGCGGCGAGCACCTTGAGCAGGAACGGCAGCCGGGTACCGAACCGGCCGACCAGCCGCTCGCCGAGCCAGTGGTGCGGCTCGGCGAGCAGCAGGTCGGTCAGGCTCACCCGGTCGCCGTCGCGGTCGACCAGGGCCGGGCCGCCCGGGTGGGCGCCCAGCCACAACTCGGCCTCCGGGCCGTCGCTCGGCGCCGGCCGCCCCTGCAACTCGGCGATCGCCGAGCGGGACCCCCAGGCGTAGTCGCGGATCGGTCCGTGCAGCAGTTCCACCGGTCAGCTCCCGGGCCGCCCGGCGACCTCACCCGGCTCGGCGGGCGACGCGTTCCCGGCGACCGCCCGCTCGGCGGTGGCGTGGTAGATGTCCGGCTCCAGGTAGATCACCCGGGCGGTCGGCACGGCGGCGCGGATCCGCCCCTCGACGGTGTTGATGCTCCGCGCCAGCACCTCGGCGGTGACGCCGGCCGGCACGGCGACCTTGGCGGCCACCATCAGTTCCTCGGGCCCGAGGTAGAGCGTCTTCATGTGGATGATCCGCTCGAACTCGGGGCCGTCGGTGACCGCCTTCTCCAGCGCGGCGACGTCGTGCGCCTCGGCGCCCTCACCGAGCAGCAGGCTCTTGGTCTCGATGGCCAGGATGATCGCGATGACCACCAGCAGCACACCGATCATCGCGGTGCCCACCGCGTCCCACCGGCCGTTGCCGGTGATCAGCGTCATGCCCACGCCGAAGAGCGCGAAGATCAGACCGACCAGCGCGCCCAGGTCCTCCAGCAGCACCACCGGCAGCTCGGGGGCCTTGGCCCGCCGGACGAACCTCACCCAGGACTGGTTGCCCCGGACGAGGTTGGACTCCTTGATGGCGGTGCGGAAGGAGAACGTCTCCATGATGATCGCCGACACCAGCACCACGACCGGCACCCAGTGCCACGAGGTGATGCCTTCCTCATGCGACCACTTGTGGTACGCCTCGTAGAGGGCGAACAGGCCACCGATGCTGAACAGCACGATGGAGACGATGAACGCGTAGATGTAGCGCTCCCGGCCGTAGCCGAACGGGTGCTGCGGGGTGGCCGCGCGCTTGGCCCGCCGCCCGCCGAGCAGTAGCAGCCCCTGGTTGCCGGAGTCCGCGACCGAGTGGATCGACTCGGCCAGCATCGACGACGATCCGGTCAGCAGGAACGCGACGAACTTGGTGACGGCGATGCCGGCGTTGGCCAGCAGGGCGGCGACGATCGCCTTCGTACCACCGTTGGCGCTCACGCCGTCGCTCCGTCGTGTCGCGCGGCCCCGCCGGGCGTCGGCGCGGTGCGCCGCTCGACCCGTTCCCTGCTATCGCTCACTGGTTTGCCAGCTCCTTCATTTCGGTGATGGCCGGCACGGCCATCGGATCCAGTCCGTGTGCCAGGGCGAGGTAGATCGAGGCGAAGTCCGGCACGGCGACCAGCGAGGCGAGCCGCTCCAGCGCGGAGCCGCCCTCGGCGGTCACCACGTCGCAGCGCACGCCGCGCCGCTCGGCGAGGGTCTGCACGGCGTCCGCGCGGCGCTCCTCGACGTCGAGCGGCTCGTCGGCGTCGTCCTCCGGGTTCAACCCGCCGTCGCGCAGCAGGACCAACCGCAGCCGGGTGCCCGACGGCGACTCCACGTCGGGGTCGGCGAAGATGTCGCGCTCCCCCTCGGCCAGACCGCCGAAGACGCCGTCGAGCAGGCCGACCCGACCGCGCCCCGCCTCGCCGAGCGCCCCGCTGACCACGGGGTAGCGGGCGTTGGCGGACAGGGTGTCGCCGAACCGGCGGGCCGCGACCGTGGCCAGCGGCGACGAGCCCCAGACGATCGGCACCGAGCCGGCGAGGCCCAGGGCCAGCGACTTCGCGGGGTTGACGAAGGACTCGGCCGTCGGGCGGCAGCGGTCGGCGTCCGCGTCCAGCCGGGCCGCGGTCTCCGCCAGGTCCGCCTCGTTGACCTTCACGAGCCCGAGCGTACGGGCGGCGAGCAGGACCGGCACGGTGAGCGCCCAGAGGCTGGCCCGGGCCGGGGCGCGCCGGGGCACCGGGATGAACGGCGCCCGGGCCCGCTCGGCCACGGACTGCAACTGCGAGTCGGGCGCGCCGACGGCGACCAGCCGGGCGCCCCGCCGGTGCGCGGCCTCGGCGGCACCCAGCGCCTCGGGGCTGCGACCGGACGCGCTGACGGCGATGACCACGTCGGCGGCGCCCACCCAGCCGGGCACGCCGGCGCTGCGGTGCGGGATGACCGGCACCGGGCAGCGCGGCCCGGCGACGGTGGCCAGCACGTCGCCCGTACGCCCGGCGGTGCCGATGCCGGCGATGACGACCGCCCGGGGGCGGCCCTCGTCGGCGAGCACCTGGAGGTTGGCCTCGGCGGCCAGCGCGGCCGTCTCGCGGACCTGTGCCCCGGCGGAGGCGGTGTGCCGCAGCATGCCGCCCGGGTCGTGCTCGGCCAGCGCGGCCGGGTCGTCGAGCAGTGCCTCGTCGGGCTCGCGCCGGCCGCTGACCCCGGCCGTGCCGTCGATCACGACTGCTCCGCGGGGCCGCGCGCCTCGTCCAGCAGCAGCACCGGCACGTCGTCGCGGACCTCGAAGATCCGGCCGCACTCGGTGCAGGTCAGCGTCTGCGCCTGCGCGTCGTAGTCGAGCGGGGCGTGATGCGTGTCCGGACAGGCGAGGATTTCCAGCAACTGCGGGTCCAGGGCCACGGCGCGGCTCCTTCCACGTATGCGGTCTCACCGATCGACGGTGCCGACCGGCGCAGGCGATCTTATCGGCGAACGCGGTCGAGCACCTCGTCACGGAGGGCGGTCATCCGCTCCCGCGTCGGGGCCTCGACGTTGAGCCGCAGCAGCGGCTCGGTGTTGGAGGCGCGCAGATTGAACCACGCGCCGTCCGGGAAGCGCAGGGTCAGCCCGTCCATCTCGTCGACGTCGGCCTGCGGGTACGCGGCCCGCACCTCGGCCACCTTGGCGGCCTGGTCGGCCACCGTCGAGTTGATCTCGCCCGAGGCCACGTACCGCTCGTACTCGCCGGCCAGCACGGACAGCGGCAGCGACTGCTCACCCAGGGCGGCCAGGGTGTGCAACGCGGCGAGCATGCCGGTGTCGGCGAACCAGAAGTCGCGGAAGTAGTAGTGGGCGGAGTGCTCGCCGCCGAAGATCGCGTTCGTCCGGGCCATCTCCGCCTTGATGAAGGAGTGCCCGACCCGGGCGACGACCGGCTCGCCGCCGTGCTCGCGGATGATCTCCGGTACCGCCCGCGAGGTGATCAGGCCGTGGATCACCGTCGAGCCGGGGTGCTTGGCCAGCTCGCGGGCCGCCACCAGGGCCGTGACCGCCGACGGCGAGACCGGCTCGCCGCGCTCGTCGACCACGAAGCAGCGGTCGGCGTCGCCGTCGAACGCCAGGCCGATCTCGGCGCCGTGCTCGATCACCGCGCGCTGGAGGTCGACCAGGTTGGCCGGGTCCAGCGGGTTGGCCTCGTGGTTGGGGAAGGTGCCGTCGAGTTCGAAGTAGAGCGGCACGATCTCCAGCGGCAGGGCCGGCAGGACGGCGTCGCCGAGCACGGCCGGGACGGTGTAGCCGGCCATGCCGTTGCCGGCATCCACGACCACCTTCAGCGGACGGATGCCCGAGAGGTCGACCAGCTGCCGCAGGTACGCCGCGTAGTCGGCCAGCAGGTCGCGGCGCTCGGCCGGCGCGGCCGGCGTGCCGGCCGGACGCTCCCCCTTGTCCAGCAGGGCCTGCGCCCGCTCGCGGATCTCGGCCAGCCCGCTGTCCTGCCCGATCGGGCGAGCCCCGGAGCGGCACATCTTGATGCCGTTGTACTGCGCCGGGTTGTGGCTGGCGGTGAACATCGCGCCGGGCAGCCCCAGCGCGCCGGAGGCGTAGTAGAGCATGTCGGTGGAGGCGAGGCCCAGCTCGATGACGGCGCGCCCCTCGGCGCGCACGCCGGCGGCGAAGGCGGCGGCCAGCGCAGGACCGGTGGCGCGCATGTCGTGCGCGACGAGCACCTCCCCGTCCCGCTCGCCGAAGCCGTCCAGCACCTGCGCGAGGGCCGTGCCGAGGGCCTCGGCGGCCTGCTCGTCCCACTGGTCCGGCACCGTCCCACGGACGTCGTAGGCCTTCACGATCTGGGACAGATCAGACACCGGTCTCGCTCCTCGCGCCGCAGGTCCTCAACGGCCTGAGCGTATCGGAGCGGCGCGGCCCGGCCCGGCTCAGCCAGGGAGCCGGGGCATGAACACCGTGTGGTCGCCACCGCCGGTCTCCGGCGGCGGGTCACCGGGCTTGCCCTGGGCGGGCGGCACGGGCGGCGGCGCCCCGTACTGCCCCGGCACCGGGGGCGCCGGCGGGGCCGACACGGGTGGGGAGGCCGGCGCGCCGGGCACCACCTGCGTGGCCTCCGGGGCCGGTGCCGGGCGGCTGCCGTACACGCCGCCAGCGGGGCGCGGGGCGGGCGCGCCGCCGTACAGGCCGGGGGCGGGCGGCTGCTGCCCGTACACCTGGCCGGGTGGACCGGGGGCGGCGGCCGGGCCCTGCCCGGAGCGGTAGGTGGTGCCGCCGGGGTTGCGGGGCAGCGGGACGTGGCCCGGGTCGGCCGGCTCCTTGTCCGCCCGCGAGCGGCGGAACAGCAGGACGATGAGCAGGATCCCGACGGCGACCATGGCGATGCCGAAGAACATGACCACCGAGCCGCCGGAAGATTCCTCCTCGGCCGCGTTGCTGACGGCGCCCGCGCCCTGGCCGGCGGCCAGGCTCGGGTCCGCCGCGCCGGCCAGCACCTCGGTGGCGACCGCGCTCGGGGTGGGCGACGGCTTCTTCGACGGCTTCGGCGTCGGCGAGGGCGTGGCCCGGTCGCCGACCACCCGGGACGCCACCGCGCCCCGGCCCAGGGCCCGCCCGAGCGCGTCGCTGGCCGCGCCGCTGACGGTCAGCCGGCCGCCCGGCACCTCCGCGTCGAACGCCACCCGGTAGCGCACCGTGATGCTCTTGCCCTTGCAGAGCCTCGGCTTCAGGGGCGAGGTGGCCGACGTGGCCGCGCTGCCACCGCTTCCGGAGAGCGGCACCGGGAACCAGCGTCCACCCACGTTGACCTGCGCGCTGACCTGGTCGGCGCGCAGGCCGGCCAGGCGCAACCCCAGTGCGGTACGCAGCAGCACGCAGCCGTCGCTGCGCTTGCGCACCTCGATCGAGACGCCCCCGGCGGAACCGCCGGCGGTGAAGCTGCCGGCCGAACGCACCCGGACCGAGTCGCCTGCGGCGAGCGCCGGCGTCGCGCCGAGCGCCACCAGGCCGCCCAGCAACGCGCAGACCGTCGCGAGCCGCGCCGCGTGCCGACGTACCGCCATGATCACCTCGCCGTTCCTCCCCCGACGGGGGTCCGCCGGTCAGGCTACTACCGGGCCCGCTCGGGGCCCGGTCATTGAGCGCTCCGGATGTGCGCCGTATTACCCCGCGACCCGGTCCGCGCACCCTGGCCGGCGGCGGGACGGTCGTGCGTCCGCCGGTCCGGGGCTGCCGAGAACGGCGGCGGCCCCAGACGGCGCGGGCCGTCGCTCCGGCGGCGTCAGGTGGTGCGGGCCATCGCTTCGACGGCGGCGGCCTCAGGTGGCGCGGGCGGTCGCCTCGGCGGCGGCCAGGGCGTCGCGGCAGAGCCGGTCGGCGGTACGGGTGGTCTCCGGCAGCCGGTAGCGCGGCGTCAACGCCAGCACCCGCGCGGTCGCGTCGTCGAGGCTCATCCGGTGGCCGACGCTGACGAAGACCGGCTTCACGCCGTCCCGGGTACGCAGCACCCGACCCACGGTCTCGTCCCCGTCGCGCAACGGCGTCCACGCGCCCCGACGCTGGGCCGGCGGCGTCCACTCCCCCAGCAGGGGCGTCTTGCCCACCCCGATGGCGGGCAGGCCGGTCACCACGCCCAGGTGGCAGGCGAGCCCGAACCGGCGCGGGTGGGCCAGCCCGTGCCCGTCACAGACCAGCAACTCGGGAGGCACGCTCAGCCGGTCGAGCGCGTCGAGCAGCGCGGGCAGTTCGCGGAAGGCGAAGAGCCCCGGGACGTACCCGAACGCGGGCCGGCCCACGCTCACCGCCGAGTCGACCACCGCGAGGGTCCGGGTGTCCAGCACGGTCACGGCCGCCGCGAGCCGGTCACCACTCTCGGTGTACGCCACGTCCAGGCCGGCCACCGTCGCGGGCTCGGCCGGACCGGGCCCGACCAGGTCCACCAGTGGCCGCAACCGCTCCTGTACGGCCAGCGCCTCCGCCACGCTGCCCGGCACCACCATCCGGGGGTCCGGCGCCCCGGTCGTCGTCTCCACCCGCGCGGCTCCGGGTTCGCCCGGCGTCACGACGGCCCGTCGGTGCGCGACCTGTCGGCACCCTGCCCGTCGGCACCCGGCGTCCCGGCGCCCTCCGGGCCGACCGTCTGCCGCTCGGCGCCCTGCTCGTGAGCGTCCCGCCCGTCGTCGCCCTTGCTGTCGTCGCCCTTCATGTCGTCGCCCGCACTGTCGGCGTCCTCGCCGTCGTCGTCCTCGCCGTCGGTGTCCCGGCTGCTGCCGGCTCCCAGGGCGACGGCGAAGGCCACCCCCATCGCGATGCCGACGCCCACACCGGCGGCTCCGTCCAGTGCGGCCAGGCCGACGACCAGACCGAGCATGAGGCCGACCGGCCACGCCCAGGCGTTGGACTGCCAGCCACCAGGGCCGGGCGACTTCTGCCCATTGTCTGATTCAGCCATTTCGCCATGGTATTCCGGCCCGGCAACCCGCCCCGAACCCGCGACCCTCGGGGGGCGGCGGACGCCTACTGGCCGGGCTCCCAGCGGTAGCGCCTCGGCACGCTCCGGCGACTGCTTCGCCGCCGCCTGCGCCCGCGCCGGCTTCGCCCCTCCGCCCGGCCGGCGCCCGTCCGCCGGGAACAGGCGCTCCACCTGGATGGACCACCAACCAGGCCGAGTCACACGGCATCGGCGGCGTCAGAGTCCCGCCGGGGCCGGCGTCCAATTCCGGAGGGCGCGCAATCCGGTCCATCGCGGAGGCCGCGCCCCAATACTTCGGCTCCGCCTTCACCGTCGTGGAGTGCCGCTAAGGGCGCTTGATGATGGAGGCGACCTCCAGCCCTGCCAGTCGCAGTCCAGCCTGCACCCGCTCCCACAAGCTCACTTCTTCAGTCTCCGGCAGGGGGGCTGGGGCCTCCAATTCAAGGCGCCACTCCTGTGAGTCGACGTCACGCCACAATTCGACTCGGACCACCTGCCCCTGGATTGCCCACGCCGCTTCCCCGAACAGCTCGTCCCAATCGTCCGCCAGTCGGCCGACCTTGCTCAGGCCCAACTCCGCGCGCAGCCGGTCGAGAACAGGGCGGTCAACTGCTCCGGAAATGCGAAACACCCAACTATCGGCCACGGTTGCCCTCAATTATCCAGTCCTCTGACGTGAAGTGGGAGGATGCCCCGTCGCCGGAGCGATCCGGCGGACCCGTCCCAGGGAAGACCACTGGGACCACAACGCGCCCGAACTCCCTGCCATACTTCTCGGCCCACGCGAAAAGGGCCGGGAAGCACTTCCTCGCAACCTTCTTCGTGACGAATCCATACGTCCTGTTCACCACCCGAAGGTCGGGGAAATCGCGGGCTCGGCAACACACTCATCCGGGTCTCCTCAGCGGATCAGCGCTGCTGGTGCCGGTCGCCGACACGGCCCTAGCCGCCCCGCACTTGCCGCGTCCGTCCGCAGGTTGGCGTCCACCGACCGGACCACATCGGCACCGAGACCCTCCAGGTGCCGACCCACGCCCTCCCACGTGCGCAGGATCAGCTCCTCGAACCCGCGGTACTTCTGCTCGAACGCGGCCCCGATGTCGTCCTTGCCCCATGGCGACCGGTCGCTCGCCGCCGCGATGGCGCCGCCCGCCTGGCGGCGGCGTGCCGTGACGGCCTCGCCGGACAACGAGAGGTCGACGCCCCCGCGTCGGGCGCGCTGCGGGTCGAGCCAGAGCTGACCGTCCATCACTCGCCCCGGCGCAGCACGGCGTCGGCCCGGCCCAGCAAGGAACCGAAGTCACCCGTACGCAGGAAGTCCGTCGCCCCGGAGCCGGCGGGCAGATAGCCGGCCACGAGTTCCTGGGTGGCGGCGACCGCCGCAGCGCCGGCCCGGTGGACGGTAACCGTGATCTTC
The DNA here is from genome assembly GCF_004345505.1 of Micromonospora sp. CNZ303. Classification (NCBI taxonomy): domain Bacteria; kingdom Bacillati; phylum Actinomycetota; class Actinomycetes; order Micromonosporales; family Micromonosporaceae; genus Micromonospora; species Micromonospora sp. CNZ303. Next base: position 177,867 of record NZ_SLVT01000004.1, on the reverse strand, counting down.
CGGCTCAACGCCTTCGCGTCCCGGTCCTGGAAGACGGCGGGGTGCAGCTCGACCGAGATCAGCTCGCCACGGGCACCGGCGGTGGCGGTCACCTGACCGTCCTCGGAGCGCTCGGTCACCCGCAGCCCGGCGAGCCGGCCCTGCAGCTCGTCCAGACCGGACCTCAGTCGCTGGTAGTCCCCGTACACCTCGTCGAACCGCGCCCGCAGCGCGCGATTGGCGTCCCGGGCCACACTCTCAGCCAACGCCACCCTCCCCCGGTTACCGTCGGTAGGGCGAACCATACCGGCCGCCACGAATCCGTGGGGTCCGGTACTTTCAAGCCGTGATCGATCGCCAGCAGGCCGAGCAACTCGCCACCGTGTGGGCCCGCCGCGAGTCACAACGACTGGGACACGACTGCCACCCCCACGTCGACGAGTTCGACCTCGGCTACGTCATCACCTCCACCGTTCCCACCGAGACGAAAACGATGCCCGGCGACCTGCCCACCACCGTCATCGACAAGACCACCGGCGAGGTGACCACCTGGCCGCGCGTGCCGACCGACGCGGTCACGCAGATGTACCGCCGCAGCCGCCCCCAAGGCCCCGGCGTGCCCCGCACCGTCGACCCGGCCAGCCAACTGCTCCGCGAGATCCACCGTCTGCCGACCCCCAACACGGCGGCCCACCTGACGGTCGGCGGACGACTCTTCCGCGCGCAGGGCGCCAAGGGCGAGATCACCCTCAACCACCACCCACTCGTGCGCTCCTACCTGGACGAGCAGCCCGCCGGGCACCTCGTACGCGGCGGCGACCGGCACGCCGAACTGATCGTCGTCTCCGACGTCCTGCACCACTACGACCACCACCGCGCCGCCGAGGGCATCGCGCCACTCGGCATGGCCGACGCGCAGGACATCCTGGAGACCGCCCGGTTCGAGGTCCACCGGGTGCGCGAACCGGGCGATCCGAACGGCGGCCTCGCCGACCGCCCGTGCGACTCCTGCGTGGACACGTTGGTGGACTTCCACGTGCTGCCCTGGTCCGACCGGGCCTTCACGATGCCGTGGCAGCCGGACCCGCAGCCCGACCCGGTCCCGGGCCGGTTCCACCCGGACGTCGCGCAGGCACTCGTCGCGGCTGGCTGGCGGCCGCACTTCGGAGACGAGATCGTCGCCCTGTCCGCCATCAGGGACGTCGGTGCCGTCCGGGGTGAGACGTCCACGCATCCCGACTTTCCCGCGGTCCTGTCGACACTCACCGCCTTCCCGAGCCTGGTGGGCGCCCGGCGCGGTCCCGGCGAACAGGTGTGGATCTCCCGCTTCGACGTCCGTCCACGACAGGTCGCGCACACCGCCGACACGCTGGCCGACTGCGCGGCCGTGCTCGGCGTACGGCTCTTCCCCATCGGCACCGAGCGGCAGGAGAGCATCCTCGCCGTCGACGAGCGGGGGCGGGTCTTCGCGCTGGACCAGGCCGGCGAGTGGTTCCTCGGCGAGGACATCGACGCCGCGCTGACCACCCTACTGCTCGGCCGGGCGCCGGCCCGCGTCCGCGACGACGGCACCTGGTGAGCGGGCGGCGCTACAGCGCCAGGCCGGTCAGCACCATGACCCGGGGCTCCGTGTAGTCCTCCATGGCGCTGCGCACGCCCTCCCGCCCGACGCCGCTGCCCTTCACCCCGCCGTACGGCATCTGGTCGGCCCGGTACGACGGCACGTCGCCGACGATCACCCCGCCCACCTCCAGGGCGCGGTGCGCCGCGAAGGCCGTGTCGAGGCGGTGGGTGAAGACCCCCGCCTGCAACCCGTACGCCGAGTCGTTGACGGCGGCGAACGCGGCCTGGTCGTGCGCGACGCGGGCGACCACCAGCACGGGCCCGAAGACCTCCTCGGCGCAGACCCTGGCGTCCGCCGGCACGCCGGAGAGCACGGTCGGCGGGTACGTCGCGCCGTCGCGCCGGCCGCCCAGCTCGATGGTGGCGCCGGCGGTGACGGCCTCGTCCACCCACGCCTCGACCCGGCGGGCGGCGTCGGCGGAGATCAGCGGCCCGACGTCGGTGAGGGGGTCGGACGGGTCGCCGACCCGCAGCTCCTGCACCGCCGCGACGAGGCGGGGCAGGAACGCGTCGTAGAGCCATTCGTGCACGTAGACCCGCTGCACGGCGATGCACGACTGGCCGGCCTGGTAGTTGGCGAACGTCGCGATGCGGTGCGCGGCGAAGGTCAGGTCCTCGGCGGTGTTCCAGTCCTCGCAGATCACGGCGGCGGCGTTGCCGCCCAGCTCCAGGGTGACGTGCTTCTCGGGCACCGAGCGGCGGATCGCCGCGCCGACCGGCCCGGAGCCGGTGAACGAGACCACCGGCAGCCGGGGGTCGGCGACCAGCTCGGCGGCGCGTTCGTTGGGCAGCGGCAGCACCGAGAACGTCCCCTCCGGCAGGTCGGTCTCGGCGAGCAGCTCGCCCAGCAGCAGCGCCGACAGCGGGGTGGCGGGGGCGGGCTTGACGATGATCGGGGCGCCGACCGCGATGGCCGGGGCGACCTTGTGCGCGACGAGGTTCAGCGGGAAGTTGAACGGCGCGATGCCGAGCACCGGCCCCTTCGGCATCCGCCGGACCAGGGCGATCCGCCCGGTGGCGGCGGGGTCGGTGTCGAGGCGTTGCAGCTCGCCGGAGAAGCGCCGGGCCTCCTCGGCGGCCCAGCGGAAGGTCGAGACGGCCCGCCCGACCTCGGCGCGGGCCCACTTCAGCGGCTTGCCGTTCTCGGCGGTGATCAGCCGCGCGAACTCCTCGGCCCGCTCGGCGAGCCGCTGGGACACGTGGTCCAGGGCCGCCGCGCGGGCGTGCGCGGGCAGGGCCGCGACCGCCGCGGCCACCCCGGCGGCTGCCGCGACGGCCGCTTCGACCTGGCCGGCGGTGGCGAGGGTGGTACGACCGACGGCGCGCCCGTCGTACGGGTGGTGGACGGTCAGCTCGCCCTCGCCGTGCGCGGGGCGGGAGGCGACATGGAAGGCGACGGAGTCCACACGCAGCAGCGTAGCCCCTCCCCGGGGAGCTGATCCGCACGAGCGGGCGACAGCCGAGACTTCGCGAGGCGTCGATGCATTACCGCAGTTCGACCCCTAAACACAAGGTGCTCTCACGTCTCCACTTTTTGCCGTGCAGGCCCTACGCTCTTGCTCACTTTGATCAATTGCGATCGATGGCGGGACCCGCCGTCGTGTAGCGAGAGGAACACCCGAGGGATGACACTCCCCTACCCCGCCGCGCGCCGCTGGCGCGTCGGTGTCTTGACAGCCGCCGTCGCCACCGCCGTGGCGTTCGGCGCCCCCGCGACGGCCGCCCCCGCCGAGGGACAGATCCTCATGGCGGGCGGCGCCACCGCCGTCGACGACTCGTACATCGTGGTGTTCAAGGACACCTCGGTGGGCCGGACCGACGTCACGAGGAAGGCCCGTGACCTCGCCGGCCGGCACCGGGGCGCGGTCAACCGGACGTACCAGAACGCGCTGCGCGGGTTCGAGGCGCGCATGTCCGAGGCGGAGGCCAAGCGGCTCGCCGCCGACCCCTCGGTGCGCTACGTCCAGCAGAACCACACCATGCGGATCAGCGGTACGCAGAGCCCCACCCCGTCCTGGGGCCTGGACCGGCTCGACCAGCGCACGCTGCCGCTGAACAACTCGTACACCTACCCGAACACCGGCTCGGGCGTGAAGGCGTACATCATCGACACCGGCATCCGGTTCGGCCACAGCGACTTCGGCGGTCGTGCCGTCACCGGCTTCGACTCCATCGACGGCGGCAGCGCGGACGACTGCAACGGGCACGGCACCCACGTGGCCGGCACGGTCGGCGGCACCGCCTACGGCGTGGCCAAGGGCGTCACGCTGGTCGGCGTCCGGGTGCTCGACTGCGAGGGCAGCGGCACCGACGCCGGCGTCATCCAGGGCGTCGACTGGGTGACCGGCGACCACGCCGCCGGTCAGCTCGCGGTGGCGAACATGAGCCTCGGCGGCGGCTTCAGCCAGGCCCTCAACGACGCGGTGGCCCGCTCCATCGCCGACGGCGTCACCTACGGCCTGGCGGCCGGCAACGACTACGGCGCGAACGCCTGCAACAGCTCGCCGGCCAGCCTCCTCGCCGGCATCACCGTCGGCTCGACCACCAACACCGACGCCCGCTCGTCGTTCTCCAACATCGGCACCTGCCTGGACATCTTCGCGCCCGGCAGTTCGATCACCTCGGCCTGGCACACCAGCAACACGGCCACGAACAGCATCAGCGGCACCTCGATGGCGACCCCGCACGTGGTCGGCGCCGCCGCGCTCGTGCTCGCCGCCAACCCGACGTTCACCCCGCAGCAGGTACGCGACAAGCTCGTCGCCGACGCCACCAGCAACGCGGTGACCAGCCCCGGCACCGGCTCGCCCAACAAGCTGCTGTACGTCGGCGACGGCGGCACCACGCCCCCGCCGCCCCCGCCGCCCACCGGCTGCACCCAGACCAACGGCACCGACGTGACGATCCGCGACAACGCCACGGTGGAGAGCACCATCACCATCGCGGGCTGCACCGGCACCGCCGGCTCCGCCAGCACCGTCGCCGTGCAGATCGTGCACACCTACATCGGTGACCTCGCCGTCAGCCTCGTCGCTCCCGACGGCAGCGCCTACACCCTGCACAACCGCACCGGCGGCTCCGCCGACAACATCAACCAGACCTACACGGTCAACCTCTCCTCCGAGGTCGCCAACGGCACCTGGAAGCTGCGGGTCCAGGACGCGGGCGCCGGCGACACCGGCTACGTGAACAGCTGGACGCTCAACCTGGCCGGCTCCGGCACGACGAACTGCACCGGCACCAACGCCAACAACGTCACCGTCAACGACAACGCGACGGTCACCAGCAGCATCGCGATCGCCGGCTGCACCGGTACCGCGTCGTCCACCAGCAAGGTCGCCGTGCAGATCGTGCACACCTACATCGGTGACCTCGCCGTCAGCCTCGTCGCCCCCGACGGCAGCGCCTACACCCTGCACAACCGCACCGGCGGCTCCGCCGACAACATCAACCAGACCTACACGGTCAACCTCTCCACGGAGACCCGTAACGGCACCTGGAACCTGCGCGTCCAGGACGCCGCCTCCGGCGACACCGGCTACATCGACGGCTGGACCCTGACCCTCTAGGGACCGTCAGCTCAGGGCACGGCCGCACCGAAGGGCCCCTCGCCACCGCTCACGGTCGGCGAGGGGCTCTTCGCGTTCGCAGGGTGGCGGGGAGTATCAGTAGCAGGGCGAGCAGGAACATGGCGGTGCCGATGACGTTGACCTGGGGTGGGATGCCCCGCTGGGCGGCACCCCAGACGTACATGGGGAACGTGACGGTGGTGCCGGCGTTGAAGTTCGTGACGATGAAGTCGTCGAAGGAGAGCGAGAACGCGAGCAGTGCGGCGGCCACGATGCCGGGCAGCGCCAGCGGCAGGGTGATCCGCCGGAAGGTCTGCCACTCGCTCGCGTAGAGGTCCATCGCGGCCTCCTCCAGCCGGGGGTCCATCCCGGCCAGCCGCGCCCTGACGGTGACCACCACGAACGACAGGCAGAACATGACGTGCGCGACGACGACGGTCCAGAAGCCCTGCGGTACCCCGGCGGAGACGAAGAGGGCCAGCAGCGAGGTGCCCATCACCAGTTCGGGGGTGGCCATCGGCAGGAAGATCAGCACGTCGATCGCGGAACGGCCACGGAACCGGTGCCGCGCCAGCGCGAACGCCATCAGGGTGCCGAGCACCGTGGCGACCACGGTCGCGATGAAGCCGATCTGGACGCTGCGCACCACCGCGTCGCACATGTCGGAGGTGGCGCACGGGTTGCGCCAGTTGTCGAGGGTGAACTCGTCGAAGTCGTACGACAGGCGGCTGGAGGGGCGGTTGAAGGAGAGCGCGGCGACCACGGCGACCGGCAGGAGCAGGTAGCCGAGCACCAGCAGCGCCAGGCCCGCCACCCAACGATCGGCCAGCCAGCGGAAGACCCGCGCACTCACAGGACCTTCTCCGGGCGCGTCCGGCGCAGGTAGCCGAAGACCACCGCGAGGATCGCCGCCATCAGCAGGAACGACAGCGCCGCGCCCTGCGGGTAGTCCAGCCGGACCAGGAACGCCGAGTCGATGACGTTGCCGATCATGTACTCGTTGGGGGTGCCGAGCAGTTCGGCGTTGATGTAGTCGCCGCTGGCCGGGATGAAGAACAGCAGCGTGCCGGCGACCAGGCCGGGCATGGACAGCGGCAGGGTGACCCGGCGGAAGGTCCGCAGCGGGCCCGCGTAGAGGTCGCCGGCCGCCTCCAGCAGCCGGGGGTCCAGCCGCTCCAGGCTCGCGTACAGGGGCAGCACCAGGAAGGGCAGGAAGTTGTACGTCAGGCCGAGCACCACCGCGACGGGGGTGGCCAGCAGCCGACCGTCGGGGGCGAGCAGGTGCACGTCGCGCAGCAGTCCGACGAGCCAGCCGTTGTCCGACAGGATGGTCTTCCACGCGAGCGTGCGCACCAGGAAGCTGGTGAACATCGGCGCGACCACGCAGACCAGCAGCAGGTTCTTCCACCGGCCGGCCTTGCGCGCGATGGCGTACGCGAGCGGGTAGCCGGCCAGCAGCGCCAGCACCAGCGCGGCACCCGCGTAGCCGAAGGACCGCCCGAACTGCGGCCAGTACGCGGCGAGCGCGTCCGGGTAGTTGCCGAAGGCCCACGTCATGGCGTACCCGGTGGCGAGCGAGCCGGCGGGGTCGTAGAGGCTGGCGGCGGCGAGTTGGAGCAGCGGCACCGCGAAGAAGACGAGCAGCCACGCCGCCGCCGGCAGCAGCAGCAGGTACGGCAGGAGCCGGTGCCGCCCGGGCGGGCGGGGCGGCCCGGGTGCCGACGGCTGGGCGGTAGGGGTGGGCAGGCGCGCGGGGGCGCTCACGAGAGTGTGCCGACCGGCTCGTCCCGTGCCGGAGCGGCCCGCTCCTGCCCGCCGGCTTCCCGGGGCAGCAGGAAGGCGTGCCGTGGCTCCCAGTACGCCGCCGCCTCCACCCCCACGGGCAGTGGACGGGCCGTGCCGCTGTTGGCCACGAACGCGGTCAGCTCGCCGCCCCAGCCGGTGCGCAGCAGGTACTGGGTGCTCACCCCCACGTAGGAGGCGTCGGTGACGATCCCGGTGACGTGCTGGCATCCGGCGGGGACCTGGTCGACGGAGTCGACCAGGTGCAGCTTCTCCGGGCGTACGCCCAGGTGGACCGGCCCCCGGTCGGCCCGGGCCCGGCCGGCGGGCACCGAGAAGCGACGGCCGTGCGCCGACACCGCCACCTCGTCCCCGGCCGCGCCGGCCGCCTCGCCGGCGAGCAGGTTGGACTGGCCGAGGAAGTTCGCCACGAACACCGTGGCCGGGTATTCGTAGAGGTCGGCGGGGGTGCCGAGCTGCTCGATCCGCCCGGCGTTCAGCACCGCGACGGTGTCGGCCATCGTCATGGCCTCCTCCTGGTCGTGGGTGACGTGCACGAACGTGATGCCGACCTCGGTCTGGATCCGCTTGAGTTCGAGCTGCATCCGCCGGCGCAGCTTCAGGTCGAGCGCGCCGAGCGGCTCGTCCAGCAGCAGCACCTGCGGGCGGTTGACGAGGGCGCGGGCCAGCGCGACCCGCTGCTGCTGCCCGCCGGAGAGCTCGGCGGGCCGGCGGTGGCCGTGGTCGTCGAGCTGCACCAGCGCGAGCATGCCCATGACCTCGTCGTCGACGGAGCGGATGCCCCGCCGGCGCAGGCCGAACGCCACGTTCTCGAAGACGTCCAGGTGCGGGAAGAGCGCGTAACTCTGGAAGACGGTGTTCACGGGCCGCTTGTACGGGCGCAGCCGGGTGACGTCCCGTTCGCCCAGCAGCACCTGCCCGCCGGTCGGCTCCTCCAGGCCGGCGATCATCCGCAGCGTGGTGGTCTTGCCGCAGCCGGACGGGCCGAGCAGGGCGAAGAACGAGCCCTGCGGGACGGTCAGGCTGAGGTCGTCCACTGCGGTGACGCCGCCGAACCGCTTGGTGAGGTGCGCCAGCCGCAGGTCGCCGGCCGGGGTCCCGCGTCCCGCAGTCGTGGCACCCATCCCGCTCACGCCCCGATGACCCGCTGGAACTTGCTCTCGTACTCGCGTTCCTGCTTCTCGTCGAGCGCCATGAAGACCGCCGTCCTGGCGAGCATGGCGGCGTCGGGGAAGATGAGCGGGTGGGCGGCCAGCTCCGGGTCGATCTTCTCCATCTCGGCCTGCGCACCCTGGACGGGGCAGATGTAGTTGACGTACGCCGCGAGCCGGGCGGCGACCGCCGGTTGGTAGTAGTAGTCGACGAGCTGCTCGGCGTTGCCCTTGTGGGTGGCTCTGTTCGGCACCAGCATGTTGTCCGACCAGAGCATCGCCCCGGACTCGGGCACCACGAATTTGATCTTGTCGTCTTCGAAGCCGAGCTGGATGGCGTCGCCGGACCAGCCGATGCAGGCGGCGATGTCGCCCTTGGCGAGTGCCGGCGCGTAGTCGTTGCCGGTGAACCGGCGGATCTGGCCCGAGTCGACGGCCTTCTTCAGCTTGGCGAGCGCTTCGTCGAACTGGGCGTCGCTGAAGTACGCCGGATCGTGGCCGTTCGACTGGAGCAGCAGGCCCATGGTGTCGCTCATCTCGGCCAGCGCGGTCACCCTGCCCCGGAGGTCGGGGCGGGTGAGCAGCTCGTCGACCGTCCGGATCTCCTTGGCGACCCGGCCGTTGTAGGCGAGACCGGCCAGGCCGGACTGCCACGGGACGGCGAGGTGGTCCGAGGGGTCGAAGGACCGGTTGCGCAGCGAGGGCAGCAGGTTGGCCTGGACGTTGGGCAGCTTCGACTTGTCCAGCTTCTGGATCCAGCCGAGCCGGATCATCCGCGCCGCCAGCCAGTCGCTGAGGACCATGATGTCCCGCCCGGTGGGCTGGCACCCCGCGAGCTGGTGCTGCACCTTGCCGAAGAACTCCCTGTTGTCGTTGATGTCCTCGGTGTAGGTGACCCGGATGCCGCTCTTCGCGACGAACGCGTCCAGGGTGGGCCGCTTGGCGGTGTCGGCGTCGTCCACGTCCATGTACTGCGGCCAGTTGGAGAACGTCAGCGTCTTCTCGGTGCCGGACAGGTCCTCGCTGACGCAGCCGGCCTCCGTCTGGGTGGCGGCCCTGGTGCCGCAGCCGGCCAGGGAGCCGCCCGCCGCCAGCAGTGCCGCCGAGCCGAGGGCGCCGGTCAGCAGCCCACGCCGGGTGAGGGGCCGGAGGGGAGTTCGCATGTGACGACTCCTCTGGGTCATCGTCGGCGGGCAGGTGGGAGTGGCGCGCCGACGGGACGTCAGGTGCGGTGAACGACAGATATTGGCATGGGCTGACGGCGACGACGGACGGCGGGTGTCAGCGTGCGCGAAGGGCGATGACGCGACCACATCCCGCTCGACCGCAGGAGCGGTGCGGATCGCCGCAGGAGCGGTGCGGACCGTCGCGGGAGCGGCCCTGTCCCGCCGGTGCGGCGTTCGTCCGCCGCACGCTGCGCCGGCAGGCGTACGCCTGGGGCGCCGCCCCGATCAGCCGGCGCGCCCGTGCCGGCCGGCCGACCCGACGAACGCCCGCCAGGCGTCCGGCGCGAAGGTGAGCACGCCCCCGGCGCGGTCCTTGCTGTCCCGCACGAGCACCCGACCGGGCAGGTTGTCGGCCACCTCGACGCAGTCGCCACCGTTGTTGCTGCTGCGGGTCGCGGTGCGCCAGCGGGCGTCGGTCATGTCCATGTCGTCGCCACTTCCCCGATCAGCTCGATCGACTGCCGTCGCGGCAGCGCCTCGCCCGCGACGCTCTCCCATCTCGCGCCCAGGCTAGCAACGTCGGCACTCTCGGTCACCACCTGACCGCGAAGCTGGTTGTCCACATAGGCCGTCTCGGCGCCGTCGGGCAGGCGGATCAGCACGAACGGCCCGGCGAGCCCGGTGTGCCACGGCGTCCCGGCGGGGATCACCCGCACCTGCACGTGCTCCTGCGCGGCGACCGCCAGCAGGTGGGCCAGCTGCCCGGCCATCACCGCCCGGTCCCCCACCCGCCGGCGCAGCACCACCTCGTCGATCACGGCGACGAGCTGGGGCGGGGCGTCCCGGGCCAGGATCGCCTGCCGGGCCAGCCGGCCGCCCACGATCTCGTCCACCTCGGCCGCCGGGAGCAGACCGCCCGTCGCCAGCACCGCGCGGGCGTACCCCTCGGTCTGGAGCAGGCCCGGCACCAGCGATGGCTGATAGGACCTGATCGAGACGGCGTCCTGCTCCAGCTCGGCCCACGGCCGGAACCACGGCAGGTCGCGGCGGCGGAACGGCTCGGGCCACAGCTCGGCGGCGTCGCGCCCGAGGACCTCGGCGACGGCGAGCCGGGTCCTGGGGTGCGGGATCCGCCCCGAGGCGAGCCACCGCCCCGCCGTCTTCGGGTCGACGCCCACCTTCTCCGCCAGCGACTCGGCGGTCTCGCCCTTCTCGGCCATCGCCACCCGAAGTACCTCGTTCACCATCCGACCTCCCGCGCCCGCGATCACACTGGGGCGCACGGTAGCCACGCAGCGTGCCCTTGTCGTGGCGCCGCCGGCGTGTCGCGGCGGGATCTGTTTCGCGCATCCGAGGTGGCCGACGACCGCCCGGTAAAGGCCCTGGACATGCCTGCGCGGCTGCGTCGGGGCCAGACATCGGAACGAGGGGATCGCACCCGCGAAGGGGCCGCGCGCCGGCCACGCCCGACCCACCTCATCCGCGCTGTCGAGCTGATGTCGCAGACGACTCAGCCCTCGGCGGCGCGCCGCGATGTCGTAGACGATTCAGCTCGACAGTGCCCGGCGTGCCCATCCGGCCGCAGGCAGGCCATCGCGCCCGTCCGGCCGCAGGCAGGCCACCGCGCCCGCGCGGACTTCCTCCCCGGCGCCCGTGACTCCCGCCGCGACCATCGGCTGCGGCCGGGACGCGCCGAGGCGGCGGTGGGACGGGCGCCGCGGGGGCGGCGGATCAGTGGTTCGGGGGGATGACGCGGAGGTGACCCCGGCGGCCCGTCTGGGGGGTCGAGTTGACGGTCTGGTCGTCCTCGGGCGGGCGCGGCGCCACCGGGCGGGCGGCCTCACGGACGGCCTCGGCGAGGGCGACCAGATCGTCGGTGGTGGGCGGCGGGGGCTCGAACTCGCCCTCGTGCCGGACCACGTCCCAGCCGCGCGGCGCCGTCAGGCTCCGGGCGTGCGGTTCACAGAGGTCGTACGTGTGCGGCTCGGCGAACGCCGCCAGGGGGCCGACCACCGCTGTCGACTCGTTGTAGACATAGGTCAGCGTGGCGACCGCTTGCCGGGGGCAGCCGTTACGGGAGCAGCGCCGTGGTGACCTCACGGCGGCAGGGTATCTCCATTACCGGGTCCGGCGCACTGCTTCGCGTTGCGACACGCCCGTCACGGTGATCACAATTCGGCCGGTTGCGCGCCGGCCGGCCACCGGGCGGGCGAGCGCCAACCCGCGGATGCCGACCGCGCCGCGCCGCGCCAGCGGCGCTGCCGCAGGCCAGGTCGGTGCGGGCGCTAACCTTTCCTCATGACGAGCCCGGAACACCGCCGCCCCGGCCCCGGCCGGCGCGCCCACCGCGACCGGCACGGGCGCGGCCTGCGCGGGCGGCTGGTGCCGGCGACGGTGCCGTTGGCGCGCACGAAGGCGGAGATCTTCGACGACCTGGTGCTGGACACGGTCGAGACCCTCGAACGGCGGTTCGCCAAGGAACTGGCCGGGGTCGAGTTCGCTGTGGAGGACGTGCCGCCGGACCTCAACGTCTACGACTCCGATGTGCTGGAGGACGGCGAGGTGCCGCTCGCCCGGCTGCTGCCGGGTCGCCCCGGCCGGCAGGAGGTGCCCCCGCGGATCGTGCTCTACCGCCGGCCGTTGGAGTTCCGTGCGATGGACCGCGAGGACCTCGCGGATCTCGTGCACGACGTGATCATCGAACAGGTGGCCAATCTGCTCGGGGTGGACCCCGACGAGTTGGCCTGAGCCGGGCGGCCCCCACCGCCCCGGCCCGGCAAGGCTCAGGCGACCCGCCGCTTGAGCTTGCGCCGCTCCCGCTCGGAGAGCCCGCCCCAGATCCCGAACCGCTCGTCGTGGCCGAGAGCGTATTCGAGGCATTCCGTCTTCACCTCGCAGCGCGAGCAGATCCGCTTCGCCTCGCGGGTCGAGCCGCCCTTCTCGGGAAAGAACGCCTCCGGATCGGTCTGGGAGCAGAGCGCCCGCTCCTGCCACTCCGGCGCGTTTCCGAGCAGGTCGGCCACCTCAAGCTGGCCGTCCATCAGATGCCTCCTTGTCGCGCACCGGCGTCATCGCCGCTGCAACCCCCCACGCGGAAGGCGTGCTTGTCCGTACGGTCCCGATTTGTTGCGTTCCGCGCGAACAACCCCATTCAAATTACACGCGTGTAATGCGTGCGCCGTCAAGCTGAACTTGATAATGGAGTCGCCCTCCCGACAACACTCCGGACGGCCACCCGGCCACCCGGCCTCGCAACCTGCCCTATCGATTCAGACCCCGGCCGAGTAACGCCCTCTCCGGCGAGTTGCCCGAGTTTTCTCCCGTGGCGCCTCCCCGCCGACCCGACGGGGAAGGCCGATGAGGACCCTCGGAAGTCACCCACCACGATCCGTTGATCTTGGTGGGGCACAGGTTAACCCGAGTTGGCGCGGACCGCCCGTCGAGCCGGAGACGCCGACGGCGCTGCGCCCACGATGTGGACGCGGCGCGGCGGCACGACGGCGTCCCCCGGATCGCGGCGAGCCGCCGACACGCTGCTGGGCCGGACGGATCCGGCCGTCCCTCCACTTGCGACAGAAATCCTCAAGACCGGCCGGCGCTCGTCCCATCAGGCGGTACGGACGCGGCTCACGCGACCGGCCCGGCCGGCGGCGTGCAGCGCGGTGTCCTTTGTGGACGGTCAGGCGACCCGTCGATGCTAGGGACGAGGGCTGCCGTACGCGGTCGTGCGTTTGCGGGCCGGTCGTCCGGCGGCCGTCGCGATGGCGATCAACTGCTCCTCCGTACGGGCCGAGCCGTTGCCGGAGCCGGCCATCCGGGAGATCGTCTCCTCCATCAGCGTGCCGCCCAGGTCGTTGCAGCCGCCCCGCAGCATCGCCGCCGTGCCCTCGTCGCCGAGCTTCACCCACGAGCACTGGATGTTGTCGATCCGGCCGTGCAGCAGCAGCCGGGCCATCGCGTGCACGACCCGGTTCTCGCGCCACGTCGGCCCCGGGCGGGCGATGCCGGCCAGGTAGATCGGCGCGTTCGTGTGTACGAACGGCAGCGCCACGAACTCGGTGAACCCGCCCGTACGGTCCTGCAACCCGGCCAGCACCCGGAAGTGCGCGAGCCACTGTGCGGGGTGGTCCACGTGGCCGTACATCATGGTGGAGCTGGACCGGATGCCCAGCTCGTGGGCCGTGCCGACCACGTCGACCCAGGCGGCGGCCGGCAGTTTGCCCTTGGTGAGCACCCAGCGCACGTCGTCGTCGAGGATCTCGGCGGCGGTGCCCGGGATGGTGTCCAGGCCGGCCTCGCGCAGCCCGGTCAGCCACTCCCGCACCGGCACGCCGGCCTTCGCGGCGGCGGTGACGATCTCCATCGGCGAGAACGCGTGCACGTGCATCCCCGGCACCCGCGCCTTGATCGCCCGGACCAGGTCGGCGTAGACGGTCACCGGCAGCTTCGGGTCGATCCCGCCCTGGAGACAGACCTCGCTGGCACCGGCCGCCCACGCCTCCTCGGCCCGGTCGGCGACCTGGTCCACCGAGAGCCGGTACGCGTCGGCGTCGCGCTCCCGCTGGGCGAAGGCGCAGAACCGGCAGCCGACATAGCAGACGTTGCTGAAGTTGATGTTGCGGTTGACCACGTACGTCACGTCGTCGCCGACCGCCGCCCGGCGGACGTCGTCGGCGAGCCGGCACAGCTCGTCGAGCGCCGGCCCGTCGGCGGCGAACAGCGCCAGCGCGGCGTCGGCGTGCCGGGGCTCCAGCAGCGCCGCCGGGTCGTCGGCCGCCAGCCGCAACCCCGCCCGCAGGTCGCCGTCGGTGCCGCTCCCCGCCCCGGCGGTGACCTTGCCGGCCACCTCCGACCAGTCGCCGTAGACGTGGTCGAAGTCGCCGCGCCGGTCGCCGGTGCGCCCGGTGGTGTCGATGGTCGCGTGCAGGTCGGTCCGGCCGCCGTACGTCTCGTCGGGCTCCTGCCAGGGCCGGCCCACCGGTCGGGCCGCCTCCACGGCCAGCCCGGTCGCCGGGTCGGCCAGCGCGCCGACGTGCGGCAGCAGGCGCGGGTCCAGCCACGGGTCGCCGGCCCGCACGTACTCGGGGTAAATCGTCAGCCGCTCGCGCAGCGTGAAGCCGGACTTCTCCGTGTGCCGGGCCAGCTCGTCGATCTGCGGCCAGGGGCGCTCCGGGTTGACGTGGTCCGGCGTCAGCGGGGACACCCCGCCCCAGTCGTCGATGCCGGCGCGCAGCAGCAGGTCGTACTCGCCCGCGATGAGGTTCGGCGGGGCCTGGATCCGGGCCTTCGGCCCGAGCAGCACCCGGGCCACCGCCACCGTGGCGGCCAGGTCGTGCAGCTCCGCGTCGGGCATCCCGCGCATCGCCGTGTCCGGCTTCGCGCGGAAGTTCTGCACGATCACCTCCTGGAGGTGGCCGTACTCGCGGTGCGCCCGGCGGATCGCGAAGATCGCGTCGACCCGCTCGGCCGGGGTCTCACCGATGCCGATCAGGATGCCCGTGGTGAACGGCACCCCGACCCGGCCCGCGTCGTCGAGCACCCGCAGCCGTACCGCCGGCTCCTTGTCCGGCGAGCCGAAGTGCGGACCGCCCGGCTCCGACCACAGCCGCGTCGCCGTGGTCTCCAGCATCATCCCCATGCTGGGCGCGACGGGCTTGAGCCGCTGCAACTCCGACCAGGAGAGCACGCCCGGGTTGAGGTGCGGCAGCAGCCCGGTCTCCTCCAGCACCGCCACCGCGCAGGCGCGCAGGTAGTCGAGCGTGGAGTCGTAGCCGCGCTCGTCCAGCCACTGCCGGGCCGCCGGCCAGCGCTCCTCCGGCCGGTCGCCGAGCGTGAACAGGGCCTCCTTGCAGCCCTGCGCCGCGCCCGCCCGCGCGATGGCGAGCACCTCGTCCCGGTCGAGGAAGGCCGCCGGCAGCCGGTGCGGCACGGTCGCGAAGGTGCAGTAGTGGCACCGGTCCCGGCACAGCCGGGTGAGGGGAATGAAAACCTTCTTCGAGTACGTGACCACGCCCGGCCGCCCGGCCTCGCGCAGCCCGGCGTCGCGCACGGCGCCCGCCACGTCGAGCAGTTCGTCCAGCGCCCCGCCCCGGGCGGCCAGCAGCGCGGTGGCCTCGTCGACGTCGAGCGCCCGCCCGCTCGCGGCCCGGTGCAGTGCCCGCCGCACGCTCGCATCGGTCGGGCCGGGCACGGTGCGATCAACCATCCGCCCAGCCTAGGCGCTCATCCGCCCCGTCCCACCTCACCCACCCGGCCCACACCGTGACCCAGCGCACCCCACCCCCGCTCCCCTCCCCGCGCCCACCCCGCCGCCGACCCCCGGCACCCGCTCCCCACCGCGCCCCGGAGGCGACTACCGGGCGCGCCTCCGAGGCGGCTACCGAGCGGCCTGCGGGCGGCTGCCGGGCGGCCTGCGGGCGGCTGCCGGGCGGCCATCGGGCGACTCGGAGGTGGCTGGGCAGCTCCCGGGGCGGCTCCCCGGCAGCTCCCCGGCAGCTCCCGGGCGTTGATCAAGAGGTTCTGGCCTCAGCGGGCACCTTTTGCAGGCCAAAACCTCTTGATCAACGCGGCCTGGGGGCGGGGTGGGGCAGGGGCAGTTGGGTGGGCAGGGCAGTGGGGGTGGGACGGCGAGCGCCCCGCACGGGGAGCCGTGCGGGGCGCTCGGGTGGGGCGCTCGGGTGGGGCGCTCGGGTGGGGCGCTCGGGTGGGGCTGGGTCGCGGTCAGCGCGGGGCGTCGGGGCTCTCGCCGGGGTTGATGCGCTGGGTCCGGTCGGTCTCGTCGGCGGCGGGACGCGGAATCGCCTGGGTGGGCTCCGCCGGCTCGACGGGCTGGCGCGGAATCGCCTGGGTCGGGTCGGCCGAGGGCGGCTGGCCGAACGGCGGGGCGCTCTGCGGCTGGCCGAACGGGGGCGCGGACTGCGGGGTGGGAGCGGCGGGGGGCGCCGACTGCGGGGCCGGGGCGAACGGCGAGCCCGGCTGCGGGCCGCCGGCGTACGGCGCGGGCTGCTGACCGTACGGAGCGCCGTAGGGGCCCGGCGCCTGCCAGCCGCCCTGCTGACCGGGAACCTGCTGACCGGGGACCTGCTGACCGGGGACCTGCTGGCCCGGGACCTGCTGGCCCGGGACCTGCTGGCCCGGGGCGGGGTAGCCGCCCTGCTGCTGGGGCCAGCCGGGCTGGGGCTGGCCGTACACGCCCGGCTGCGGCTTCGGCTTCGGCACGTAGTAGAGGGTGCGCCAGACCTTGAACACGACGTACGCGGCGACGGCGAACAGCGCCAGCCAGGCCACGCGGCTCAGCAGGCCCAGGAAGGCGTCGAGGATCTCGCCCTCGGCCAGCCGGTCGACCGTCCAGAAGAGGAAGGTCAGCCCGCCGAACAGCGCGCTGACGGCGTACTCGCCCAGGGCGACCTGGGTGATCAGCTTCGCCTTCGGCACCGGGGGCTTCACGTGCGTGGCGAGCAGCACGGCCAGCAGCGGCAGGAACACCGACTCCACGCCGACGAAGGCGAAGAAGGCGCTGCCCGCCCGGCCGCCGATCGTGCTGTACTCGGTGGGCGTCACCAGCCGGATCAGGCCGACGAAGAGGAACACGGCGTTCGCGCCGAGGAGCACGAAGGCGGCGAGCTCACGCAGCGGCTTGGTCAGTTGGCTGGCCTGCGTCGCGTCGGTGGACGCGGGCTCGGCGGGGCTGGTCACGGGATCCCCCTCGGGGCGAATGCGGACAGTTGCCGACGTGAGCCTAGTCTCCCGGCCCACACGCGGACCGGAGGCGGCCCGTACGCGAGGATGGGCGACATGCGCATCGTGGTTCTGACGGGCGGCATCGGAGGTGCTCGCTTCCTGGTCGGCGTGCGGGCGTACGCCCGTGAGGCCGGCGCCGAGGTGACCGCCGTGGTCAACGTCGGCGACGATCTGCTCCTGCACGGGCTCAAGGTCTGCCCCGACCTGGACAGCGTGATGTACACGCTGGGTGGCGGCGCGGATCCGGAGCGGGGCTGGGGGCGCGTCGGCGAGAGCTGGACGGTCAAGCAGGAACTGGCCGCGTACGGCGCCGAGCCGAGCTGGTTCGGGCTCGGCGACAAGGACATCGCCACCCACCTGGTGCGGACCACGATGGTCAACGCCGGCTACCCGCTGCACGCCGTCACCGAGGCGCTCGCCGCCCGCTGGCAGCCCGGCGTACGCATGCTGCCGGCGACCGACGACCGGCTGGAGACGCACGTGG
This sequence comes from Micromonospora sp. CNZ303, assembly GCF_004345505.1. Taxonomy (NCBI): domain Bacteria; kingdom Bacillati; phylum Actinomycetota; class Actinomycetes; order Micromonosporales; family Micromonosporaceae; genus Micromonospora; species Micromonospora sp. CNZ303. The sequence goes on along the minus strand of NZ_SLVT01000004.1, from coordinate 160,352 downwards.
TGGTGGAGCTCGACGGCGGCCAGCGGGCGATCCACTTCCAGGAGTGGTGGGTACGCCACCGCGGTGACGTCCCCACCCACCGGTTCGTCTTCGTCGGCGCGGAGGCCGCCCGGCCGGCACCCGGCGTGCTGGAGGCCGTCGCCGGGGCCGACGTGGTGCTGATCGCGCCGAGCAACCCGGTCGTGAGCGTCGCCCCGATCCTGGCCGTGCCCGGGCTGCGCGAGGCGGTCGCCGACGGCCCCGCGCCGGTGGTCGGCGTGTCGCCGATCATCGGCGGCGCGCCGGTGCGCGGCATGGCCGACCGCTGCCTGGCGGTGCTCGGGGTGGAGTGCAGCGCGGCCGGCGTGGGCCGGCTCTACGGCGGCCGGTCGGCCGGCGGGCTGCTCGACGGCTGGCTGGTCGCCGAGGAGGACGCCGACACGGTGGTGCCGGAGGTGACGGTCCGCGCGGCACCGCTGCGGATGACCGACGAGGCGGCGACGGCGGCCATGGTCCGCGCCGCGCTGGAGCTGACGTGAGGCTTGAGATCCTGCCGGTGCCGGGCATCGGCCACGTGTCCGAGGGCGACGACCTGGCGGCGCTGATCGCCACCGCCGCGCCCTGGTTGCGCGACGGCGACGTGCTGGTCGTGACCAGCAAGATCGTCTCGAAGGCGGAGGGGCGCCTCGTCGACGTCCCGGCGGACGGGCCCGAGCGGCTCACCGCGCGGGACGAGGTGCTGGCCGCCGAGACGGCGCGGGTGGTGGCCACCCGGGGCGCGACCCGGATCGTGCAGACCCACCACGGCTTCGTGATGGCGTCGGCCGGCATCGACGCCTCGAACGTCGACAAGACCCGGCTGGTGCTGCTCCCCGAGGACCCGGACGCCTCCGCCCGGGCGCTGCGCGCCGCCCTGCGCGAGCGCCACGGCGTGGACGTCGCGGTGATCGTCAGCGACACGATGGGCCGGCCCTGGCGCAACGGGCTCACCGACGTGGCTCTCGGCGTCGCCGGGATGGACGCGATCCGCGACCACCGGGGCGAGGTCGACCCGTACGGCAACGAGCTCCAGCTCACCCAGATGGCGGTGGTGGACGAGCTGGCCGGCGCCGGCGAGCTGATCAAGGGCAAGTGTGACCAGATGCCCGTCGCGGTGGTGCGCGGCTACCTCGCCGCGCCCCGGCCCGACGACGGTGTCGGCGCGTCGGCGCTGGTCCGGGACGCGTCGATGGACCTCTTCTCGCTGGGCACCGCCGAGGCGAGGGCCGCCGGGCTGGCCGCCGCCGCCACCCTGCCGGACGGCCCCGGCCCGACCCCGCCCGACCCGGAGGCCGTACGCCGGGCGATCGGCACGGTCGCGGGCGTGATCGCGCCCGGCACGGTCTTCAGCCTGGTCTCCGACGAGGAGGCCCGCGCCGGGCTGACCTCCCGGGTGCCCGGCTGGCCGGCGGAGGCGACGACGCTGGTGCTGGGATCCCCGGCCACCCCGGCCAGCCCGGTCGACCTGGTCCGCTTCGGCGCCGACCTGCAACGCCTCCGCGCCGCCCTGGCGGCCGAGGGTGTCGCCTCCCTGCTGCTCCCCCCGCCCCCGGGCACCACCGCCAGCGCCGCGCTCGCCCTCTGACGGCACCCGGGCGGAGTCACCAGCCGCCCCCGCCCGGGACCGGCTGACGGCACCCGGGTGGGCAGGGGCACCGTCACCAGCCGCCCCCGCCCGGGACCGGCTGACGGCACCGGGCGCGCTCAGGAGTTGAGCATCGCCCGCCCCAACGGGGTCAGGGTGTGCAGGACGGTGTTGCGGTCGCGCTGGCTGACCAGCAGGCCGGCGTTGCGCAGCACGGTGGTGTGCTGGCTCGCGGCGGCGGCCGAGATGTTGAGCCGGCGGGCCACCTCGCCGGTGGTGCAGCCGTCGTCGCTGGCGGCCAGCACGGCGGCCCGGGTCCGGCCGAGCAGCGCCGCCAGCGCCTCCCGCCCCGGATCCGACGCACCGGGTCCGCCGCCCTCGCCGGGGGCCGGCAGCAGGCCGCCGAGCCGGTCCACCGGATAGACGAGGACCGGGGGCAGAGCCGGATCGAGCAGGGCGACCGGCGTGGCCGCGCAGAAGAACGACGGCACCAGCAGCAGGCCGCGCCCGCCCAGGTGCAGCTCCCGGCTGTGCGGGTAGTCGCGGATCTCCAGCATGCCGGCCTCCCAGCGCATGGCGGGCCGCATGCTGGCCAGCAGCCCCTCCACCCCGCCGTCGAGCAGGGCGCGGGCCCGCCTGGCCCGGTCGGCCTCCACCGCGGCCTGGATCCGGGTCCAGTACGGGTCGATCGCCAGGCCCCGGTAGCGCTCCATCGCGCCGGTCAGACCGCGCAGGATGTCCGGCTCCCCCCGGGCCAGCGCCCCGGCGCCGACGGGCAGGGCACTGTTGGCGGCGAGCAGCGCCAGGTCGCGTTGCAGCAGGGCCGTGGGGGTGCTGCGGACCGCCTCCATGCCGGCGTCGAACCCCGACACGCTGTCGTACGGGGTGAGGAAGTCGGGGAAGTAGCCGCGGGGCGGGTTGAGCGTCAACAACAGGCGCAGTCCCGCCGAGTCGCTGACCTCGCGCAGCCCGCGCGTGACGCTACGCCGCCAGCCCGCCAGCAGCGGATCCCGGCCACGACCGGGCAGCAGGTGCAGGCTGAGAACCAGCTCCCACACCGGATCCGCCGCCGGAGCCACCCGGGTCCGGAGGATGTCCTCGGCGGAAAAGTAGATCTTCAGCATGGACGGCTCCCGCGTCGCCCGGCAGAGGGGATGCCTGGCAACCGTTTGCACTGTACCTGGCCGGCACTTATCTCCGTCTTTAAGCGTGGACTGAAAGACCTCGACGCCTCCGGGGGCCGTTCGGCATGCTCTCACTGCCCGTACACGGGGGCGGGCACGTCACCCGACGCGCCTGGAAACGGGCACCCGGGGGACGGGGAGAGACCGGCGACCGGGCGGCACCACGAGGGTCTGCGGCCGTGTTCCGCGGAGGTGTCGTCCGGCCGCCGGTCCACCACAGCTCAGGCGACCCAGAGCGCCACCCGATGGTCCTCGTCGGTGACGTAGAAGCTCTGCCCGTCCCACTCGGCCACTCCCTCCACGTGGTGGAACGGCGCCAGGTCCGCCACCAGCTCGCCGGGGACCAGATGCTTGTCGCCGGGTGCGCGAAACCGCACGTGCCGGGAGGTGACCTCGCCGCCGGCCGGATGGTCGTCGAGCAGCACCGAACCCTTGCCCAACGCGTCGATCGACCCGACGATCGCCGCGTAGCCGCCGTCGTCCGTGGGCGTGATCGCCCGGAAGCCGGCCAGCGCGCCGGGCGGCGTCACCCCCGTCAGGACGTACGCTCCCGCCGCCCGCGGCCAGCTCGGCGCCGAATCGAACATCTCCGGCACACCGGTCAGCTCGACCAGGATCGGCTCGCCGTCGGCGGTGACCGGGAACCGCAGCCCGAGCAGGACCCCGCCGGCCGGCGTGAAGGCCGCCGCCTCCACGTTCAGCGGCAGGTCGTCGGGGACGAGCCGGTCGACCCAGCCCTTCGACCGGGCGGTGCCCCGGGCGACGGTCTCCCCGATGAACCGGGCCCGCACCCGCTCGCCCGGCGGCAGCGGGGTGAACGCCGCCTTCAGCAGGGCGTCGTTGACCGCCCGGTGCAGCCGGAACCGGTTGCGCACCACCTGCACCGGCAGGGGGCCCGCCGCCGCGTCGTCCTCGCGGAACCGGGCCACGAAGGCGCGTCGCGGGCGCAGCGGTCCCGCCTTCGAACCGAAGTGGGACCCGAAGACGTACACCCAGCCGTCGTGGTGGGCGAGCGCCTCGCCGTCCTCCGTGCGACCGTTCTCGGCCCCGGCGTCGGCGGCCACGTGGTGGGCGACCCAGCGGCCGTCGTCCAGCTCCAGCAGCAGGGCCAGGCAGTGCTCCACCGGCCCCTCGTCGAGCACGGTCCAGAAGCCCCGCCGGGCACCGTGCGCCCGCAGCAGCGGCACGGAGCGCACCGGCAGCAGGTCGCTGGCCTCGTTGCCGGCCACGACGAACTCCAACAGTCGCAGGGTCACCGGGCCAGGGTACGAAGCGTCGGCTCGTACAGTGTCGACATGGCCGACTTCCCCACCGCCGCCTCCCGACCGTCGGGCGCGGAGCCGCGCGCGGCCGCGCCCGCCGAGACGGACGAGGCGCGGCACGCCGAGGTGTACGCGGCGCTGCACGCCGACGCCGTCGCGACGCTGAGCCGGTGGGAGCCGACCGGCCCGGCCGCCGCCGAGGCCCGCGACCGGACGGTCGCGCTGCTGGCCGCCGGGCCGGTGGCGATGAGCCGGGCGCACCGGCCGGGGCACGTCACGGCGAGCGCGCTGGTGCTCGACGCCACCGGGTCGCGGGTGCTGCTCTGCCTGCACGGCAAGTTCCGGCGGTGGGTGCAGCTCGGCGGCCACTGCGAGCCGGCCGACCGGACCCTCGCCGCCGCCGCCCTGCGCGAGGCCGGCGAGGAGTCCGGCATCGCCGGCCTGCTGATCGACCCCGTCCCGATCGACGTCGACATCCACCCGGTGAGCTGCCAGGGCGGCTCGCTGCACCACGACGTGCGCTTCGCCGTGCTCGCCCCTCCCGGGGCCGTGGAGCGGGTCAGCGAGGAGTCCGAGGCGCTGGGCTGGTTCCCGCCGGACCGGCTGCCGGAGCCGCTGGCCGGCGGGACGGCGCACCTGGTCGCCCCGGCCCTGGCGACGCTCAGACGAGCCCCTCTTCGCCCCGTTCCTTGAGCTCGTCGACGACCTTCTTCACGTCCTGTGCCCGGTCGCGGGGGCAGACCAGCAGCGCGTCCGGGGTGTCGACGATGACCAGGTCGCGCACGCCGACGGCGGCCACCAGCCGTCCGGAGTGGGGCACCACCACCAGTCCGGTGCTGTCCCGCAGCAGCACCCCCGGCTTGGCGTCGGCGCCGAGCACCACGTTGCCGTCCGCGTCGGCGGGCAGCACCTCGCCAAGGGTGTGGAAGTCGCCGACGTCGTTCCAGCCGAAGTCGCCCGGCACGGTCGCCACCCGGCCGGCGGTCGCCGCCCCCTCCATCACCGCGTAGTCGACGGAGATCTTCGGCAGCGTCGGCCAGACCGTGCCGAGCACGTCGTCCTGCTCCTCGGTGCCCCATGCCTCGGCGATCGCGACGATCCCGGCGTGCAGGGCGGGCTGCTGGCGGGCCAGCTCGGCGAGGAACACGTCGACCCGCCAGACGAACATGCTGGCGTTCCAGAGGTGCCGCCCGGAGCGCAGGTACGCCTCGGCCACCTCGGCGCTCGGCTTCTCCTTGAACTCGGCCACCGGCCGCAGTGGGCCACCGTCGACCGGGTCGCCGGTCTGGAGGTAGCCGTAGCCGGTCTCGGCCCGGGTCGGGGTGATGCCGACCGTCATGAGCAGGCCCTGCTCGGCGCCGCGTACCGCCTCCCGGACGACCTCCCGCCAGCGCTCCGGGTCACCGATCAGGTGGTCCGCGGCGAAGGAACCCATCACCGCCTCCGGGTCGCGCCGCGCGATGACCGCGGCGGCCAGGGCGATCGCCGCGCACGAGTCCCGGGGCGAGGGCTCGACCAGGATGTTCTCCTCCGGCAGCCCGGCGAGCTGACGCGCCACCGCCGTCACGTGCGCGGTTCCGGTGACCACCAGGGTGCGTTCGGCGGTGGTCAGCGGACCCAGCCGGTCCACCGTCGCCTGGAGCAGCGAGGCGGCGGAGCCGGTCAGCGGGTGGAGGAACTTGGGATGGCCGGCGCGGGACAGTGGCCACAATCTCGTGCCACTGCCACCCGCCGGGATCACGGCGTAGATCACCCGCACATCATGCCCGATTCGCCTGACCGGGGACGCCTTCTCGCGCCGCCGGCCACGGCGGTCATGCCCGGGCCCGGCTCCAGGCGGCGATGTGCACCTCGGCGCTGGACTCCCAGGTGAACTCCTTGGCCCGGTCGAAACCGGCCTTCGCCAGGGACAACCGCCGCTGCTCGTCGTCGAGCAGCGCGGCCAGGTCCGTGGCGATCTGGTCGGGCGCCTCGCTGGTGTACGCGACCGCGTCGCCGCCCACCTCCGGCAGCGACAGCCGGGGCGTGGTGAGCACCGGGGCGGCGCACGCCATCGCCTCCAGGATCGGCAGGCCGAAACCCTCCCCGTAGGACGGGTAGGCGGCCACCAGCGCCCCGCCGAGGAAGCCGGGCAGGTCCGCGTAGCGGAGATAGCCGGGGCGGAGCAGCCGCAGGTGCGACGGGACCTCCGCCACCGCACGGTCGATGTCGTCGTCGTGCCCCTGACCGCCGGCGATCACCAGGGCCGGCGGATCCGCCCGGTCGACCACCGCGCGGGCCCAGCCGCGGATCAGGTTCGGCACGTTCTTGCGGGGCTCCTTGGCACCGAGGAAGGCCACGTAGTTGGTGCCGCCGAGCCCCAGCCGGGCCCGGACCCGGGCCTTCTCCTCGTCGCTGGGCGCGTGGAAGGCCGCGTGGTCGACGCCGTGGTAGGCCACGTCGATCCGGGTGGGGTCCGCGTCGAGCAGCCGGATCAGCTCGTCCCGGGTGGCCTTGCTCGGCACGATCACCCGGTTGGCGCGGCGCAGCGACGTCTTGATCGCGCTGCGGAAGAAGGTGCGCCGCGACTTGTCGTAGTGCTCCGGCTCGGTGAAGAACGTGGCGTCGTGCACGGTCACCGTGACGGGACAGCCGGCGCGCAGCGGACAGGTGTAGAAGGGCGAGTGCAGCACCTGCGCGCCCACCTGCTGGGCGAGCAGCGGCAGGCCGGTCTGCTCCCAGGCGAGCCGGGCGGGACGGTGCGCGACGGCCGCCGGGGCCGGGACGATCTCCGCACCCGGCAGCATCCGGGTGTAGCGCTCCAGGTCCGTACGCAGACAGACGACGGCCAGGTCCACCCCCGATCCGCACACCTTGCCGAGGGCGCCGAGCAGGCCGTCGACGTATCGACCGACACCACCACGGTCGACGGGGACACTCGTGGCGTCGATGAGCACGCGGGGCGGGCGGCCGGCGGTCACGGGGCGACTCCTTGAACTGACGGAACTGTGGGGAACAACACTCCGGCAAGCCTACGCCGGAGCCCGGCGCCGACGCTGACTGCGACCCGACGGTACGCCGACTTCTCGCTGTCATCGAGTACGGCCGCCGGGGGCGTATCGTTCGCGCCGATGGCCGACAACATTGCCCGGGTCTTCGCCGACGCGATCGCGACCGACCCGACCCGACCGCTGCTGACCTGGTACGACGACGCCACAGGTGAACGGACCGAGCTCTCCGGGGCCACGCTGGCGAACTGGGTGGCCAAGACGGCCAACCTGCTCGTCGACGAGGTGGGCGTGGGCCCCGGCGACGTCGCCGGCGTGTTGCTACCCCCGCACTGGCAGACCGCCGCGGTGCTGCTCGGCTGCTGGTCGGCCGGGCTGACCGTCGCTCTTCCCGGGTGGCGGGGAGCAGCAGCAGACGACACGCCGGGCGACGTGGACGTGCTCTTCACCGCCGCGACCCGGGTGGCCGAGGCGGACGCCTGGTCGGCGGGCGAGCGGTACGTCCTCGCCCTCCACCCGTTCGCCCTGCCGATGCGCCAGGTGCCGTCCGGCTTCGCCGACTACGTGTCGGAGGTGCGCGCCCACGGCGACCACTTCAGCCCGTACGCCCCAGGCGGCCCGGGCGAGGCGGCGCTGCTGGACCGCGCGACCGCCCGCGCCACGGAACTGGGCATCGCCTCCGGCGACCGGGTCCTGATCGACACGGGGAGGTATCCCGATCCGGTCGACTGGCTGCTCGCCCCGCTGACGGCCACCGCCACCACGGTCCTCTGCGCCAACCTCGACCCGTCCACCCTCCCCACCCGCACCACCACGGAACGAGTAACCCACCCCCTCCCCTGACGCCCACCCCTCCCGGCCCCGCCGCCCCGCCCGCCCCGCCTCGGCGTCGATCATGCAGTTGTGGTGGGCGGAAGACGCCATTAAGCCCCCTTTGCGAGGCGCCACAACTGCATGATCGACGCGCGCCAGCGCGGCGACGCACGGGCCGGGGCAGCGACGCGCGCCGGCGCGGCGACGCTCGGCCGGGTCGGGGGCGGAGGGAGCAGGGCGGGGCGGCGGGAGGTGTGGGTCAGGGGCGGGGGGTGCGGGTCTGGGCGAGGGTGGCGAAGGCCGTGAGGGACTCCGGGTTGGCCAGGGCGCCCCTGGCCGCCGCCGAGTCCACCGGGGTGCCCGTGAGGATCTTCTTCACCGGCACCTCCAGCTTCTTCGCCGACAGGGTGCGCGGCACGGCCCGCACCTGGTGGATCTCGTCCGGAACGTGCCGGGGCGACAGGGCCGTACGCAGCTCGCGGCAGATCTTCTTCCGCATCGCGTCGTCCAGCTCCAGGCCCTCGGCGAGCACCACGAACAGCAGCAGCTCGCCGGCGCCGCCCTCGTCGTCCTCCAGGTGCACGACCACCGAGTCGACGACCTCGTCGAGCCCCTCGACCACCGAGTAGAACTCGGCGGTGCCGAGCCGCACGCCGCCCCGGTTGAGGGTGGCGTCGGAGCGGCCCGTGATCACGCAGCCGCCCCGGTCGTTGATGGTGATCCAGTCGCCGTGCCGCCAGACGCCCGGGTAGAGGTCGAAGTACGCCTCCCGGTAGCGGGTGCCGTCCGTGTCGTTCCAGAAGCCGACCGGCATGCTCGGCATCGGCTCGGTGATCACCAGCTCGCCCAGCTCGCCGACGACCGGCGTACCGTCGGCCGAACGGGCCTCCACCTTGGCGCCGAGCGCCCGGCAGGTGATCTCACCGGCGTGCACCGCGAGCAGCGGTACGCCGCCGACGAAGCCGGTGCAGACGTCCGTGCCGCCGGAGAGCGACTGGAGTTGGAGGTCGTCGCCGACCGTCTCGTACACCCAGGTGAAGCCCTCGGCGGGCAGCGGCGCGCCGGTCGAGCCGACCCCACGCAGCGCGGAGAGGTCGGCAACCTCCTTCGGTACGAGCCCGGCCTTGCGGCAGGCCAGCAGGAACGGCGCGGACGTGCCGAAGTACGTGGTGCCGGTCTCCCCGGCCAGCCGCCACAGGGCGCCCAGGTCGGGGTGGCCCGGGTTGCCGTCGAAGAGCACGATCGCCGCGCCCACCGCCGGCCCGGAGACCAGGAAGTTCCACATCATCCAGCCGGTGGTGGTGAACCAGAAGAACCGGTCCGCCGGGCCCAGGTCGTGGTGCAGGGCGAGCATCTTCAGGTGCTCCAGCAGGATGCCGCCGTGGCCGTGCACGATCGGCTTCGGCAGCCCCGTGGTGCCGGAGGAGTAGAGCACGTAGAGCGGGTGGTCGAAGGGGACCGGCGTGAAGGTCAACGGCTCGTCGGTGTCGGCGGCCAGCTCCGACCAGGCCAGTGCTCCCTCGAACGCGCCCGCCGGCCGGTCCGGAGCGCCGCCGGACGGCGCGGTGGCCGGATCCCCGGCCGGGTCGAGGTAGGCGATGCCGACGGTGTGCTTCACCGACGGCAGGGCGGCCCGGATCGCGGCCACCTCGCCGCGCCGGTCGACCGGCTTGTCGCCGTAGCGGTAGCCGTCCACCGCGACGAGGACCTTCGGCTCGATCTGCTGCCACCGGTCGGTGACGCTGCGGGTGCCGAACTCCGGCGCGCAGGAGGAGAAGATCGCGCCCAGGCTGCTGGTCGCGAGCAGCAGCACGTACGTCTCGGGGATGTTGGGCGCGTAGGCGGCGACCCGGTCGCCGGCGGTGACGCCGAGCCGGCGCAGCCCGGCGGCCACCCGGCGGACCTGCTCGCGCAGCTCGGCGGCGGTGAGGGTGACCGGCGCCCGGGTCTGGCCGTGCGCGATGACCACCGGGTCGTCGTCGGCCAGGCCCGGCATCCGCAGCACGTTCTCGGCGTAGTTGAGGGTGGCGCCGGGGAACCACCTGGTCCCGGGCATCCCCCGGCCGCTCAGCGTGGCGGTCGGCGGGGTGTGCGCGACCACCTCGAAGTGGTCCCAGACCGACCGCCAGAACGCGTCGAGGTCCGTGACCGACCAGCGCCACAGCTCGTCGTAGTCGGCGAAGTCCAGCCCCCGGTGCTCGCGCAGCCAGCGCAGGTAGCTTCCGATCCGGGACCGCTCGCGTACGTCCGCCGGCGGCGTCCACAGCACGTCACCCACTGCTCCACCCTCCCCTGGCCCCGCACGACACTGTGAAATGGGCCGTGGCGCCATCTTGCCCTACCTCAGAGCGCCATTCTCCGTACCCGACCTCCGTCGGCGCACGTGCCGAACCCACATGCCCTGCCGCCCTGCGGTGTGTGCCGCGTCAGGAAGGGCACCTTCCTAACGCTTTTGTAGAGGAAGGTGCCCTTCCTAACACCCGGTCAGCCGGCGCGGTGGGCCTGGATGGCGCGACGGCGGGCCAGCCGGTGGGCGCGGCGGATCTCCGCCTCCCGGAACCGGCGCTCGTCCTCCGGGCCCTCCGGCAGCACCGGCCGGACCGCCCGCGGCGCGCCGCCGAGGTCGACGCCCACGAAGACCAGGTACGCCGTGGCCACCCGCACCGGCTCGTCCTCGGCCGAGTCCCACCGCTCGGCCACCACCCGGACGCCGACCTCCATCGAGGTCTGCCCCGTCCAGTTCACCTGGGCGTGCGCGTGCAGCAGGTCACCGACGCGGACCGCCTCGGTGAAGACGATCTCGTCGATGGCCGCGGTGACCGCCGTGCCGCCGCTGTGCCGGGCCGCGGCGGCCCCCGCCACGTCGTCGATGAACTTCATCAGCACCCCGCCGTGCACGGTGCCGTAGAGGTTGACGTCGACCGCGGTCATGATCCGGCTCAGGGTGACCCGGGAGTAGGAGGTCGGCTTGCCGGCCGGCGCGGTGGAGGGGTGCTCGGTCATGTCGGAAACGGTACGGTGCGCGGATGCGACATCTCTGGAGCTTCCTCGCGGGGTTGGTGGTGGCGCCCGTCACGTGGGTGCTGGTCACCCTCGGGCAGGACGGGTCGGCGGGCACCGTCGACCGTTGGGTCGAGATCGGCACGTCGAACTCGGCCAATCTCATCGAGCCCGCCGTCTACCTCGCCGTCGGTGGGGTCCTGCTCGGCCTGCTCGGCACGCTGCGCACGTCACCGCTCGGCCCGCTCGTGGCCGGGCTGCTGCTCGCCACCCCGTACGTGGCGATGTTCGTCGCGCCCTTCGAGGTGCGGAACCGCATCCCGGACGGCTGGAAGGTCTTCGGCGACCCCCTGCCGCTGCACCTGCCGGTGGAGAACGGCACGCTCTTCCTGATCGGCCTGCTGCTGGTCGTGGCCACCTTCAGCGGGCAGCGCTGGCGGCGGTGGCCCCGACCGGCGGTCGAGCCGACGCCGGCGCCCGCCGATGGGCCGGAGCGCAACGACTTCACGCTGACCGACTGGCCGCCGGCCGAGTCGACCGACCGGGACACCGCCCCGCCGAGCCTCGGCTACCCGGACCCGACGCCGACGGAGCCGCTGCCGCGCCGCACCGGCGGGGGGTCGCCGTGGTCGGCGCCGCCGCGCACCGGCAACCGGCCGGAAGAGGACACGACGACCGAGATCAAGTGACGCCCAGGCCGGGAGACGGCCGGGCCGGGAGCCGGGTGAGGATGCGGGCGGGCCGGACGAGCGGCCCGCCCGCCGACCGGCTCAGCCCTTCAGGAGCTGGCGGGCCATCACGATGCGCTGGACCTGGTTGGTGCCCTCGTAGATCTGCGTGATCTTGGCGTCCCGCATCATCCGCTCGACCGGGTAGTCCCGGGTGTAGCCGTAGCCGCCCAGCAGCTGCACGGCGTCGGTGGTGATCTCCATGGCCGCGTCCGAGGCGAAGCACTTGGCCGCCGCGCCGAAGTAGGTCAGGTCGGCGTCGCCCCGCTCGGACTTGCCGGCCGCGGCGTACGTCAACTGCCGGGCCGCCTCCAGCTTCATGCCCATGTCGGCGAGCATGAACTGCACGCCCTGGAACTCGGCGACCGCCTTGCCGAACTGCTTGCGCTCCTGGACGTACCCCTTGGCGTAGTCGAGCGCGCCCTGGGCGATGCCGATGGCCTGCGCGGCGATGGTGACCCGGGTGTGGTCCAGGGTCTTCATCGCGGTGCCGAAGCCGGTGCCCTCGGCGCCGATCATGCGGTCGGCGGGGATCCGGACGTTGTCCAGGTAGACCTCGCGGGTCGGCGAGCCCTTGACGCCGAGCTTCTTCTCCGGGGCGCCGAAGCTGACCCCGGCGTCGGACTTCTCGACCACGAAGGCGGAGATGCCCCGGGACCGGGCGGACGGGTCGGTGACCGCGAAGACGGTGTAGAACTCCGACACCCCGGCGTTGGTGATCCAGCGCTTCACGCCGTTGAGCACCCAGTGATCGCCGTCACGCACCGCGCGGGTGGTCATCGACGCCGCGTCGCTGCCGGCCTCCGGCTCGGAGAGGCAGTACGAGAACATCGCCTCGCCCGCCGCCACCGGGGTCAGGTAGCGCCGCTTGAGCTCCTCGGAACCGGCCAGCAGCAGCGGCATCGTGCCGAGCTTGTTGACCGCCGGGATCAGCGAGGACGAGGCGCAGGCCCGCGCCACCTCCTCGATCACGATGGCCGTGGCCAGGGCGTCCGCGCCCGCGCCGCCGTACTCGACGGGGACGTGCGGGGCGTGGAAGTCGGCGGCCCGCAGCGCGTCGTAGGACGCCTTCGGGAACTCGCCGGTCTCGTCCGCCTCGGCGGCGTGCGGCGCCACCTTGGCCGCACAGACCTCACGGACCGCCTCCCGGATCGCCTCGTGCTCCTCGGGCAACCGGTAGACGTCGAACGACTGCTCTGCGGCCATGTCGGCCCCTCCCCTTCACCGCTATCATGCGCTGTCTGTAGCGTCTCCTGACCGCCGACGGCGCAGACTGAAGGATAGCGACCCGGTCCGGGGTCATGTTACCGCCGCGTAGCTTGGACGTGGCGGAGCGCCGACGCCGCCCGGCGACGATGGAACAGGCAGACGTTAGAGTCCCTCCGGTGCCCGCCCAGGCGCCGCAGCAGAACGCGACGCGACGACGCGACGCCAGCGCGAGCGGAGAAGACAGGCGTGACGATCCCGTACCCCAACACCCAGCCGATGCCCGCCATCGCTGCGGTGACGCCCCCCTCCGGCGCGCAGCGACCGCGGGTGACCTTCCTGGGCACCGGCTATCTCGGCGCGACCTACGCCATCTGCTACGCGGAACTCGGGTACGACGTCCTCGGCTTCGACGTCGACGCCGACAAGATCGCCATGCTCAACGCCGGCGAGGTGCCGATCCACGAGCCCGGGCTCGACGAGCTGCTCAAGCGCAACCTGGCGGCCGGGCGGCTGCGGTTCAGCACGGACATCGCCGAGGTCGCCGACTTCGGTGACGTGCACTTCATCTGCGTCGGCACGCCGCAGCGCGCCGACGGGATGGGCGCCGACCTGTCGTACGTCGAGGCGTCGGTCACCAGCCTGGCCCAGCACCTGACCCGCAAGGCGCTGATCGTCGGCAAGTCGACCGTGCCGGTCGGCACCGCCGAGTGGGTGGAACAGCTGGTCAGCAAGCACAGCCCCGCCGACCTGGGCGTCGAGGTGGCGTGGAGCCCGGAGTTCCTCCAGGAGGGCTTCGCCGTCGACGACGTGCTGCGGCCCAACCGGATCGTCGTCGGCGTCAAGAGCGAGTGGGCCAACGGCATGCTCTACGCCGCCCACAAGGGCGTCTTCGACCTGGCTGCCACCGAGGACCGCGAGGTGCCCCTGGTGGTCACCGACTTCGCCACCGCCGAGCTGGTCAAGGTCGCCGCGAACGCCTTCCTCGCCACCAAGATCTCCTTCATCAACGCGATGGCCGAGGTCTGCGAGGCCTCCGGCGGCGACGTCACCCACCTCGCCCGGGCCATCGGCTTCGACCCGCGCATCGGCAACCGGTTCCTCCAGGCCGGGCTCGGCTTCGGCGGCGCCTGCCTGCCCAAGGACATCCGCGCGTTCCAGGCCCGCGCCCAGGAACTGGGCGCCGGGGAGGCGCTGCGCTTCCTGCACGAGGTCGACCTGATCAACCTGCGCCGCCGGACCCGGGTCGTCCAGCTCGCCGCCGAGCTGCTCGGCCGCCGCTCCGGGCCCGCCGGACCGGATCTCTCCGGCACGCGCGTGGCCGTGCTCGGCGCGACCTTCAAGCCCAACACCGACGACGTACGCGACGCGCCGGCGCTCTCCGTCGCCTCGCTGCTGCGCAAGGCGGGCGCCGACGTGCACGTCTACGACCCGCAGGGCATGGAGCGGGCGCGCGCCGTGGCACCTGAGCTGGTCTACGAGCCCGGCATCAACGAGGCCGTGACCGGGGCGGACCTGGTCTGCGTACTCACCGAGTGGGCCGACTTCCGCAACGCCGACCCGGTGGCCCTCGGCGAGCTGGCCGCCGGACGCAAGGTGGTCGACGGCCGCAACTGCCTGGATTCGGCACTGTGGACGCAGGCCGGCTGGGAGTACCGCGGCATGGGCCGCCCCTGACGATCGACGACCGACGGCCGGTCGCGGAGCACGCTCCGCGACCGGCCGTTCGCCGTACGCGTGGACGATCTTTGCCCCGGACCCGCCGACAACTGTCGAAATCCGCGCCCACATTGGGCATGCTGCCAAGGTGGGAGTCCACAGTGCGGGTGGAGGGGTGTCGTGGCGAGCTTTCAGTGCTCCTCGTGCGGCCGGGAGATCAAACCGGCCGCCAGCTGCCCGCACTGCGGTGCGCACCAGCCACAGTGGGTCGAGCACCTGGCGGAGATCGAGCGCTCGATCGCGGAGATGAAGGCCCGCGAGGCCGCCATCGCCAGCGAGCAGCGGCAGATCGCCGCCAAGATGCAGGCCGCGCTCTTCCAGCGGGACATCCTCGCCCACGCCGGTGAGGAACGTCTCAAGCAGGCCACCCGCCCCCGTCGGGTGCTGCGCCGCAGGCCGGGCCGCCGGCCGCCCACGGCCGCCACCGGCGCCCCGCCCCGGGTCCCCCGGCAGGGCACCCCCGGCGGCCCCGAGGACCCGCCGCCGCCCCCGCCGTCGACCGCCACCTGGCTCGACGCCGACGACCCGGAGCATCCCCCGGAGGCGTCCTCCCGCGAGGTCCAGAACATCCCCCTCGGGCTCGGCGCGCTGCTGCTCGGGGTCGCCGCCGTGGTCTTCGCCGCGGTGGCCACCAGCTCGATGGACGCGCTGGCCCGGCTGGGCATCCTGCTGCTCGCGACCGTGCTGATGCTGCTCGCCCCGCCGGTGCTGGCCCGGCGCGGGCTCACCTCGACCGCCGAGACCATCTCCGCGGTCGGCCTGCTCCTGGTGCCGCTCGCCGGCTACGCGCTGTGGGCGGTGGACCGGATCGGCAACGGCGGCGCCTCGGGCGCGGTCTTCGCCGGCGTCATCTTCGCCGTCACCGCCGGCGTCTCCTTCGGCTACGCGGGCTGGACGGGGCTGCGCGCGCCCCGGTTCGCCACGGTGCTGGCCGCGCAGCCGGTGCTGCCGCTGCTGGCGTCCGACCGGATCACCGGCCCGGCCGGCTGGGCACTCGTGCTGACCGCGGTGGCCCTGCTCGACCTCTGGCTGGCGCGGTCCGCGGTCACCGTGGAGCGGCCGGTCCGCCGGGACCTGCCCGGGCCCTCGGCGGCACCCGCCGGGTCCCCGGCCACGCCCCGGCAGCGCAGCGCCGACAGCCGGCCGGAGGGGGCGCCCGAGGAGGCCGGCGAGGTGCTCGACGGCGGGCCGCCGGCGCAGGACCGGGTCCCGGCCGCCCGCCCGGTGCCGGCGCTGCGCGAGCTGACCTGGGCGCTGCACGGGGTGGCGGTCGCCGTCGCCCTCGCGTACGCCGTCTCCGCCCTGCTCCGCGCGAACACCGTGCCGGCCGCCACCGGGGCCGGCGTGGTGCTGCTGCTGGCCGCCGCGGTGGGGCTGGCCGGGACCCTGGTGCTGCGCCGGCCGCCGCTGCCCGACCTCGGCGCCGGGATCTTCACCCTCGCCGTGATCGGCGCGCTGAGCCGGATCGCCTCCGTGGCGTTCCCCGGGCGGGCGCTGCTGCTGATCGCGGCGGTCATCACGCTGACCGGGCTGGCCGTGCGGGCGGTGCCGGAGGCGGCCCGACGCGGGCCGCAGCTCGCCTCGGCGGTGGCGCTCACGGTCAGCGGGGTGGTGGTCGCCGGGGGCGCGCTGCGCGCCGGGGTCGCCCCCGTCCGGGCCGCGCTGCCGGCCTGGGCGGCCGATCTGGACCGCTACCCGGCCGAGCTGTCGGCGGCCGTGGGACCGGCGGCCTGGCAGCTCGCCGCGAGCGCCTTCCTGCTGACCGTCGCCGCGGTGCTGGCCCTGCCGCCCGAGATCCGCCGGGAGTTCGCCGTGGTCGGCGCGGCGCTGACCGCGCTCGCCGTACCGGCGTCGTTCGGTCTGGGCTGGGCGGTGGCGCCCTGGCCGATGGTGCTGACGGCGGTCGGCATCGGGGTGGTCGGGCTCTCCGCCCGCACCGAACGCGCGGCGCTGGCGCACGCGGCGACCGCCGCCGGCGTCGGCCTGTTCGGCGCGGGCGCGGGACTGGCCCGACCGGCGCTGACCACCGCGGTCCTGCTCACCCTGTTCGCCGCCGGGGTCCTGGTCGCCGTGGCGCCCCGGATGCGGCTCGCTCCGGCGGCGGCCGACACCGTCTCGGCCTGGGCGGCCGGGGGCGCGGCGTTCGCGCTGCCGGGCGCGGTGGCCGCCTTCGTCGCCGCGACCGTGCCGGTCGATCCGACGCCCACCCCGGCGAGCCTGCGCGAGGTCACCGTCCCGGTGCTCGCGGCCAGCTTCCTGGCGGTCTGCGTCACCCTCGGGCACGCCGCCATCGTGCAGGTCTCCCAGCGTCGCATCCCGACGCCGCTGGCGGTGGGTACCGCCCTCGGCGCGGTCACGGTCACCGCCGCCGCGTTCGGGGCCCCGGGCGCCACCGCCGCCGACGCCTGGGTCGGCGGCCTGCTGCTCGTCGCCGCCGCGATGGTGGTGTTCGCCGGTCCCATCGACGCCGGCCGGCGCTCCGACCTCACCCTGGACGGCTCCGACCTGGCCGCCGCGGCCGTGACCGCCGCCCTGATCGCCACCCTGGCCCGGATCGCGGCCGTTCTCGCCCCCGGCGGGCAGCTCGCCGTCGCCGCCGCGCTGGTGCTGGTGGTGGCCGTGGCCGCCCGGGCCATGCCGGAGGAGTGGCGACGGGGGCCGATCGTCGGCCTCGCCGTCGGCGGCGTGCTCATCGGGCTGCTGGCCGGCTGGAGCGCGCTGCGGGGCGGGCTGGGGGTGCTCGCCACCCCGGGCCCGATCTGGGCCGGTGACCTGACCGGTTGGCCGGCCGGGCCGACCGGTGGGTCGGCGTGGCAGGCCCCGGTCGCGCTGGCCCTGCTCGGCGTCGCCGCCGCCGTCCTGCTGCCGCCACCCTGGAAGTACGACGTGTCGGGCGCGGCGGCCGTGCTCGCCACGATCGGCGCTCCGGCCGCGTTCGACCTGCCGTGGTGGTCGCCCGTCCTGGTCGGCGGCATGGTCGCCACCGTCTTCGGGGCCGCCGCCGTGGCCGCGGTCGACCCCCGCGCCGGCCTGTCCCGGGCGGTCGTGGCCGGTGTCGTCGCCCTGCACGCCGCCGGGGCGGGACTGGTCCGGCCGTGGACCACCGCGCTGGCGCTGGGCAGCATCGCGCTGATCGGCATAGTGGTGGCGGCGCTGGCCCGGTCGCTGGCCGTACCGCTGGTGGAGGACATCGAGACCGAGGGGATGCCGCCGCACCTCGCCCAGATCGGGGGCGCCGCGGCCGGTGCCGCGCTGCTCGCGTTCCCGGGCGCCGTCGCGGCGCTGGCGGCCGAGTTCGGGCGCGCGCCGGAGGTGGTGCTCACCGCCGCGTTGGCCGCGTCGAGCCTGGGTCTGGCGGCGGTGGCCGCCGTCCGGCGACGGATCCCGCAATACCTGCCCTGGGCGAGCGCGGCGGTGGTCGGCGGCGCCACGGTGAGCGCCCTGGCCGCCGTCCCCGCCGGCATGCCCGTCGGCGTCTACGCCGCTGCGGCGGCCCTGCTCGGGGTGCTCGCCGAGCTGGTGCGGGGCGCGACGGAACCGCCGGTCGGCGCGGCCCAGCCGGTCCGGCGCTGGTCGGTGCTGCTGGACGGCGCGCTGCGGCGACTGCCGGATGACGGCACGCGGCGCCGCTGGCGGGTCAGCCCCGCCGCCGGTGCGCTCGCCGCCGCCGCGCTGCCCACCGCCCTGGCGCTGGTGTCGATCGCGCCGTCCCTGGTCGTCGCCCTGGTCGACCCGCACCGCAGTCTCGGCCGGGTCTGGCAGGGGCCGCCGCCGGAGCTGCTTACCCCGCCACCCGACGCGGTCGACGCGACCCACGTGCTGACCGCGCTGCTGCTCACCGCGACCGCCGCGCTGGCCGCCACCGGCTTCAGCGGCGGGCGACGTTCCCGGGCCGTGCCGGTGGTGCTGCCCGGCGCCGCCGTCACCCTGCTGATCACCCCGGTCTCGCTCGGCAACGGCTGGCCGGCGAGCACCCTGGCGGCGCTGTCCGTGTTCACCATCTCGATGCTGGGCCTGGCGCTCACCCCGCCCCCGCCGCTGGCCGAGCGGGCCCGCTCGCTGCGGCTGGCCCGGGTGCTCGTCTTCGCCATCGGCCTGGCCGCCGGGAGCGCGGGCCTGGTCGGCGGCCTGGCGACGCGGGAGCTGACCCTGTTCACCCTGGGCGGCGCGGTCGGCGTCGGCGCGGTGGCCGCGATCTTCGGCACCACCCAGCGGGCGCGCATCCTCGGCTGGCTGTTCGCCTCGCTGATGGCGCAGCTCTTCGTGCTCACCGCCGGCCTGGTGGCCGGCCTCGCGGCCGTCTGGTCCGCGTTCGGCGTACTGGCGGTCGGCGCGGCCCTCCAGGTGTTCGCCGCGACCCTGCCCCGGCTGCGTCGCCCCGAGGCCCAGCGGGAGGCGGCCACCGTCGAGTGGAGCGGGTACGCCGCCGCCCTGATCGCCCTGGCGTTGGCCTTCGACTCGCCCCGGCACATCGCGGCGCTGCTGGCCGGCTGGGGTGCGGTGCTGGGCGTCGCGGCGACCCGACCGGGCCGTCGGCCGGTGGAGCGCCGCATCCTGTTCTGGGCGGTGGTGGTCTGCGAGATCGCCGCCTGGTGGATCCTGATGCGGGTGGCCGACGTGGCGCTGCCGGAGGCCTACACGCTGCCCTTCGCGGCACTCGCCCTGCTCGTCGGCGTGCTCGAGTTGCGGCACCGGCCCGACCTGAGCAGCTGGGTCGCGTACGGGCCCGCGCTGGTCGCCGCGTTCGTGCCGACCCTGGCGATCGTGCTGGCCACCGACTCCAGCACGCTGCGCCAGGTGCTGCTGCTGCTCGGCGCCGTGGCCGTCCTCGTCTTCGGGTCGATGAGCCAGCAGCAGGCGCCGGTGATCGTGGGCGCCGCCGTGACGGCGATCGCGGCGGTGCACGCCCTGTTCAGCCTGGGACCGTGGCTGGCCCTGATCCCCGTCGGCATCCTGCTGCTGGCGCTCGGCGCGAGCAACGAGCGCCGGCGCCGGGCCCAGGAACGCCTCCAGACGGCCCTGCGCGGCATGCGATGAGACCGGCGGGGCCCGTCCCCCCGCGATCAGTTGCCACTGCTGGTTGGCCCCGTCGGGAGGCCGGCCGTTGGATCACCGGTCCGGAGAACACGTAGCGTGACTCCTCGGCTCGACCGGGCGCACGCCCCGTCTCCCCTTTGCTCTGCACCCATGGATGCAACAGTCACCGCGCGTGACGAATGCTTGAGGCGTCAACCACTGCGGCTTTACGAAAACCCCAGCTCAGTACGCTGGTGCGCGGAGGTATGCAGAGCAAAGGGGCGGAGGAGGGGTTGGCGCCCCGAGCCGTCACCGTAACCCTGCGCAACCCCAGCACTCGTCACCGACAGCGACGAGTCCCAGGGTCCGTCCGGGCACGGGAATGTCAGGCGAGGGAGGCGCGCAGGGCCGCGTCCTTCTCGGCGACCAACTGCTCCAGGTCGGCCTGGTAGGCCGACATCCGGTCGAGCAGGGCGCGGTCGGCGGCGGCCAGGATACGGACGGCGAGCAGCCCGGCGTTGCGGGCGTTGCCGATCGACACGGTGGCCACCGGCACGCCGGCCGGCATCTGCACGATGGAGAGCAGCGAGTCCATCCCGTCGAGGTGCTTCAACGGCACCGGGACCCCGATCACCGGCAACGGGGTGACCGAGGCGACCATCCCGGGCAGGGCGGCGGCGCCACCCGCCCCGGCGATGATGACCTTCAGGCCCCGGTCGGCTGCGGCGCGCCCGTAGTCGATCATCTTGATCGGCGTACGGTGCGCCGAGACGACCTCGACCTCGTACGGCACCTCGAACTCGTCCAGCACCTCGGCGGCGGCCTTCATCGTCGGCCAGTCCGAGTCGCTGCCCATGATCAGTCCAACGGTGCTCACGCGTGCCTGCCTCTCACTCGCGACTGCGGGGCCCGCAAGCTCACGCCTGACCCTCCCGTAGCCAGCGGGCGGCTCGCGCGGCCCGCGCCCGTACGTCGTCCAGGTCGTCACCGAGCACCGTGACGTGCCCGATCTTGCGGCCGGGTCGCACCTGCTTGCCGTAGAGGTGCACCTTGGCGCCCGGCTCGGCCGCGAAGAGGTGGTGCAGCCGCTCGTCGATCGACATCCCACCCGGCTCGCCACCGAGCACGTTCGCCATCACCACCACGGGAGCGGCCAGCGAGGTGTCGCCCATCGGGTAGTCGAGCACGGCCCGCAGGTGCTGCTCGAACTGCGACGTACGTGCGCCCTCGATGGTCCAGTGCCCCGAGTTGTGCGGCCGCATCGCCAGCTCGTTCACCACGATCCGGCTGCCCCCGGGCGCGGCCCGGTCGGCGACCTCGAACAGCTCCACGGCGAGCAGGCCGACCACGCCGAGCGCGGTGGCCAGGTCGATGGCGAGCTGCTGGGCGGCGACCGCCAGCTCCTCCGGCAGGCCCGGTGCGGGGGCGAGCACCTCGACGCAGATCCCGTCGCGCTGCACCGTCTCGACCACCGGGTACGCGGCGACCTGCCCGAACGGCGAGCGCGCCACCTGCACGGCGAGTTCCCGGCGCAGCGGTACCCGCTCCTCGACGATCAGCCGGGTGCCACCGGCCAGCAGGGTAGTGGCCAGCTCCTCGGCCTGCCCCGCGTCGTCGACCATCCACACGCCCCGGCCGTCGTACCCGCCACGGGCCGCCTTGAGCACGACCGGCCAGCCGATCTCGTCGCCGAACGCCACCAGGTCGGCGGGCTCGGCGACTCCTCGCCACGCCGGGTTCGGCGCGCCCAGCTCGCCGAGCCGCTCCCGCATGACCCGCTTGTCCTGGGCGTGCAGCAGCGCGTCGGCCGGCGGGAAGAGCTTCACGCCCTCGGCGGCCAGCGTGCGGATGTGCTCGGTGGGGACGTGCTCGTGGTCGAAGGTGACCACGTCGCAGGCCTTGGCGAAGGTGCGCAGCGCGGCGAGGTCGGTGTGGTCGCCGTACTGGACGTCGGCGGCGACCAGCGCGGCGCCGTCGTCGGGGGCCAGCGCGAGCACGCGCAGCGACTGGCCGAGGGCGATCGCGGACTGGTGGGTCATCCGGGCCAACTGGCCGCCGCCCACCATGCCGACAACGGGCAGACCGGTACGGGAATCCATAGCGGCGCCAGCCTATCGGGACGCCCCGCCACCTGCGCCGCCGGATGGCGCATCGGCCCCGACCACGGGCGCGCTGCACGCAGCCGGGAGCATGCGCCGGCCGGCAACGTCAGCGCCGGCCGGAGCCGTCAGCGCCGGGTGAGCTGGCCGACCAGGTCGTCCACCGTCGTCACCGGGCGCTCGCAGACGAAACCCCGGCAGGCGTACGCGGTGGGCCGCCCGTCGACCATCGGCCGGTCGGCGAGCAGCGGCACCCCGGGCTGGCCGGACCGGCCCGCCACGATCACCGCGCCCGGCGGGGCGTGCCGGTGTGCCGCCGCGACCAGCGGGTCCCCGGTCGGCTCGTCGGTGACCACCGCGACCTCGTACGGCCCGGAGAGCAGCGCCTCGCCGACGGTGGCCGCGTAACCGGTGAACCGGGCGTGCCGGCCGACGATGGGCGCCACGGTCGACAGGGCGGCCTCGGCGGCCTCCCGGTAGCGGGTCTCCCCGGTCAGCGCCGCGTACGCGACCAGCGCCGCGACGATCGCCGAGCGCCCGGACGGGGTGGCGTTGTCGGTGGGGTCGGCGGGGCGGCTGACCAGCCGTTCGGCGTCGTCGGCCGTGTCGTAGAAGGCGCCGCCCGGCGCGGCGAACCGCTCCAGCGCGACGTCGAGCAGTCCACCGGCCAGGGTCAGCCAGCGGCCCTCCCCGGTGAGCTGGTGCAGGGCGCAGAACGCCTCGGCCACGCAGCCGTGGTCCTCCAGCACGCCGGCCGGCTCGCCGACGACCCCGCCGCGCGAGACGCGGCGCAGCCGCCCGGCCACGAGGTGACGGTCGGCCAGCACCTCGCCGATGCGGACCGCCGCGGCGGCGGTGACGGGATCCCCGGTGAGCGCGGCGTGCTCGACCAGCGCGGTGACCGCGAGCCCGTTCCAGGCGGCGACCACCTTGTCGTCGCGGGCCGGCTGGGGCCGGGCGTCGCGGACCTCGCGCAGCCGGGCCCGGATCCGCTCCCACCGCGCGGCCACCTCGGGCGCGACGTCGTCGACGTCCCGGGCCAGCCGCAGCACGCTCGTGCCGTGCTCGAACGTGCCCTCGTCGGTGACCGCGAACAGGTCGGCGGCGAAGCGGCCGTCGTCCTCCCCCAGCACCTCGACGAGCTGGGCCGGCGTCCAGGAGTAGGTGAGCCCCTCGACGCCCTCGGTGTCGGCGTCCAGGGCGGAGGCCAGGCCGCCCTCGGGGGTGCCCAGGTCGTCGATCATGAACGCGGCGGTCTCGGCGGCGACCCGGGCGGCGAGGGGATCGCCGGTCAGCCGCCAGAGCTGGGTGTACGCCCGCAGCAGCAGCGCGTTGTCGTAGAGCATCTTCTCGAAGTGCGGCACCGTCCAGTGCCCGTCGACCGAGTAGCGGGCGAAGCCGCCGGCCAGCTGGTCGTAGATGCCACCCCGGGCCATCGCCTCGCAGGTGTGCCGGGCGATCTCCAGGCTGCGCGGCGAGCCGGTGCGCTGGTGGTGCCGCAGCAGGAAGAGCAGGTTCATGTGCGGCGGGAACTTCGGCGCACCGCCGAAACCGCCGTTCACCTCGTCGTGCTCCTTGGCGAGCCGGTCGGCCGCGGCGTCGAGCAGCGCGGCGTCCAGCGGCGCGGTGGGCCCGCCCACGGCCTGCGCGCCGCCGATCGCCTCGACCACGGCGGCGCCCTGCTGGACGACGGCGTCGCGCTGGTCCCGCCAGGCCGCGGCGACCGACTGGAGCAGCCGAACGAAGTTCGCCCGGGGAAAGTAGGTGCCGCAGAAGAACGGGGTGCCGTCGGGCGTGGCGAAGACGGTCATCGGCCACCCGCCCTGCCCGGTCATCGCCTGGGTGGCGGTCATGTAGATCGCGTCGACGTCGGGGCGTTCCTCGCGGTCCACCTTGACGCAGACGAAGTCGTCGTTCATCAGGGCGCCGACCTGCTCGTTCTCGAACGACTCGTGGGCCATCACGTGGCACCAGTGGCAGGCGGCGTAGCCGACCGAGATGAGCACCGGCACGTCCCGGCGCTTCGCCTCGGCGAACGCCTCCTCGCACCACGGCCACCAGTCGACCGGGTTGTCGGCGTGCTGGAGCAGGTACGGGCTCGTGGCGTCAGCGAGTCGGTTCACCCGACGACCATAACCACCCGGTGACGCGCCCGCCCGCGCTCCGACGTGGACCGGCCGTACGGCGGGTGGGGTCAGGAGGCGCCGTCGGCGCGCAGCGGGAAGACGTTGGGGCGGGCCTCGTCGAGCAGGGTGCCGAGGACCGCGCCGATCTTGTCGGCCGGCATCGGCTTGAAGAAGTGGTAGCCCTGGGCGGCCGTGCAGCCCAGCTCGGCCAGCGCGAGGCGCTGCTCGGCGGTCTCCACGCCCTCGGCGACCACCCGCAGCCCCAGCTCGTGGGCGAGCCCGACGGTGGTCCGTACGATCGCCGCCGCCTCCGGGGAGTCGGCCATCCGGATCACGAAGGAACGGTCCACCTTCAGCTCGTCCACCGCGATCCGGGTGAGGAACGTCAGCGAGGAGAAGCCCGTGCCGAAGTCGTCGACGGCGAGCTGCACGCCCATCGACCGCAGGGTGGCGAGCACCTCGTCGATGACCTCCAGCTCGCTCATCACCACCGTCTCGGTGATCTCCAGGACCAGCCGGTCCGGCGGCACCTGGTGCCGGCGCAGGGCGTCGGCGATCTCGGTGGGCAGGCGGGGATCGAGCAGGCTGCGCGCCGACAGGTTGACCGAGATCGGCACGTCGAGCCCGTCGCGGGCCCAGCCGGCGGCGACGGCGAGCGCCTTGTCCAACACGTAGCGGGTGAAGGTGCCGAGCTGCTCGCTGTTCTCCACCGGGCGGATGAAGTCGTGCGGCCCGAGCCAGCCCCGGCGCGGGTGCCGCCAGCGGATCAGCGCCTCCACCCCCGTCGGGGCGCCGGTGGTCAGGTCGACCGCCGGCTGCAACGCCAGCACGAGCTGGTCGTCGGTCTTCAGCGCCTCGCGCAGCTCGGCCAGCAGGGCCAGCTGGTCGGTGCTGGCGGCGTCCCGGGCGGAGTCGTACGCGGCGACGCTGCCGCCGCCCTCCTTGGCCTGGTACATGGCGATGTCGGCCCGGCGCAGCAGCTCGGTCAGGTCGGCGGTGCCGGCATCGGCGACCACCACCCCGACGGAGACCTCGACGGACATCCGCACCCCGGCCACCTCGGTCGGCGCGGCGAGCCGCTCGGCGATCTCGCGGGCCTGCCGCAGCGCGTACGCCATCGGGGCGGCCCGGTCGCCGATCACCGGGACCGACGTCAGCAGCAGCGCGAACTCGTCGCCGCCGAGGCGGGCGAGCAGGTCCCCGGGGCGGGCGAGGGCGCCCAGCCGGTTGGCGGTCAACCGCAGCAGCTGGTCGCCGGCCGCGTGCCCGAGGGTGTCGTTGACCTCCTTGAACTGGTCGATGTCGAGCAGCAGCAGCGCCACCGGGTGGTCGTGGGCGAGCTGGCGCAGCGCCTGGTCACCCTTGCTGAGCAGGGCCGACCGGTTCACCAGCCCGGTGAGCTGGTCGTGCACCGCCTCGTACGACGAGCGGGCGGTGACCAGGCGCAGCTCGCGGTGGGTCGCGGCGTCGTGCAGCGCGGCGGCGAGCGCGTCGCCGAACGCGGCCACGGCGTCGCGTTCCCGCGCGTTGGGGGGCGCGCAGCGCGGGAACCGGACCCGCAGCTCGCCCACCCGGGCCGCACCCACGGAGAGGGTACGCACCAGCTCGTGGTCCTCCGGCTCGGTCCGGTCGGGCGGTGCGACCTCCCGGTCGACCAGTTGGCCGCCCGGGTCACCCCGGTAGCGCCGCCACCGGCCGTCGCTCCGGGCCACGTCGACGTCGACGAGTTCGGCGTTGAACAGGGTCAGCGCGCCGGTCACGGCGGCCGTGGCGACGCCCCGCTCGTCGAGCTGGTTGAGCGCGGCGGTGGCCTCGGCGAAGGCCCGCCAGGTGCGCCGCTCCTGGTCGGCGCGGAGCCGGTGCCGGTAGGTCTGCTGGAGCAGCCAGAGCGGCGGCGGGAGCAGCAGCAGCCAGCGCGCGTCGAGTTCCAGCAGCGCCACCACGACCAGGCCGACGGCCACGTTCCCGACGAACATCAGCAGCTTGCCCCGCAGCGCGGCGAGCAGCGGCGGCGCGACGGGGATGCCGTGCCGCAGCGCCAGGGTGGCGCCGCCGAGCCAGGCGGTGGCGAGAAGGTAGGTGACCGAGCCCGCGAGCACGGCCAGGGCGAGCGCCGGGGTCGGCGTCGCCAGCAGCGGCTCGCCGAGCACGGTGGTGACGGAGACGGCCAGGGCGGTGGCGGCGGTCAGCGACGCCGTGATCCGGACGACCTCCAGCACCGGCCGCCGGTCGCCGAGCAGCGACATGGCCGACCAGGCGAGCGCGGCGCCGAGGAGCGCGGCGGAGGGGAGCCAGCCGGTGGGCGTCAGGTAGAGGCAGATGATCAGCGCGGCCTCGCCCCAGGTGATGCTCACCATCCCGGCGGCGGTGCGGAAGCGCAGCCGCGCCAGCTGGGCGACGGCGAACACGGCGACGGCGAGGCCGAAGCGGGCCGGCCCGCCGAGCGGGTCGTCGGCGGGAAGGTGGGTCGGGGCGGTCCACCCCAGCCCGGCGGCGACCAGCGCGGTCAGCGCGACGGCGGCGGTGAGCAGGAGCAGCCGCGCGGGGGTGCCGCGGGCTTCGATCCGGTCGGTCGACTCGCCGGCCCTGCCGGAGGTCACCGGGCCGCTCCGCCCGCGCGCCGCTCGCCGGTACGACGGGCGACCGCTGGTGTGGTGGTCATCGGCGCCCCCTCCCGCGCACGGCTCGGGAACTCTTGGTCCCCCGGCGAGAGGCTAAGGCAAACCCGGTGGCCGCAACAGGGGGCGACGACCGGGTTCGACGTGAATCATGGGCGGACTAGCCGTTGCGACGCTGCTGACGCCCGGTGGGAGCGGCGGAGGATGAATCCTGCGTCAGCGCACCATCTGTCGGATCGACGACTGCCGCGTCCGCCTGGTCGGGGGTCGCTGGCGGGCCCTGCTGGGGGAACCGGTCGGGCAGCCTACGCAGCCGGGAGTTCATGTTGCGGATCAGCAGGACGGTGGCGGTGGCCAGAACGAGGATGAGGAAGAGGCCCATCGGGCCGGCCAGGCCACCCGTGCGGGTGTCCCCGAAGTTGTTCTGGGCGAGCACCTCTGCGGCGGTCAGCATGGCGTTCCTCCGGTGTGCGGTTGGTGACCAGGGTAGCCCCGGCCCGGATCAGCGGGCATGGGCCGTCTCGCGCACCCCGGCGAAGAGGTCCGACTCGGGCAGCGGGCTGTCGACCAGCGAGCGCACCAGCTCGAAGTCCTCCGTCGGCCACGCCCGCCGTTGCAGCTCCATCGGCACCTGGAACCAGAAGCCGTCCGGGTCGATCTGGGTGGCGTGGGCGCGCAGCGCGTCGTCGCGGACCGGGAAGTAGTCGGCGCACTCGACCCGGGTCGTGATCCGGGGGCCCTTGTCGGGGCGGTCCTCCCAGCGCTTGATCCACTCCTCGTAGGGCGACGTCAGGTCGGCGGCGAGCAGCGTCTCGTGCAGCGCCATGATCTTGCCCTTGGAGAAGCCGATGTCGTAGTAGAGCTTGAGCGGCTGCCACGGCTCGCCCAGCTCCGGGTAGCGCTCCGGGTCGCCGGCGGCCTCGAACGCGGCCACGCTGACCTTGTGGGTCATGATGTGGTCGGGGTGCGGGTAGCCGCCCTCCTCGTCGTACGTCGTGACGACGTGCGGACGGAACTGGCGCATCAGCCGCACCAGCGGGCCGGCCGCCACCTCGACGTCCTGGAGGGCGAAGCAGCCCTCGGGCAGCGGCGGCAGCGGGTCGCCCTCGGGCAGGCCGGAGTCGACGAAGCCGAGCCACGCCTGCTCGACGCCGAGGATCGCCCGCGCGGCGTCCATCTCCGCCCGGCGGACGTCGGCGATGTTGGCCCAGACGTCCGGCCGGTCCATCTTCGGGTTCAGCACGCTGCCGCGCTCGCCGCCGGTGCACGTGACCACCAGGACGTCCACGCCCTCGGCGACGTACTTCGCCATGGTCGCGGCGCCCTTGCTCGACTCGTCGTCGGGGTGTGCGTGGACGGCCATCAGTCGCAGTTGCTCTGCCAACGTCGGCGCTCCTCGTCTCTGGCCCCGGCGGACCCCCCGCGGGACCGCCCGGCTGACCTGCCGGAATCTTCCCCCCGCGCCGGGACCTGCCGGTGCCGACCTGTCATATTTGACGACGGGACGGGCTGGGAAGATGGAACTCTGCCATTCTTGCCGATGCCCCCGACAACGACGCCAGGAGATACCCGCCGGTGACCGAGACGCACGCCACACTTCCGCCGGGCGCGCCGGCCTTCCCGCCCGGCCGGTACGGCCGCCGCCGGGAGCCCGGGCGGCGCCGGCCGCTGCTGGTGGCGCTGCTGGTGGTCGCCCTGGTCGCGGTCATGACCCTGGTCTCGGTGCGGCTCTACCGGCAGTACGGCGACCCGAACTACGACGCCGAGGTGATCACCTACACGGGGATCACCGACAGCCAGGTGCTGGTCGACTTCCGGGTCACCGTGCCGAAGGGCGGCTCGGCGGTCTGCCTGCTGCGCGCCCGGGACCGCGACGGCGCCGAGGTGGGCCGGGAAGAGGTGACGGTGACCGCCCGGCCCGAGCAGCGGCAGGTGACCGCGCAGCACCGGCTGGCCACCACCGCCCGACCCTTCGTCGGCGAGGTGCTGCGCTGCCGGCCCGCGGGCTGAGCGGCCACGGCGCGGGCTCGGGCGCCCGGCCCGGACAGCCTCGGCGGCCCGGGCACCGGGGGTACCGCCGGTGTTCGAGCGCGCCCTGTGTCGTACCGCACTGGTAACTTGGAAGTTCACCTGTCAGCCAGCACGCACGAACGAGGAGAACGCCTGTGTCCACTGGCAACGAGGCGCCCGCCACCTGGCTGTCCCAGGACGCGTTCGACCGGCTCCAGGGCGAGCTCGACGAGCTGATCGCCAACCGGCCGGTCATCGCCGCCGAGATCAACGCCCGCCGCGAGGAGGGCGACCTGCGGGAGAACGGTGGCTACCACGCCGCCCGCGAGGAGCAGGGCAAGGCCGAGGGGCGCATCCTCTACCTCAAGGAGCTGCTCCGCACCGCCAAGGTGGGCGGGGCGCAGGCCGCCGACGCGGTGTCGCCCGGCATGGTCGTGACGATCTACTTCGACGACGACAAGGACGACACCGAGACCTTCCTGCTCGGCTCCCGGGAGATCGCGTCGACCACCGAGCTGACGGTCTACAGCCCGGAGTCGGCGCTGGGCCAGGCGATCCTGGGCGGCCGGGCCGGCCAGACCTGCACCTACACCGCCCCCAGCGGGGCCGACATCAAGGTGACCGTGGTCAGCTTCGAGCCGTTCTCCGGCTGAGTTCCCGCCGTCGGGCCGGAACGGCCCGGGCTGGCGAGACACGGCCGCCCGGGGCGCCGATCCGGCCGGGCGGCGACGACGAGCAACCTGGCGAGGCGTGGCACCGCTCCCGGTGTCACGCCTCGCCGGCGAAGACCACCTGGTAGCCGCTGGCCCGCAACGCGCTGATCAGCGTGTCGGAGTGCTCGACCCCCCGGGTCTCCACCGACAGGGCCACCTCCACCTCACCCAGGCGCAGGTGCGGATTGGCCCGCTGGTGCTCCACGTCCACCACGTTCGCCCGGTGCTCGGCGATCTCACCGAGCAGCGACGCGAGCTGGCCGGGGCGGTCCGAGCAGCGCACCGTCACCCGCAGGTAGCGCCCGGCGGCGGCGAGGCCGTGCTCGATCACCCGCAGCATCAGCAGCGGGTCGATGTTGCCGCCGGAGAGCACCGCCACCACCGGCGCCTGCACCTCGACGACGCCCGCCAGCAGCGCGGCCACGCCCACCGCGCCGGCCGGCTCGACCACCTGCTTGCCCCGCTCCAGCAGCATCAGCAGCGCCCTGGAGATGTCCTCCTCGGAGACCGTGACGATCTCGTCCACCAGCTTGCGGACGTGGGTGAAGGTGAGCTCCCCCGGCCGGC
Organism: Micromonospora sp. CNZ303; assembly: GCF_004345505.1. Classification (NCBI taxonomy): domain Bacteria; kingdom Bacillati; phylum Actinomycetota; class Actinomycetes; order Micromonosporales; family Micromonosporaceae; genus Micromonospora; species Micromonospora sp. CNZ303. The sequence goes on along the minus strand of NZ_SLVT01000004.1, from coordinate 130,701 downwards.
CGACGGCGATGCCGTCCGCGATGGTGCCGAACGCCGGAAGGCGTACCGGCTCGCCGGCCACCAGGGAGGGCGGGAAGGCAGCGGCGCCGGCGGCCTGCACCCCGATGATCCGCACGTCGGGCCGCAGCGCCTTGGCCGCCACCGCCATGCCGGAGACCAGCCCGCCGCCGCCCACCCCCGTGATGATCGTCCTGACCTCGGGGCACTGTTCGAGGATCTCCAGGGCCACCGTGCCCTGGCCGGCGATCACGTCCCGGTGGTCGAACGGGTGGATCAGCGTCGCGCCCGTCCGCTCGGCGTAGGTCTGCGCCGCGACCAGGGACTCGTCGACGGTGTTGCCGACCAGCTCGACCTGGGCGCCGTACCCCTTGGTGGCGGCGACCTTCGGCAGGGGCGCGTTCACCGGCATGAAGACCGTGGCGTGCGTACCGACCAGGCCGGCGGCGAGCGCGACGCCCTGGGCGTGGTTGCCGGCACTCGCCGCGACCACCCCGTCGGCCCGCTCCGCCGCCGACAGCCGGGAAATCCGCACGTACGCGCCGCGCACCTTGTACGAGCCGGCGCGTTGCAGGTTCTCGCACTTGAGCCACGTCGGCCCGCCCAGCGCCGCGCTGAGCGGCCGGGAGGGCTCCAGCGGGGTGGTGCGGACGACGTTGGCGAGAAGCTCCCGCGCGGCCCGTACGTCGGCGAGACCGACCAGTTCCGTCATGCCCCTGATCGTGCCACCCGCCTCCCGCGCCGACGCGCGGCACGCCACCTCTCAGACGGGGGCGGGGATCCGCGGGTAGCCGGGGGCGTGGCGGGACCAGGGGGCCTGCATCTCGAACTGGCCGGCGACGCCGAGGAGCAGCAGCTCGCTGCCGGGCGGGCCGATCAGCTGCACCGCGACCGGCAGCCCGTCCGGGCGGCGGCCGACCGGCACCACCAGCGCGGGCAGGCCGGCGATGTTCCACGGCGCGGCGAACGGCGCGTACCTGACGTTGGCCAGCATGTTGGCCCGCCAGGACCGGCCGGACCAGCCGCCGGCCTCCGGCGGCGCGGTGGCCAGGGCGGGCGTGAGCAGCAGGTCGACCGAGTGGTCGGCGAAGAAGCCGATCGAGCGCTCGCGCCAGGCGGCCCGGTCGGCCTCCCGGACGTACCCCCGCCGCTGCGCCCACTCGCCGAGGGCGACGTGCCGGCGGCTGCGCCGCTGGAGGCCGCGCCGGTCCAACCCGGCGGCGCGGACGTCGGCCGCCGCCGCGGCGAACCAGGTGGCGATGCCCTGCAGGCCCAGGGCCGTCGGGTAGACCGGGTCGGCCGGCACGGTGTCGTGGCCCGCCGCCGCGAGCAGCCGCCCGGCGGCGGCGACCGCGTCCCGGTTGGGCGCGTCGGCGTGCACACCCCGCACGGGCGACCGGAGCGAGACGCCCACCCGCAGCCGCTGCGGCGGCACCAGCTTGTCCGGGCGGCGGCCGGCCAGCACCGAGAAGCCGACGGCCGCGTCGGCGACCGTGCTGGTCAGCATGCCGTGCTCGGTCAGCCCGAACCAGTCGTCCGCGCCGAGCTGGCACGGAACCACGCCCCGGCCCGGCTTGAGCCCGACCAGGCCGCAGCAGGCCGCCGGGATGCGGATCGAGCCGAGGCCGTCGTTGCCGTGGGCGATCGGCACCAGGCCGGCGGCCACGGCCGCGGCCGCGCCGCCGGACGAGCCGCCGGGGGTACGCCGGGTGTCCCAGGGGTTGCGGGTCACGGCCGTCTCGTCGTCGGTGAGGCCCCAGAGGCCGAGCTCCGGCATCCGGGTCACCCCGAGGATCACCGCGCCGGCACCGCGCAGCCGCCGGACCACCTCGTGGTCGGCCTCGGCCACCGGCGTACGCACCGCCGCCGACCCGTTCCAGGTGGGCAGCCCGGCGACGGGGGTGTTCTCCTTCACCGCCACCGGCACCCCGGCCAGCGGAAGGTTGGCCAGGTCCTCCTGCTCGTCGACCTTCTCCGCCTCGGTGATCGCCTCCCCGCCGCGTACCGTGCGGAACGCGGCGAGGTCGGCGTCGACCCGGGCGATGTGGTCCAGGTGGTCGGCGACGACCTGGGTGGCCGTGACGTCGCCCCGGCGTACGCCCCGGGCGATCTGCTTGGCGGTCGCCCCCACCCAGGTCGGCATGATGTCCTGCACGGCCACCCTCCCAGCCAGCGGTCAGCCCAGCGCCTGCTCCAGATCGGCGAGCAGGTCGTCGACCGTCTCGATGCCGACAGACAGTCGCACGAGATCGCCGGGAACTTCAAGCGGCGAGCCGGCAGCACTTGCGTGTGTCATCCGGCCCGGGTGCTCGATCAGGGATTCCACGCCGCCGAGCGACTCGGCGAGGATGAAGAGCTTCGTCCGGTTGCAGATCTCGACGGCGTGCTCCTCGCCGCCGGCGGCCCGGAACGAGATCATGCCGCCGAAGCGGCGCATCTGCTTCGCGGCCACCTCGTGGCCCGGGTGCGCGGGCAGCCCCGGGTAGATGACCTGACCGACCTTGGCGTGCCCGTCCAGGTAGGCCGCGATCCGCTCGGCGTTGTCGCAGTGCCGGTCCATGCGTACGCCCAGGGTCTTGATGCCGCGCAGGGTCAGCCACGCGTCGAAGGGCCCGTTGATCGCGCCCATCGCGTTCTGGTGGTAGCGCAGTTCCTCGCCGAGCCCGGCGTCGGCCGCGACCAGCGCGCCACCGACCACGTCGGAGTGGCCGCCGATGTACTTGGTGGTCGAGTGCACCACCACGTCCGCGCCGTGCGCGATCGGCTGCTGGAGGTACGGGGAGGCGAACGTGTTGTCGACGACCAGCAGGGCGCCCGCGTCGTGCGCGACGCCGGCCAGCGCGGCGATGTCGGCGATGCCGAGCAGCGGGTTGGTGGGCGTCTCCACCCAGACGATCCGGGTCCGGCCCGGCTCGACGGCGGCCCGGATCGCGTCGGGGTCGGAGACCTTCGCCGGGGTGAAGTCCAGCCCCCAGCGCTCGGCCACCCGGGCGAAGAGCCGGTACGTGCCGCCGTACGCGTCGTCGGGGATCACCACGTGGTCGCCCGGCTTGCAGACGGTACGCAGCAGGGTGTCCTCGGCGGCCAGACCGCTGGCGAAGGCGAGCCCGACGGGGCCGCCCTCCAGCGCGGCGAGGCACTCCTGGAGGGCGTCGCGGGTCGGGTTGCCGGAGCGGCTGTACTCGTAGCCCAGCCGGGGCGCGCCGACGGCGTCCTGGGCGTAGGTGCTGGTCTGGTAGATCGGTGGGATCACCGCGCCGGTGCGGGCCTCGGGGTCCTGACCGGCGTGGATGGCGAGCGTGTCGAAGCCGTGACTCATCCCGTGAGGCTAATCCCCCGTCCCGAAGGCTGGAACGGAACGGTGCTGTCGGGTCCGCGCCCACGGCGGCGGGCCGGCGCGGGGACGTCTCCCATCCGGGCGGCCGGCATAGCCTGGACGGATGAGCGGGTGCGTGTTCTGCGGGATCGTGAGCGGCGAGACTCCCGCCTTCCGGGTCGCCGACGAGCCCGACGGGGTGGCGTTCCTGGACACCCGGCCGGTCTTCAAGGGCCACGTGCTGGTGGTACCGCGCACGCACCTGGTCGCCCTGGCCGACCTGCCCGCCGAGGCGCTGGCCGGGTACTTCGGCCTGGTGCGGCGGCTCGCGGTCGCCGTGGAGACCGGCACGGAGGCCGGTGGGACGTTCGTGGCGATGAACAACAAGGTGTCCCAGTCCGTCCCGCACCTGCACACCCACGTGGTGCCGCGCACGAAGGGCGACGGCCTGCGCGGCTTCTTCTGGCCGCGCACCCGCTACGCCGACGACGCCGAGGCCGAGACCTACGCCGCCCGCATCACCGCAGCCCTCTGACGCGCCCCAGCCGCACGGAGCGACCGGGGCGGCCGGAGCGGCCGGGGCGGCCGGGGCGGCCGGAGGCCGGCGGAGCGGGCGGAGGCCGGGGCGAACGCGACAGCCGACGCGGAGCGGGGCAGACGCGGCGGACGGCAGGGAGTGCGGCGCGGCGGCAGGGCCCCTTCGCCACGCGCCTCTCGGCACCCTTCGTCACACAACGTAGCAACGAACTAACGTCACGCTCCGCGACGGGCACACGAGGCGCTCCGGGTGCCGTCTCGCGCCCTTTGCTCTGCAGCCATATCCGCACCAGGTCGCTGACCTGCCACGACATGAAACGCCAGCGCCGCCAGAATAGAATTAGTCACCACTTAGGGTGACTGTTGCATATAGGGATGCAGAGCAAAGCGGGTGAGACGAGGGAGGCGCAGCCGGCGAGATTTGCCACTGAGAGTGATGAAGCGAGTGGCGGACGTGACCGGCCCGAGCTGGCCGCCGCTGCCCGGCGGACGACTGTGACCTTCTCCCGGGCTGCGGTCGCCTGAGTGTGGGTGGAGCGGGTAAGGAAGGCGGATCCGGCGGTGTTGCACGCTGGGAGAGTTACGAGAGGAGTCCCACCGTGTTCCTGCGCCGCATGAAGGCCGAACTGCCCACCTCCGACCAGGCCCTGCCGGGTCGCCTGATCGCGATGCCGATCGCGGACCGGCACGAGGTGCTGGGCACCCCGCTCAAGGGTCCCTTCCCGGAGGGCGCACAGGTGGCCGTGTTCGGCATGGGCTGCTTCTGGGGCGCCGAGCGGCTGTTCTGGACGCTGCCGGGTGTGATCACCACGTCCGCCGGCTACGCGGGCGGCATCACGCCGAACCCGACGTACGAGGAGGTGTGCTCGGGGATGACGGGGCACGCCGAGGTGGTCCAGGTGGTCTACGACCCCGCCACGATCAGCTACGAGGACCTGCTGAAGGTCTTCTGGGAGAACCACGACCCGACCCAGGGCATGCGCCAGGGCAACGACGTGGGCACCCAGTACCGGTCGACGATCTACGTGACCACGGAGGAGCAGCTCGCCACCGCCCAGGCGTCCCGGGACGCGTTCGCACCGATCGTGGCGCGGGCCGGCAAGGGCGAGATCACCACCGAGATCGACCGGCTCGGCCAGTACTACTTCGCCGAGGACATGCACCAGCAGTATTTGGCGCCCACGAAGAACCCGAACGGGTACTGCAACCACGGCCCGAACGGGCTGAGCTGCCCGGTCGGCGTCGCCCGGGTGCCGTCCGACCTCCACTAGCTTCCTGGACAGAGCCGGCCGCCACCGCTCCCCCGCCGACATCGACGTGGAAATCCCCTGCCCGGGTGTCGTATCCGCCCGGCGCCGTTCGTCGCGGAGATGGAGGCAGACAAAGGTCCGCCCGAGACGAGGGAGCAGACATGGCCGAGTACCTCATCTACTTCAACCAGCAGTGGGTGGGTGACCACACTGAGGAGTGGTTCCGCGCGCGCGGGCCGCTCGCCATGGCGGTCGTGGACGAGATGAAGGCGGCCGGGGCGTACGTGTTCGCCGGGGGCCTGGAGGAAGGGGACACCCCCGTCTTCAGTGCCGACGCCACGAGCGGCACGTTGGTATTCACCGACGGGCCGTACGCCGAGACCAAGGAGTGGCTGGGCGGGCTGACCGTGGTGGACGTGGCCGACGTGGAGACGGCCCGGATGTGGGCCGGCAGGCTCGCGGAGGCGTGCGGCTGGCCCCAGGAGGTCCGACGGTTCGGCCGCGTCCCGCAACCCGGTGACGAGTGAGTGGGGAGTCGGTACGGCGACCACGGCCCGAACGGGCTGAGCTGCCCGGTCGGCGTCGCCCGCACCTCGGGCTGAACCCCGCTCGGGGCTGAACCACCGGCACCGGCACGGAGGCCGGCGCGGCATCGCTCGCGCCGGCCTCCGCGCTTGCGGAACTGAGCAATCGATCACATCAGCCGCCGGGCGGATACCACCCCATCCGCCGCTCCTGACGCGGTCCGCCACCGGAACCGACACGTGCCGTGACGGAATCGCGCAGTGTAGCAAAACTTCAAGAAACTGTTATCATCTCAACGGGCAATCCTCGCTGCCCTCTGGCAGCATTGCCTGGCATGTGCGGACTTGCGGGAGAGTTCCGCCGTGACGGTTCACGCGCCGACGTGGCGGCGGTGGAACGCATGGCGGCCACGATGAGCGACCGGGGGCCCGACGACAGCGGCGTCTGGGCCCAGGGCCCGACCGCCCTCGGGCACCGACGTCTGAAGATCATCGACCTCTCCGCCGCGAGCGGGCAGCCGCTGGTCGACCCGGGTGCGGGGTTGACCGGCGTCTTCAACGGATGCATCTACAACTACCGCGAGCTGCGCGAGGAACTCCAGGCCAAGGGCCACCGGTTCTTCTCCTCCGGCGACAGCGAGGTCGTGCTCAAGGCGTACGCCGAGTGGGGGCTCGACTTCGTCGACCACCTGATCGGCATGTTCGCAGTGGCGATCAGCGAGCGGGACACCGGCCGGCTGGTGCTGGCCCGGGACCGGCTCGGCATCAAGCCGCTCTACCTGGCCGAGACGCCCGGCGCGGTGCGCTTCGCCAGCACCCTGCCCGCGCTGCTGGCCGGGGGCGGCGTCGACACCGGCATCGACCCGGTCGCGCTCGCGCACTACCTGAGCTTCCACAGCATCGTGCCGCCGCCGCGCACCATCCTGCGCGGCGTCAGCAAGCTGCCCCCGGCGACCGTACGGGTCTACGAGGCGGACGGCCGCACCTCCGAGCGGGTCTACTGGGACCCGGCCTTCACCCGCTCCGCCGAGCGGGCCGGCTGGTCCGAGAAGGACTGGCAGGACGCCCTGCTGGAGTCGCTGACCACGGCCGTACGGCGGCGGATGGTCGCGGACGTGCCGGTCGGCGTGCTGCTCTCCGGCGGGTTGGACTCCAGCCTGGTGGTCGCCCTGCTCGCGGGCGAGGGCCAGCGCGGGCTGTCCACCTTCTCCATCGGCTTCGACGCGGTCGGCGGCCGGGAGGGCGACGAGTTCCGCTACTCCGACCTCGTCGCGAAGACGTTCGACACCGACCACCACCAGATCCGGGTGGCCGCCGCCGACCTGGTGCCGCCGCTGGAGGCGGCCGTTGCCGCAATGTCCGAGCCGATGGTCAGCCACGACTGCGTGGCGTTCTACCTGCTCAGCGAGGTGGTGTCGCAGCACGTCAAGGTCGTCCAGTCCGGCCAGGGCGCGGACGAGATCCTCGGCGGCTACCACTGGTACCCGCCGCTCGCCCGGGTCGGCCGGGACCGGGCGCTCGACACGTACGCCGGGGCCTTCTTCGACCGGGACGCGGCCGGGCTGGCCCGGGTGCTGAACCCGGCCTGGCTGACCGACGGCGACCCGGCGCGGGAGTTCGTGGCCGCGCACCTCGGCCGGGCCGGGGCGGAGACCGCAGTCGACGCCGGCCTGCGGATCGACACCCAGGTCATGCTGACCGACGACCCGGTCAAGCGGGTGGACAACATGACGATGGCGCACGGGCTGGAGGCCCGCGTGCCGTTCCTCGACCACGAGTTCGTCGAGCTCGCCGCGAGCTGCCCGCCGGAGCTGAAGCTGGCGCAGGGCGGCAAGGGCGTGCTCAAGGAGATCGGCCGCCGGGTGCTGCCGCACGAGGTCATCGACCGGCCGAAGGGCTACTTCCCCGTACCCGGCCTCACCCACCTGGAGGGCAAGCTCCTCGACCGGGTACGCGACGCGCTCTCCGCGCCCGAGGCCCGTCGCCGCGACCTGTTCCGCGCCGACTACGTCGACGCCCTGCTCGCCGACCCGAACGCCGAACTGACCCCGTTGAACGGAAACAAGCTGTGGCAACTCGGACTCCTGGAAATGTGGCTCCAGAGCCACGGAATCGACTCACCGTGACCGACACCCTGGCGACCGGCGCGGCCCGCACCGACCGGTCGCGCAACAGCCGGCGGCGGGAACGGGTGGGCCCCGGCGGCGATCCGATGGCGCCGGAGCCGGCGGAGCCGCCGACCCGGGAGGGCCACACCGACGTGGTGCTGGACTGCGGCTGGGGGCGGCTCGTCTTCGGGCAGACCTTCGCCGACCAGGCCGCCGTCGCCGCCGTGCTGCGCTCCGAGGCCGCCGGTTCCCGGGACATCTGCATCTACCTGCGCGACCCGCACGTGCTGGTGTCCCGGCTGCCCGACGAGCTGTTCATCGACCCGTCGCTGACCTACCGGCTGCCGCTCGACGGTGACCGCCCGACCGGCGACGGCGACGTGCCGGGGCTGACCATCCGCCCGCTGGCCGACGCCGCCGACGCGGACGCGGTCAACCGGATCTACGCCCGCAACGGCATGGTCACCGCCGGGGTCGACGTGCTCGTCGCCAACGCGCGCACCGACCGGTTCCTGCACCTGGTCGCCGAGGACGCCACCGGCGAGATCGTCGGCACCATCACCGGCGTCGACCACGTCGCGGTCTTCGACGACCCGGAGAACGGCGCCAGCCTGTGGTGCCTCACCGTCGACTTCAACACCGCGCCGCCGGGCACCGGCCAGGCGCTGATCACCGCGCTGGCCGCCCGGCTGGTCGAGCGGGGCCGGGCGTACGTGGACCTGTCCGTGCTCGCCGAGAACGGCGGGGCGATCCGGCTCTACGAGCGGCTCGGCTTCTACCGCACGTCGACGCTCTGCGTGAAGCGGAAGAACCCGATCAACGAGCGGCTCTTCCTGCCCGCCATGCCCGAGGGGTACGACCAGCTCAACCCGTACGCCAGGATCGTCGCCGACGAGGCGATGCGGCGCGGCATCCGGGTGGAGGTCACCGACCCTGCCTGGGGTGAGCTGCGGTTGAGCAGCGGCGGGCGGACCGTGCTGACCCGCGAGTCGCTGTCGGAGCTGACCTCGGCGGTGGCGATGAGCCGCTGCGACGACAAGCGGGTCACCCGCCGGATCCTCACCGAGGCGGGGCTCTCCGTGCCACGCGGCCGGACCGCCACCGGCGACGAGGACGACACCGCCTTCCTCGCCGAGGTCGGCCGGGTGGTGGTGAAGCCGGCGCGCGGCGAGCAGGGCAACGGCATCACGGTGGGCGTACGGACCCCCGAGGCGCTGGCCGCCGCCGTCGAGCTGGCCGCCCGGTTCTGTCCCGACGTGCTGATCGAGGAGATGCGCGCCGGCGAGGACCTGCGCGTCGTCGTCATCGACCACGAGGTGGTGGCCGCCGCGGTCCGGCGACCCGCCTCGATCACCGGCGACGGGGTGCACGACATCGCCGAGCTGATCGAGCGGCAGAGCCGTCGCCGGGCCGCCGCCACCGGTGGCGAGTCCCGGATCCCGCTCGACGACATGACCCACGACGTGCTCGCCGAGGCTGGCCACGACTTGCACGACGTGCTGCCCGAGGGGCAGGTGCTGGCCGTACGCCGGACCGCGAACCTGCACACCGGCGGCACCATCCACGACGTCACCGCCGAGCTGCACCCGGCGATCGCCGAGGCGTGCGTGGCGGCCAGCCGGGCGCTGGACATCCCGGTCACCGGGCTGGACCTGCTGGTCGGCGCCCCGGACCGGCCGGAGCACGTGTTCATCGAGGCCAACGAGCGGCCCGGCCTGGCCAACCACGAGCCGCAGCCGACCGCCGAGCGCTTCGTGGACCTGCTCTTCCCCGGCACCCGGGCGCCGCAGCGGCTCTGGACCCCGGCCGGCCCGGGAGGTGCCGCGTGAGCCCGAGGCCCCTGGAGATCGACCTGGACTACCTGCGCCAGGTGCTGGTGGAGCTGCTGGAGATCCCGAGCCCGTCGGGGCGTACGGACCACGTGCAGCAGTACGTCGGCGAGCGGCTCTCCGCGCTCGGCATCCCCTCCACGCTGACCCGGCGCGGCGCGCTCAGCGCCTGCCTGCCCGGCCCCCGCTCGACGGGCGCCGACCGCGCGATCGTGGTGCACACCGACACCATCGGCGGCATGGTGAAGCGGCTGAAGGAGAACGGCCGGCTGGAGCTGAAGACGATCGGTACGCACAGCGCCCGGTTCGCCGAGGGCGCCCACGTACGGATCTTCACCGACGACCTGGAGCGGGTGATCACCGGCCAGGTGCTGCCGCTCAAGGCCAGCGGCCACCGCTACAACGACGACGTGGACCTCCAGGGCGTCGGCTGGCAGCACGTGGAGGTCCGGGTCGACGAGCCGGTCGAGGACGTGGCCGGGCTGCGCGCCCTCGGCATCGACGCGGGCGACTTCGTGGCGTTCCTGCCGAACCCGACGATCACGCCCAGCGGGTACGTCAAGTCCCGGCACCTGGACGACAAGGCCGGCGTGGCGGCGGTCCTCACCGCCCTCAAGGCAATGGTCGACGCCGGCGTACGCCCGGCGGTCACCGCGCACCTGCTGGTCACCGTGACCGAGGAGATCGGGCACGGGGCGTCGCACGGGCTCGATCCCGACGTGGCGGAGATCGTCTCCGTGGACGCGGCGGTGGTGGCGCCCGGCCAGCAGTCCCGCGAGGACGCGGCCACGCTGGCCATGGGCGACGGCGTCGGCCCGTTCGACTACCACCTGACCCGCAACCTGGCCTCGATCGCCGCCGAGCACGGGGTGGACCTGGTCCGGGACGTCTTCGAGTACTACCGCTCCGACGTGGCGGCGGCGGTGGAGGCCGGCGCGCACGCCCGGGTGGCGCTGCTCGGCTTCGGCGTGGACGCCACCCACGGGCACGAGCGCACCCACCTGGAGGGCCTGCGCCAGCTCACCCAGCTGCTCTGCCTCTACCTCCAGAGCGACCTGGTCTTCCCCGAGTGGGACGCCGAGCCGGAGGGCGACCTGGCCGACTTCCCGTCGCTGGCCGTGCAGCCGGCCAGCGAGGAGGGCCCGCGCGAGGGCCCGATCGGCATCGCCGAGAACACCTGAGCGCCGGCCCGCCATTCCCCGACGCCGTGTGATCGAAATCCGTTGCCGGCGGCGCGCGGGCTGGATAGCGTGGCGGTACACGGGAAAGGAGGTGGTCCAGACTTGTATAGCAATCGGACTCGTGAGGTGGCTGTCCGCTAGCCGCTGTCCTCGACAGTAAACTCGTCCGCCGCGAGGCGGGCACAGCACCATCGTCGAGACCGTGTGGCAGCGGTGCGGCGAAACCACGACAGCCACCCGACCCCCGGGGTGCCGGCCCAGTCCAGCCGGCCCGTGCGCGAGCACGGAAGCCCCGGGGGTCGACCCTTTTCCGCAGGCCGGGTGGCCGACGCAGCCGGAGGTCACCGTGTCGATGCGCGAGCTGGTGGTGCTCGGCACGGCCAGCCAGGCCCCCACCCGGCAGCGCAACCACAACGGCTACGTGCTGCGCTGGGACGGCGAGGTGATCCTCTTCGACCCGGGCGAGGGCAGCCAGCGGCAGCTCCTGCACACCACGGTCACCGCCACCGACCTGACCCGGATCTGCGTCACCCACTTCCACGGCGACCACTGCCTCGGCCTGCCCGGCACCATCCAGCGGCTCTCCCTCGACCGGGTGCCGCACCCGGTGGCGGTGCACTTCCCGGCCGGCGGCGCCGACTACTTCGCCCGGCTGCGGCACGCCGCCAGCTTCCACGAGACCGCCGAGCTGCGCGTCGAGCCCGTCGAGGCCGACGGGCAGCGCATCACGCTGGACGTCGGCACACTGGAGGCCCGCCGGTTGCGGCACCCGATCGAGACGTACGGCTACCGGCTCGTCGAGCCCGACGGCTGCCGGATGCTGCCGGAGCGGCTGGCCGCGTACGGCATCGCCGGGCCGGCGGTCGGGGAGCTGATCCGCGTCGGCCACCTCGACCTCGACGGGCGCCGCGTCACCCGCGAGGAGGTGAGCGTGCCCCGGCCCGGGCAGCGGTTCGCCTTCGTCATGGACACCGGCCTCTGCGACGGGGTGTACGCCCTCGCCGAGCACGCCGACCTGCTGGTCATCGAGTCGACGTTCCTCGACTCGGAGGCCGCCCTCGCCGCCGAGGTCGGCCACCTCACGGCGGGCCAGGCCGCGCGGGTGGCGGCCGAGTCGGGCGTACGCCGGCTCGTGCTCACCCACTTCTCCCAGCGGTACGCCGACCCGGCCCGCTTCGCCGACGAGGCCCGCGCGCACTTCGACGGCGACCTGGTGATCGCCGAGGACCTGACGACCGTGCAGGTCCCGCCCCGGCGGGTAGCCTCGGCCGGGTGACGGTCACCCTGCGCCCCGCCACCGTCGACGACCTGATGGCGGTGGGCGCGCTGCACCAGCGTTCCCGGGTCGCCGCCTACGCGGCCTTCCTGCCGGCGCGCGCGCTGGCCGACCCGACGCCCGAGGCGATGGGCGCGTACTGGACCGAGCGGTGGACGTGGGAGCGGGACGAGCACCGGATGACGGTGGCCGAGCGCGCCGGCCGGCTGGTCGGCTTCAGCTATCTCGGCCCGGACGACGAGGGCGACCCGGCGACCGGCCTGCTCAACGCCATCCACCTCGAACCCGCCGAACGCGGCCGGGGCACCGGGCGCACCCTGATGGTCGATGCCCTGGACGCCATGCGCGCCCGCGGCTGGTCCCGCGCGGTGCTCTGGGTGCTGCGGGACAACGCACACGCCCGGCGCTTCTACGAGCGCGGCGGCTGGACCCCCACCGGCACCGAACGCGACGAGCACATCGGCGGCCTGCTCACCCCCCAGCTCCGCTACGCCCGCCAGGTGTGAGGAAGGGCCCCTTGTTAACGCTATGCGTTTACAAGGGGCCCTTCCTCACACGTCAGCGCGCGCCGAGGTGGGCCAGCAGGTCCTGGCGGGTGAGGACGCCCTTCGGCTTGCCGTCGACCAGCACCAGGGCGGCGTCGGACTTCTCCAGCAGGCCGACCGCCTCGCTCACCGGCTGCCCGCCGCCGATCATCGGCAGCGGCTCGGCCATGTGCCGCTCGATGGTGTCGTGCAGGTGCGCCTGGCCGGTGAAGAGCGCGTCCAGCAGGTCCTTCTCGGCGATCGAGCCGGCCACCTCGCCGGTCACCACCGGAGGCTCGGCCTTGAGCACCGGGAGCTGCGAGACGCCGTACTCGCGCATGTAGTCGATCGCGTCGCGGACCGTCTCGGTCGGGTGCACGTGCACCAGCTCGGGCAGGCCGCCCGGCTTGCCGGCGAGCGCGTCGGCGACCGTCGGCTCGGTGCCCGAGTTGTCCAGGAAGCCGTACCGGGCCATCCAGGTGTCGTTGAAGATCTTGGACAGGTAGCCCTTGCCGCTGTCCGGCAGCAGCACCACGACAACGTCGTCCGGGCCGGCCTTGCGGGCCACCTCGAGGGCGGCCACGACGGCCATCCCGCAGGAGCCGCCGACCAGCAGCCCCTCCTCGCGCGCCAACCGCCGGGTCATCTCGAAGGACGCCTTGTCGGAGACCTCGATGATCTCGTCGGCGACGCCCCGGTCGTACGTCTCCGGCCAGAAGTCCTCACCGACGCCCTCGACCAGGTACGGCCGGCCCGTGCCGCCGGAGTAGACGGAACCCTCCGGGTCGGCGCCGACGACCTTGACCCGCCCCTCCGACGCCTCCTTCAGGTAGCGCCCGATGCCGGAGATCGTGCCGCCGGTGCCGACGCCCGCCACGAAGTGGGTGAGCTCGCCCCCGGTCTGCTCCCACAGCTCCGGGCCGGTGGTCTCGTAGTGCGAGCGCGGGTTGGCCGGGTTGCTGTACTGGTTGGGCTTCCACGCGCCGGGGATCTCCCGGGCCAGCCGGTCGGAGACGTTGTAGTAGGAGCGCGGGTCCTCCGGGGCCACGGCGGTCGGGCAGACAACCACCTCCGCGCCGTACGCGCGCAGCACGTCCTGCTTGTCCTGACTGACCTTGTCGGGGCAGACGAAGACGCACCTGTAGCCCCGCAGTTGCGCCACCAGCGCCAGCCCGACTCCGGTGTTTCCGCTGGTCGGCTCGACGATCGTGCCGCCCGGCTGGAGGATGCCCGCCTTCTCCGCGTCCTCCACCATCCGCAGCGCGATCCGGTCCTTCACCGAGCCGCCCGGGTTGAGGTACTCCACCTTCGCCAGCACGGTGGCCTGGATCCCGGCCGTGACGTTGCGCAGCCGTACCAGCGGGGTGTTGCCGATCAGCTCGACGACGTTGTCGTAGTACCGCACCTCGTTGTGCCCTTCTCCTCCGGCGCCGCCGGCGGCGGCCGGGCAGACGTCTTCTCGACGTCCCAGGGTACGTGGGTTCAGGACGCCACGTGCCCGGGGATCACCGAGCTGCGCCGGGCCTCCCACTCCAGGAACCGCTCGGTCTCGGCCAGCACGCTGCCGGCCAGCCAGGTCACCATGACCGCGTCGTCGGCCAATCCGAAGATCGCCAGCGGGATCTCGGGAATCAGGTCGACCGGCGAGACGATGTACGCCGTCGCCGCGGTCATCAGGGCCAGCCGCAGGCCGCCGTCGTACTCCCCCCGGGTGGTGGCCCGGATCATCCGCGGCAGCGCGCCCAGCCGCGCCCCGAGCGACGGCCCGCCCCGCGACCCGGCCGCGAGTGCCCGGGCCAGCGCGCTGAACGCCGCGGTGCGCTTCAATGTCTTCCCCATGTTCGGCCCCTCTCCACGTGCCAGGGTGGCGTGCCCGCGCAACCGTCCCCCGGTCACCCGTACAGGTACCCAGGAGCGTCGCCTTCCAGGCACCCGCGAGCCGACACGACGACAGCGGTGTGTCGTGCCGGCGCGATAATGTCGCTGTATGGGGGTCGCTGGTTCCGTCGTCCCGGTTGGTCCGCGCTGGCAGCGCGCCCGGCAGGTCGCCCGCCTCGCGGCGATCGGCACGGGCGCCACCGCCGCGGCCGTGGTGGCGACCGGCGGCGTGCTCCTCGGGCAGGCCCGGCAGGCCCGCCGCACGATCCCGATGGCCGAGGCGCCCCCGCCGCGCTGCGACGGCGTCTACGGCGCGAAGCTGCCCGGCCCGCCGGTCACCGTCGTCGTGCTCGGCGACTCGTCGGCCGCCGGCTACGGCGTGCACCGCCGCCGGGAGACGCCCGGCGCCCTGCTCGCCACCGGGCTGTCCCGCCGCCTGCAACGCCCCGTCCGGCTGCACCGCTTCGCCGTGGTGGGCGCCATCTCGGCGGTGCTGCGACACCAGGTGGAGGCGGCGCTGGAGTGCCAGCCCGACGTCGCGGTGATCCTGATCGGCGGCAACGACGTGACCAACCGCGCACCGTTCGCCCTGGCGGTGCGCTACCTGGTCGACGCGGTCCGCACGCTGCGCGCGGCCGGCTGCGAGGTGGTCGTCGGCACCTGCCCCGACCTGGGCGCGATCCGGCCGATCCGGCCGCCGCTGCGGTGGCTGGCCCGGCACTGGAGCCGGCAGCTCGCCGCCGCCCAGACGGTGGCCGTGGTCGAGGCCGGTGGCTGGACGGTCTCCCTCGGCGACCTGCTCGGTCCCCGGTTCACGGCGGAGCCGACCCGGATGTTCGCCTGGGACCGTTTCCACCCCTCGGCGGAGGGCTACGCGATGGCCGCCGCCGCCCTGCTGCCGACCGTACTGTCCGCGCTCGGTGCGGGGCAGGAACGCCGCCCGACCCTCGTCCGGGACGAGGGCGTGCGCTCGCTGCCGCAGGCCGCCCAGGAGGCGGCCCGCCACGCGGGCACCGAGGTCAGCGGCACCCGGGTCAGGGGGCGCGAGCGCGGCCCCGCCGGCCGGTGGGCGCAACTGCGTCGACGGGCCTTCTTCGGTGTCGGCGCGGCGCCGCAGCCCAGCCCCGCCGCCGACTCACCCACACTGGAGGGACTGGCATGAGCGAGCGCTTCATCCCCTCGGGGCTCGCCAATCGACTGGGCCGGGCGGCGACGCTCAGCCTCATCGCCGGCACGGTCGGCGGCGCCGCCGTCCTCGCCGGTCAGGCCTTCGCCGCCCGGCACCGCCGGTACGCCCAGCCGGAGCTGGCGCTCGCCCTGCGCGCCACGGTCGGGCGGGCCGACGCGCCGCCGCTGCGCCTGGTGCTGCTCGGCGACTCGTCCGCCCTCGGCGTCGGCGTCGGCCGTCTCGACGAGACCATCGGCGGACAGCTGGCCAACCTGCTCGCCGAGGGCCCGAGCGGTCGCCGGGTGCACCTGTCCAGCGTCGGCGTCTCCGGCTCACGCTCGACCGACCTGGCCACCCAGGTGGCCCGGGCGCTGCTCGGCGAGCGTCCCGACGTGGCGGTGATCCTGATCGGGGCGAACGACGCCACCACCCTGCGTCGCCCGGTGGAGGCCGCCGCCTACCTCGGGGCGGCTGTGCACCGGCTCCGCGAGGCCCGGGTGGAGGTGGTCGTCGGCACGTGCCCCGACCTGGGCGCCGTACGCGCCATCGCGCCGCCGCTGCGCAACGTGGTCGGCTGGTCGGGGCGGCGGGTGGCCCGCGCCCAGGCGGCGGCGGTGCTCGACGCCGGCGGCACGGTGGTCGACCTGGCCACCGAGACCGGCGCCGTGTTCCGGGCCGACGCCGGGACCCTGTGCCACGACGGCTACCACCCGTCCGCCGACGGCTACCGGGTCTGGGCGCACGCCCTGCTGCCGGCCGTCGCCGCCGCCGCGGCGGTCGCCTCCCGGCAGTGACCCGCCGGCCGCCCCCGCCCGGATGCGGTGCCCGCTTGCCAGCGCTGGTCCACCCACCGTCCGGGCCGGACACCATGGCCGACTCCCGACACTGACCGCCGGCCGTCCCCGCTGTCCCGCCGGGCGTGACATTTCCCGGCCGGCGGGCAGCTTCCGTCCGAAGTTACCGACGGGTTAACGTTGGTTCATGCCGACTGAGTCGTCCCGCGACGCCGTCATCGTCGCCACCGCCCGCTCCCCCATCGGCCGGGCGCACAAGGGTTCGCTGCGCGACGTCCGCCCGGACGACCTCGCCGCGACCATCGTGCGGGCCGCCCTGGACAAGGTCCCCCAGCTCGACCCGACCGAGATCGACGACCTCTACCTGGGGTGCGGTCTGCCCGGCGGCGAGCAGGGCTTCAACATGGCCCGGGTGGTCGCCACCCTGATGGGCCTGGACACCCTGCCCGGCGCGACGCTCACCCGCTACTGCGCGTCGTCGCTGCAGACCACCCGGATGGCGATGCACGCGATCCGGGCCGGCGAGGGCGACGTGTTCGTCTCCGCCGGCGTGGAGACCGTCTCCCGGTACGCCCGCGGCAACTCCGACGGGCTGCCGAAGGAGGCGCAGGCGCTGGTCGGCGGCGGCTGGGAGAACCCGCGCTTCGCCGCTGCGGCCGAGCGTTCCAAGGCCCGCGCCCAGGGCGGGGCCCCGGTCTGGACCGACCCACGCGAGGCCGGCGAGCTGCCGGACATCTACCTGACCATGGGGCAGACCGCCGAGAACCTGGCCCAGGTGTACGACGTCACCCGCGCCGACATGGACGAGTTCGGCGTACGCAGCCAGAACCTCGCCGAGAAGGCCATCGCCGACGGCTTCTGGGCCCGGGAGATCACCCCGGTCACCACGCCGGACGGCACGGTGGTCGGCACCGACGACGGCCCCCGCGCCGGGGTCACCCTGGAGGGCGTCTCCGGGCTGAAGCCGGTGTTCCGCCCGGACGGCCGCATCACCGCCGGCAACTGCTGCCCGCTGAACGACGGCGCCGCCGCCGTGGTGATCATGAGCGCCCAGCGGGCCAGGGACCTCGGCATCACGCCGCTGGCCCGGATCGTCTCCACCGGCGTGACCGCCCTCTCGCCGGAGATCATGGGCCTCGGCCCGGTCGAAGCCACCCGGCAGGCGCTCAAGCGGGCCGGGATGACCATCGACGACGTCGACCTGGTGGAGATCAACGAGGCGTTCGCCGCGCAGGTGATCCCCTCGTACCGCCAGCTCGGCATCCCGCTGGAGAAGCTGAACGTCGCCGGTGGCGCGATCGCCGTCGGGCACCCGTTCGGCATGACCGGCGCCCGGATCACCGGCACCCTGCTCAACGCCCTGGACTGGCACGACAAGACGATCGGTCTGGAGACCATGTGCGTGGGCGGCGGCCAGGGCATGGCCATGGTCGTCGAACGCCTGAGCTGAGCGGAGGGCGCGACCCCGGGCTGCCCGGCAGGGCACCGGGGTCGTCCCGAGCGGCCCTCGCCGCCCGGCAGGAGCCCGGACGAGCCGTGGGTCGCCGTCACCCCTAGAGAGGGTCGCAGGTCGCCGTCAGCGCTAGAGAGGGTCGCAGGTCGCCGTCACGCTTGGAGAGCGTCGCGGGTCGCCGTCGGCCCTGGGGAGCGTCGCGGGTCGCCGTCAGCGCTAGAGAGCGTCACGGGTCGCCGTCACCTCGGCGGCGGCCCGCGCCAGCACCTCCGGCGGCGCGGCGGCGGCAACCAGGTCGGCGGCCACCACCCGGAGCTGGTCGGGCAGCGCCAGCTCGTTGTCGAGCCGGGGCACCGTCCGCCGGGGTCCGCCCTCGACGTCGGCGGCCAGGTTGGCGATCTCCTGCACCAGCCGGTGCACGAGGTCGGCGCGGGACACGTTGCCACCGGCGGCCACTGCCGCCCAGCGGGGCTGCTGCCAGTGCCCGACCTGGCGCACCAACAACTCCACCGCCCGCTCCAACTCCCCACCACCCACACCCGGAGTCTACGAACCCCCCGACCCGCCTCCCTCCCCCGCACCCCGGCCCCCGCCCGACCCCGGCCTGCCCCGCCCCGCCCCGCCCCGCCTCGCCTCGCCTCGCCTCGCCTCGGGACCAGGTTGCCCATGCCGTTGCCCGTGTCGGGGGGCCTGCCCTGCCCCGGCCCCGCCCGGCTCCGGCCCGGCCTGCCCCGGTCCGCCGCCCCAGCCTGGCCCAGCCCGCCCTGGCCCGGCCCGTCGATCATGGACTTATGGTGGGCGACTGGGGCGCTTTCGCCCCTTTCGCGGGGCACCACAACTGCATGATCGACGGCGAGAGCTGGGGCAGGGCGGCGGGGAGGGAGGGAGGGTGGGCGGGATCGGCGGCGAGGGTGGGGCGAGCGGGGTGGACGACGGCGCCCGCCCTCGCGGTTGCGGGGGCGGGCGCCGGTCGGTCGCGGGCGACGGTCAGTCGTCACCTTGGAAGTAGCTCAGCAGGCGCAGGATCTCGATGTAGAGCCAGACCAGGCTGACCAGGATGCCGAAGGCGGCGACCCAGGAGTAGCGCTGGGGCAGCCCCATCCGGACGCCGTCCTCGACCTCCTTGAAGCTGAGCACGAAGCTCAGCGAGGCGACCACGATGCAGACCAGGCTGAACCCGATGGCCAGCGGGCTGCCGTCGCGCAGGCCGGTGTTCACGCCGAAGAGCGCGAACACGAGGTTGATCAGCATGACGGCGAAGAGACCCGCCATCACGGCGATCATGCCCTTGACGAACTTCGGGGTGGCCCGGATGACCTTCGCCTTGTAGAGCATGGCCATCACGAAGAAGACACCGAACGTGGCGGTCACCGCCTGGACCACGATGCCGTCGTAGAGCGAGTTGAAGAACTTGCTGACCATGCCGACGAAGACGCCCTCGACGACGGCGTACGCGACGACCAGCGCCGGGTTCGCCATCCGGGAGAACGAGATGATCAGGCCGAGGACCAGGCCGACCACCGCCGCGCCGATCCAGGCCGCGCCGAGCAGCGCGTCGGGCACCAGCACCCAGGCAGCCGCGGCGGAGATGCCGAGGATGCCGAGGAGCGTGACGGTCTTGACCACCACGTCGTCGATCGACATGGTGTTGACGGTCGGCGGGGCCGCCGGGTAGCCGGCCTCCGTCGGGTACTGCTGTGGATAGCCGGGCTGTCCGTACGGCCCGGTCGGGGCGTACCCGGCGGAGCGCTCCCGCTCGGCCGCCTGGCCGAGCCGGGCGAGCACCGGGTTCGAAGTCTTCACTGTCAGGCCTCCCTCAGGGGGTCGTTGCACGTGAACGTGCACTCCCAAGAGTAAACGCCCAGGGCAGTCCCGTGGAGATCGCCAAGCTGAGCGGAAGCTGAGAGTGCGGCGTGCCCGGGGCGGGGGTCGAACCCGCACGCCTTGCGGCAGCCGCTTTTAAGGCGGCCGTGTCTGCCGTTCCACCACCCGGGCGGGTGACACCGCGCGGGTCGACACGCGCGGTGCAGTGTCACGGTAGCGGGTCGGCGGCGACCCGGCGTACCCCGGCGGGTGGGTCGCACTAGGGTCGAGACCGTGAGCAGCGCAGCCCCCACGGCCCCCGACGCCGTCCCTGACCAGGCTGTCCTCGCCGTCGACCGGCCGTCCCGCCGGCTCCGGGCGGCGCGCCTGCTGACCGCCGTCCACCGTCGCCGGGCGGACGTCACCGTCGTGCTGCTCTTCGTGGCGCTGGCCGGCTGGCTCACCCACGGGCTCTGGCCCGACCCGGCGGCCCGGGTCCTGGCGCTCAACCCGGAGGACCAGGCCCTTTACGAGTGGTTCCTCGCCGTCGACTCGCGGGCGCTGCTCGGCGACTTCGACCTGCTCACCGGGCGGCTCAACGCGCCGGACGGGGTCAACCTGATGACCAACACCACCGTCATCGCACTCGGGGTGCTCCTCGCCCCGGTGACCCTGTCGTTCGGCGCGCCGGTGACCTTCGCCCTGCTGGCCATGGCGAACCTGGCCGGCACCGCGATCGCCTGGTACCTGCTCTTCACCCGGGTCCTGCGCGCCCGCCGGCTCGCCGCCGCCCTCGGGGCGGCGCTCTGCGGGTTCGGCCCGGGGATGGTCTCGCAGACCAACAGCCACCTGCACATGACCGCGCAGTGGCTCGTGCCGGTGATCGTCTGGCTGGTGGTCCGCATGCTGCGGGCCGCCGACCCGGCGGGCACCGCCGACGGACCGGACCGCCGGCGGGTGGTCAGCTCGGCCGTCGGCCTGGCGGCGGCGGTCACCGCACAGGTCTTCGTCGGTGAGGAGGTGCTCTTCCTCTGCGCGGTCACGCTGCTGGTGATGGCGGTCACCTACGCGGTGGCGGACCGGAACCTGGCCCGCCGCGCCCTGCCCGGCTTCGCCGGGGGGATGATGCTCGCCGCCGGGCTGGCCCTGGTCGTACTGGCCTGGCCGCTGTGGTTCCAGTTCGCCGGCCCGCAGGGCGTCTCAGACGGCATGTTCAGCCCGCACTACTTCTCGGCGGACCTGCGCAGCTGGTGGACCGTCTCGCCGCTGTCGATCGCGGGCGGCGACGAGGCTGCCCGGCTGACCACCGGGCCGGCCGAGTACAACAGCTTCCTCGGGCTGCCGTTGCTGCTGGTCGCCGCCGCCTGCGCGCTCTGGCTGGGTCGTCGCCCGCTGGTCGTCGCGTGCGTGGTCGGCACGCTCGTGACGGGGGCGCTGTCGCTCGGCCCCCGGGTGGTCGTCGACGGCGAACGCACCGCCGTCCCGGGCCCGTACGCCCTGCTCTCGGGCCTGCCCGTGGTGGACGGTGCGCTGCCGATGCGCTTCGCCCTCGCGGTGCTCCCGCTCATCGCCACGCTGCTGGTGCTGGCGGTCGACCGGGCGCTGCGCGGCACCGGCCGGGCCCGCCGCCTGGTGCCGGCGGCGGTCGGCGTGGCGCTGCTGCCGCTGCTGCCGACCCCGCTGCCCACCGCCGAGCGGCCGCCGCTGCCCGAGTTCGTCACCGGCGGGCACTGGCGCCAGTGCGTCGAGCCGGGCGGGGTGCTGGTGCCGGTGCCGCTCGCCACGCCCAAGCAACCGTGGCCGATGCGCTGGGCGACCGCCGCCGACGCGGCGTTCGGCATGCCGGAGGGCTTCTTCATCGGCCCGTACGGTCGCGGCGGCACGGCAGCGATGGGCACCTACGCGCAGCCCACGTCGGCCCTGCTGGCCGAGGTCGGCAGGCGCGGCGGTCAACCCGTCATCGGGGACGAACAGCGCCGGCAGGCCGCAAAGGACGCGGAGTTCTGGGGTGCCTCCTGCGTGGCGCTGGCCGACGGCACCCCGCACGCCGACAGCCTTCGCGGCACGCTGGAGCAGCTCTACGGCCCCGCCACCCGGATCGCCGACGCCTGGACCTGGCGCGTCTGACGTGTGAGGAGGGGCCCCGGCGCAAACCAGAGGCGGGAGGCGGGGGGGGCGCCCGCCGGCGGGGCCGGCGCGGCCCCCGGCGCGCGCGGGGCGGGGGGGGGGCCGCGCCCCCCCCCCCCCCCGCCTCGGCGAGCGCCGCCGCCTGTACGGCCCGCCCCCGCCGTGGGCCGCGGCCCCCCTCCGTCGCGCGTCCGGGTTTGGAAGGGGCCCCTCCTCACACCAGATCCGTCAGGCGCGGCTGGCGCCGACCGGCTGGGACGCCTCGGCGAACTCCTCGCGCGGGTCGTGCAGCTGGCCGAGGGCGACCACCTCGCGCTTCAGGAAGAACGCCAGCGACCAGTCGACCACGACCCGGACCTTGCGGTTCAACGACGGGATCCGGCTCATGTGGTACGTCCGGTGCATGAACCACGCCGGCCAGCCGGTCATCTTGATCCCGTACACCTGGGCCACGCCCTTGTGCAGGCCGAGGCTGGCGACGCTGCCGGCGTGCTTGTGCTTGTACTCCACCGGCTCCCGGCCACGGACGACGTTGACGATGTTGTCGGCCATCCGGGCGGCCTGGCGGACCGCGTGCTGGGCGCTCGGCGAGCAGTAGTTGCCGGGCTCCTTGGTCAGGTCCGGCACGGCCGCGCAGTCACCGGCGCTCCAGGCGCCGTCGACCACCCGGTCGCCGTCGACCACCTGGAGCGTCGGCAGGCAGGTGACCCGCCGCCGCTCGTCGCGGGGGAAGTCCGTGGCGTCCAGCATCGGCGACGGCTTCACGCCGGCCGTCCAGACGATGGTGTCGGAGCGGAAGCTGTCGCCGTCGGAGAGCTTCACCACCCCGTCGAGGCAGGACTCCAGGCGGGTGTCCAGCCGGATGTCCATGTTCCGCTTGAGCAGCTGCTGCACCGTGTAGGCGCCCATGTCCCGGTCGACCTCGGGCAGCACCCGCTGGGTCGCCTCGACCAGCACCCAGCGCATGTCCTCCGGCTTGAGCTCCGGGTAGTACTTCAGGGCGTCCCGGGCCATGTCCTCCATCTCGGCGAGCGCCTCGATGCCGGCGTAGCCGCCGCCGACGAAGGTGAAGGTCAGCGCCGACCGGCGGACGGCCGGGTCCGGCGTGGCGGCGGCCACGTCGAGCCGGTCCAGCACGTGGTTGCGCAGGTAGATGGCCTCGCCGATGGTCTTGAAGCCTATGCCCTGCTCGTGCAGGCCGGGGATCGGCAGCGTCCGGGAGACCGAGCCCGGGGCGACGACCACGTGGTCGTACGGGATCTCCCGGGTGGGGCCGCTGATGGGCTGCACCACGGCGGTCTTGCGGTGGTGGTCGATCCGGGTCACCGTGCCCGCCACCACCTTGCACCGCCGCAACTCCCGCCGCAGCGGCACCACGGAGTGCCGGGGCGAGATGTTGCCGGCCGCCGCCTCGGGCAGGAACGGCTGGTAGGTCATGTGGGGCTGAGGGTCCACCACGACGACCTCGGCCTCACGGGAGCTGAGCTTCTTCGACAGGCGCAGTGCCGCGTAGAGACCGACGTGCCCGGCACCCACCACAAGGATCCGCTTCGGGTTCACGTCATCTATCTTTCCCCGCGCGGCCCGGCTAATCCCGCTCGCGCCCCTTCTCTGTGACGGAGCACAACCCCTGTGACCTGCATGACTTCCCCCCGAAAGGGGTTGTCACCTGCGGCGCAGCAGCCACCCCAGCAACGCCGCCACCGCCACCGCCACGAGCAGACCGACCACCGTCGCCGCCTGGTGTCCGGCGTCACCACCGAGCCTGCCGACCTCGACCAGCAGGACACCGAGGACGAAGGTGGCCAGCAGCACCGCGCCGGCCCGGGCCAGCCACCGCACGATCAGGTCCGGGTCGACCACCGCGTCGTACGGCAGCACGGCGGCCAGCGCGCAGAGGGTGTGGGTGAGGTAGAGCACCGCCGCCACGGCGAGCAGCCGCCAGAGGGCGATCGGCCGGTCGTACCCGTCGGTGGCCATCAGCCAGCCGCCGACCGTGACCAGCGCCGCGAAGGTCGGCCAGACCCGGCGCGGCCCGACCGCCGGCAGGACCGCCACCGCCACGAGGGCGAGCAGCGACCGCCCGAGCAGCACCTGCGACGGGTACGCGAGCAGCAGGCCGACCAGCACGGTGAGGAAGATGCCGGCGCGCACCAGCAGCGGCGTCAGGCTGATCCGGGCGGCGGCGTACCGCAGCGCCCTGACCCGTTCGGTGACCGCGCTCACCGGGCTACCCTTTCGTTCGCGACTGCGGGACTCCGCTGCGCTACGTTCCTCGCGCTCACCGGGCCACCCTCGGGGCGGTCGCCAGGCGGGCCACGTCCCGCAGCACCTCGTCGAGGCTGCCCGCGCCGGCCCACCGCACCACCGGCACGCCGTGCTCCCGCAGCTGCCCGATCATGGTGTCCCGGTCCAGCCGCCACAGCCGGTACGCCACCTCGGCCCAGCCCCGGTCCTTCGGCGGGGTGAGGTCCGCCGGCAGGGTGTCCACCGCAACCACGAACCGCCCGGAGCGGGTCAGCCGGGCCAACATCTGCGCCGACCGTTCGTCGAGCAGCGGGGTGAGGACCACCACCAGCGCGTCCGCCGACAGCAACTGCGGCCCGAACACCTGGTCGTACGGCTCGTGCGGGGAGTGCTCCGCCCGCACCTCCAGCAGCCACTCCAGGACCGTCAGGTACTGCCGGCGGCCGGTGGCCGGGCGCAGCCGGCGGGCGGACGGGCCGTACTCGAGCATCGACACCCGGTCGCCACGGTGCAGGTAGTGCTCGGCGATCGCGGCGGCGGCCCGGACGGTGGTGTCCAGCACGGAGGCGGCCCCGGACACGCCACCCGAGCGGCCCGCCTCGGCGAGCACGTCGAGCAGCACCACCACCTCGGCGTCGCGGTCGGAGAGGGTGGCCGCCACGTGCAGTTGCCGGGCGCGCAGCGAGACCCGCCAGTCGATCCGGCGCAGCCGGTCGCCCGGGGCGAAGACCCGTACGCCGGCCAGTTCGCCGCCCTCGCCGGGCCGGCGCGAGTGGTGCGCGCCGACCAGGCCGGCGGCCCGGGGCATCGCCTCGACCGCGTCGAACGGCTCGGTCCTCGGGTAGACCCGCAACCGGGACGGCTCGGCGATCACGGCGCGGGAGACCAGCAGTCCCTGCGCGGCGGCCGCCCGGGCGCCCGCCGGGCCGATGGGGTGCCGGCCCCAGCGCAGCGCCGTGCCGGTCAGCTCCAGGTCCACGGCCGCCGCCGTCGGGACGGCGGTCACGAACGGCCGGTCGGCGACGGACGGGGCGACGGTCGACCCCGCCCCGGACGCGGTGGTCGCCCCGGCGATCGTCACCCGCTGCACCCGCAGCCACGGCGAGACCCGGCTGCGCACCACCGCCACGTCGTAGTCGAGCAGGTCGGGGTTGCCGACGGTGACCGTGCCGGTCAGCTCGCCGCCCTCGACCAGGTGCCCCTCGTCGGCGGAGACCCAGATCTGCGGTAGGACGGTCGGCCGGCGGCGCAGCGCGTACGCGGTGCCCAGCGCGAACGGGGCGGCCAGCACGACCAGGTCCACCCGGCCGAGCAGCACCCCCGCGATCAGCAGCAGCCCGGTGAGGAGCACCGCCCGACCGAGCGCCCACGTGGGCACCCAGCCGGTCGCGGGCCCCGGCTCCGGTGGCGGCGACTCGACCCGGGGCGACACGGCGGACGCGACCATCAGTGCCCGGGGCCGGCGGCGTAGCTGGGCAGCGCACCGCTGGCGGGCGCCGGGGTCGCCTCCAGCACCTCGCCGACCACGAAGGACGGGTCGACACGACGCAACCACATCTCGGGGCGCAACGTGATCCGGTGCGCCAGGGCGGGCGCCGCGACCTCCTTGACGTCCTCCGGAACGACGTAGTCGCGCCCGGCCATCACGGCCCGTACGCGGGACAGCAGCAGCAGCGCCAGCGAGCCGCGCGGCGAGGCGCCGACCAGCACCGACGGGTGTTCCCGGGTGGCGGCGGTCAGCGCGACGATGTAGCGGCCGACGGAGTCCTCCACGACCACGTCCTCCAGCGCGGCCTGCATGGCGCGCAGGGTCGCCGCGTCGACCACCGGCTTGATGTCCGCCTCCTCGCGGCGGCGGGCCATCCGCCGGCGCAGCACCTCCCACTCCTCCTCGGCTTCGGGGTAGCCGAAGGAGACCCGGAGCAGGAACCGGTCGAGCTGCGCCTCCGGCAGCGGGTACGTGCCCTCGTACTCGATGGGGTTGGCGGTGGCGAGCACGTGGAACGGCTCGTCCAGCTTGTACGTCACGCCCTCCACCGAGACCTGCTTCTCCTGCATGGCCTCCAGCAGGGCCGACTGGGTCTTCGGCGGGGTCCGGTTGATCTCGTCGGCGAGGAGCAGGTTGGTGAAGACCGGCCCGGCCCGGAACGAGAAGTCGCCGCTGCGCTGGTCGTACAGGAACGAACCGGTCACGTCGGCGGGCAGCAGGTCGGGGGTGAACTGGAGCCGGCGGAAGTCCAGCCCGAGCGCCTGGGCGAAGGACCGCGCGGTCAGCGTCTTACCGAGGCCCGGCAGGTCCTCCAGCAGCACGTGGCCGCCGGCCAGGATGCCGGCGAGCACCAGCTCCAGCGCGTCCCGCTTGCCGACGACGACCTGACCGACCGCCTCCAGCACCGACCGGGCGAGGGGGCCGACCTCGGCGGCGGTCATGCTGCGGTCCACGTCGTTCATCACAGTCTCTCCAGTTCGGCGACGATCGCCGCGAGGTTGCGCGGCGACGGGGTGCGGCGAGGCGGGGTCTCCAGGAACTTCCACAGCTGGTCACCCAGCAGCACCCGGGCCCGGGCCGGATCCGACTCGCGGGTCACGCCGTGCCGCTGGCTCAGCCGCTCGTCGGCCAACTCCCCGAGCCGGGGCAGGATCACGGTGGTGAAGCGTTCGGGCCGGCTGGCCGACCAGTCCAGCGGCAGTTCCCAGCCGTTGATCGCGGTGCGCAGCGCGTCCCTGGCGCCCCAGTTCCAGGTGCCGTCGTCGTCGGCGACAGGGGCTCGGCCGCCGCCGCGGGGCGGGGGCGGGGGCGTGAGGGCGGCGACGACGCGACGCACCACGAACAGCGCGACCACCCCGGCCACGAGGATCGGCAGCGAGACCCGCAGGCCCACCAGGCGCAGGCCGGCGACCAGCACGATCACGACGGCCGCGACGCCGGCCAGGGGACGCAGCACCCGGCCGACCCGCCCGCCCCGCCGGGACTCGGCGCGTGCCGGCCGCTCGTCCTCGACGCTCAGCAGGTCGTCGATGCTGGTGCTGCTCACGGCGTCACCTCGCCACGTCGGGCGGGCGTCGGCCGCGCCCCGGTCACGCCGGTGGGTGCCCCGGTCACGCCGGCACCTCCGTGTCGTCGGCGACCGCGACGGTCAACTCGCCGCGCAGCCGGCGCAGCGCCGCCCGGGCCTGGTCGCGGGTGCGCTCGTCGACCTCGCGGGTGGCGTAGCGGGCCTCGCGGTAGACGTGGGCGAACTCGGCCAGCACGTCGGCGCTGGCGATGGCCGGGATGCCCACCGACGGGTCGCCCCGCAACAGCCGGGTGACCAGGTCGGTGGGGGTGTCGCCGGCCAGCCGGGGCACGCCGGCACCGGCCGCGGCCTGCTCCAGGCGCACCCAGCAGGCGATCACCGCCGTACGTGGATCGGTGTCGCGGTCGTCCAACTCCTCCAGGCCGGCGTCGAGGGCGGCGGCCACCTCGCGGGCGGTGCCCTCGGGCGTCCGCCGGGACCGCTGGGCCGGCAGCGCCCGGGTGGTGCGCCGTATCGCGCCCCGGACCAACGTCCAGGTGAGATAGCCGAAGACGACGAGGATCGCCAGCCCGAGAAGTACGATGGCGACGGTGGCGATCCACTGCGGGATCGACGCCTGGGTGGCCTGGCCGGCGTCCCGCGGTTCGACGGGGATCGACTCGACCGGCTCGGCGCTCGGATACTCCGGCACGTACGGGATGTTGTCGGCGGCGGGCGGGACCCGGCTGGCGCCGATCGACGAGTGGGCGGACGAGAACGCGGCGACGGCCAGCAGGAGCACCACCGCCGCGACCGGCCACCACCTGCGCAGGACGCTGATGTCCATCGAGGGCTACCTCCGGGTCGCCGGGGCGTGTCCCACGACTCGACGCGTTCCGTCCGTCATCGCCACCGCCCCCACGCCTCAGTCCGCCCCGGCCAGTTGCTTCGCCCGGGCGAACACGTCGTCCAGCATCCCTGGTGTCAGCCGCCCGGTGAAGGTGTTCTGCTGGCTGACGTGGTAGCAGCCGAGCAGCGCCGGTGCGCCCGTGCCGGACCAGTGTGCCCCATGGCCGAACGCCGGTCGCGGGCTGGGCGGGCGCAGACCGTACACCTGGCGCAGCACCGGCCACCACGAGGCCCAGGCGAACGCTCCCAGCGCGACCACGACGCGCAGGGTGGGCCGGATCAGCGTCACCTCGCGGTGCAGCCACGGCGCGCACGTGTCCCGCTCCTCGGGGGTGGGCTTGTTGTCCGGCGGGGCGCAGCGCACGGCGGAGAAGATCCGCAGGTCGCGCACGGTGAGCCCGTCGTCGGCGGCGACGCTGGTGGGCTGGTTTGCCAGCCCGGCCCGGTGCAACGCGGCGAACAGGACGTCGCCGGACCGGTCGCCGGTGAAGATGCGGCCCGTGCGGTTGCCGCCGTGCGCGGCGGGCGCCAGGCCGAGGATGGCGATGCGCGCGTCGGGGGCGCCGAAGCCGGGCACCGGTCGGCCCCAGTATTCCTGGTCCCGGAAGGCCGCCCGGCGGACGCGGGCCACCTCCTCGCGCCACCGCACCAGCCGTGGGCAGGCGAAGCAGTCGCTGACGGCGGCGTCGAGGTCGGCCAGGTCGGTCGCCCGCGCGGCGCGGGCGACCACCTCGTCGGGCGTACGGGGCTCAGCCAAGCTTGGCCCGGAAGAGTTCGAGGGTGCGGGCCCAGGCGGTGGCGGCGGCGCGCTGGTCGAAGTTCTCCGGCCGGTCCTCGTTGAAGAAGGCGTGCGAGGTGCCGGGGTAGTCGTGGACCTGGCAGGTGCCGCCGGAGGTCTCGATGGCGCGGCGGACGGTGCGTACGCCGTCGGCGGCGGAGGTGCCGTCCTCTTCGGAGCAGTGGATGAGCGCCGCCTTGCCCGCGTAGTCGGGCCACTCGGGGCGCATCCCGTCCCACGGCAGCCGGGGGTAGAAGGCGGTGGTGGCGACGATCCGCTCGGACCGGGTCGCGGCCCAGAGGGCCAGGCTCGCCCCGGCGCAGAAGCCCGCACAGCCCACCTTGCCGGCGACCTCGGGCCGGCCGGCGAGGTAGTCGGCCGCGCCGGCGATGTCCGCCGCCGCCTCGTCCATCTGCTGGCTGTTCAGCATCTGGCGGGGCTCACTCGGCTTGCTGGCCGGGCCGCCGTGGCGGAAGTCCGGGGCGAGGGCGACGAACCCGGCCTCGGCGAAGCGGTCCACGACCGCCCGGACGTGCGGCACCAGGCCCCACCAGTCCTGGATGACGATGACCGCAGGGCTGGTCGCACCGCCGGAGGGTATCGCGAGATACCCCTCGCCCGTCCCCCCGTTGCCGCGGTAGCTCACCATCTCGCCCATCGGCCGTCCTCCTAGCGGTCAGTCATCGTTGGCTGGTCGCACAGTGTTGCTACGTGTCGGTAGCCTGCCACGCCGTGAGCACCCCGGGGAAGACGCCGGAACAGTGGCATACACCTCCTGTCGGCGCCCCAGCCGCAGACGCCGACGGCGGCGCGGACGATGTCCGCGCCGCCGTCGGCGGTCCTGTCGTGCCGGGGGATCAGGCCTTCTTCGTCAGGCACAGCAGGTAGCCGGTCTTGCCCGGCTCGATGCTGTAGTAGACGTAGCCCTCCTGGTCCTCCTTGATGTACTGCCCGCACGCCTCGCCGGAGCGGGCCTGCGCCTGGGTCTGCCCGTCGACGCGGCCGACCACGTTGTAGACGGCGTCGGTGGAGGTGCACTCGACGACCTTCGCGCCGTCGACCTTCTCCTCCTTGGTGCCGGTCACCTCGGGCAGCTCGGCGATGCAGTCGCCGACCTTGGCCTCAGCGGTCTCGTCCTTGTTGAAGAAGTTGCCGATCGCCGAGCCGATGCCGAACTTGAGGCCCGCGACGACCAGGAACACGACGATCGCGCCCACGATGCCGAGCAGCTTCTTGGAACCGGACTTCTCGGCCTGTGGCTCCGCCGGGGGCGGCGCCTGGACGGCCGACGGGGGCTGGGCGGCGTCCGGCGCGGGGGGCGGTGCGACCTGCTCTGACACGCGTTTTCCTTCCGGGGGGTGAGTGAGCAGACGACACCGTAGCGACCGGGACCGACAGCCGTTGCCCCGCTGGACTCATCCGTTCAGCTATTTCCCAGCTTCATTCCATGATCCTGTTCACGTCCGGCTCGGCGCGGGGGTGCCGATCGGCATGCCCGTCGATGCGGGCGCGGGGGTCGAGGTGCCGGTCGGCGTGGGCGTCGAGGTCGGGTTGCCGCTCGGTGCGGGCGCGGCCGCCGAGGAGGCGGGTGCGGGAAGTCCCGGCGGGTTCAGCAGGGGCGGGTTGCTGGCGCCCGGCCGGGGCCCGAACGGCGCCCACTCCGGGCAGTACGGGTACGGGCGCAGCAGCGCGTTGGCCAGGTTCAGGTCCGGCGGGTTCGGGCACATCGGACGACCGAGCCGGATCGGGTCGCCGTTCTGGTCGAAGAGCCGGGCGTTCTCCACGAGCCGCCCCTCGCTGTCGTAGACGAAGACGTCGCGGACGTGGTCGTACCGGCCGTCGATCGAGATCTGCTCGTAGCCGAGGTCGCCGCTGCCGACCCGGTCGTTCATGTCCGCCAGGCCGATCAGCCCGAAGATCACCAGCACCGCCGTGCTGACGTGCAGCACCCGCCGCTTGGGCCGGGTCAGGCCCGGCGTGTGGTGGCCGAGCCAGATCGAGGCGAGCACGCTGCCGGCGAGCAGCACCAGGCCGGCCAGCAGGCTGCCGTTGAGCTCGGGCAGCACACCGAACGTGTCGCCGGTCGTGACCACCGTGACGAGCATGGCGGCCAGGTAGCCCCGCAGCACCCACCACGCCGGCCGGAGCAGCCGGAGGAACTCGCTGGCCGAGGCGTACCCGAGGGGTGGTCCGAGTTGGACGTCCCAGCGCTGCGCCCGCGCACGGAGCCGGTCCACGGCGACGCCGACGCGACGGCTGCGGCGCCGGCCGCCGGTGGTGGCGCCGACCCCGGCGGCGGCGCGCAGTTCGGCCGCGTACGCCTCGGGCTCGCCGAGCCGGTCGACGAGCGAGCCGCCGGCCTCGGCGGCGACCTCGGCGAGGTGCTCCGGCAGGTCCTCGGTCAACTCGTCGCGGTGCGCCGGCGGCAGGTCGGCCAGCGCGGCCCGGACCCGTGCGGCGTAGTCCGCGATCTCCTGCTCAGTGACGGTCATGCCGCCATCCCCCGATCGTCGAGCAGTGCTTCCATGGTGGTGGCGAACGAGCGCCAGAGCTTGCCGGAGCGGGTGAGCTGGTCCCGGCCGGCGGCGTTGAGTGAGTAGTACTTGCGGTGCGGGCCGGACTCGCTCGGCACGACGTAGGTGGTCAGCAGGCCGGCGGCGTAGAGCCGGCGCAGCGTGCCGTAGACCGAGGCGTCGCCGACCTCCTCCAACCCGGCGTCGCGCAGCCGGCGCAGGATGTCGTAGCCGTAGCCGTCCTCCTCGCGGAGCACGGCGAGGACCGCGAGATCCAGCACGCCCTTCAGCAGTTGTGTGGTGTCCACGCATTGCACACTACTGCGCAATGCGAAGTACCGTCAACGGAACGCGCCGCGCGGGTCAGGCCACGCGCCGCGCCGCGTCGTCCGCGACCCGCAGCAGATCCCGCAGTACGTGCACCAGCGCGCGAACCTGCGCCAGGTCGATCGGCCAGCGCTCCGGGTCGTCGCCGGCGGACAACTCCAGCAGCACTCCGGCCGGGCTGAGCCGCCCGACGTCCATCTGCCAGAGCGCGGCGCGCACCTGGATCACCTCGTCGCCGCGCGGCGCGGCCGACCGCAGACGGGACAGGTGCAGCGCGCTGGCCGCGCAGCCGCTCTCGGGTACGCACCACGCCGGGTGAACGCCTCGGATCGCCACGTCATCGCTCCTCGTTCGCGTTGTGAGGGGGTTGTGGGCCCACGGTCACCCCCATCCTCGTCACCGGTCGATTACGGTCGGAAGTCGCGCGAGGTCCACCGGCCGACGGTGGTCCACGCGGCCCGTCGCGTGGAGCCCGGTGAGTGGGGTGTGATGACCGGATCGCAACTGTCGACGCTGGATCTGCTGGCCGGTGAGCTGAGGCGGCTGCGCATTGAGCGCGGGCTCAGCCAGGAGGAGTTGGCCCGGCGGATCAACTACTCGAGTTCCCTGGTGGGCATGGTGGAGATCGGCCGGCGTACGCCCTCGCTCGACTTCGTCCGACGCGCGGACGAGGCACTGGAGAGCGGCGGCCTGCTCGGGCGGATCCTGCCGCTGGTCAGCCTGGAGACCGCGCCCGCATGGTTCCGCCCCTGGGTGGCCGTGGAGCAGGAGGCGGCCACGCTGTGGTGGTTCGAGATGTCGGTGCTGCCCGGCCTCCTCCAGACCGAGGCGTACGCCCGCGCGGTCCTCAGCGGCGGCGGCCTCCACCCTCCGGAGCAGATCGAGCAGCGGGTGTCCGCCCGACTCCAGCGGCAACAGATCCTCGATCGCGCCCAGCCACCGCAACTTGTCGTGGTCCTCGACGAGGGCATCGTCCGTCGGCCGGTGGCCGACCAGTTCGGGGTGATGCGCGAGCAGCTCGACCACCTGATCGCGCTAGCGACACGTCCGCACGTGCACCTGCATGTAGTTCCGGCAGAGGTCGGTGTCTACCCGGGCCTTGCCGGGCCTTTCATCCTCGCCGGCTACGCCGACGGAGGTTGGGTGGCGCATCTCGACAGCCCGCTGCGCGCCCAGGTGCTGGACCGCGCCGAGGAAATTGCCAGCCTGCACCGCAGGTGGGAAAGTGTCCGCTCGGAGGCACTGCCCCGACGGCAGTCGCTGGTGCTGATGCAGGAAGTGGCGAAGACATGGAGCTGAACGACGCCCGGTGGCGCAAGTCCACGCGCAGCGACAACGGCGGCGCCTCCTGCGTGGAGGTCGCCGACAACCTGCCCGGCGTGGTGCTGGTCCGCGACAGCAAGGACCGCTCCGGGCCCGCGCTCTCCTTCGCCCCGACCGCCTGGTCCCGCTTCGTCGCCGGCGTCGCGGGCCACACGACACCAGGGCACTGACTAGAGCTGGCCGCCGAGCCACAGGCCGAGTGCGGCCAGGACGAGGCTCGCGCAGAGGCTGCCGAGCACGTTGAAGGCCTCGACGGCGGCGTTCTTGCGCAGCAGTCCCAGCGTGTGCCACTCCTCCGTGGAGAAGGTGGTGTAGGCGCCGAGGAAGCCGACCCCGACGATCGCGGCGAAGTCCTGGGCCCCGGCCCCCACGTTCCTCACGGCGTAGCCGGTGACGATGCCGAGCACGAAGGCGCCCGAGACGTTGATCAGGAAGGTGCTCGCCGGGAAGGCCCTGCTGGACCCGCTCGCCCGCCTCGCCCACCAGGGCTTGACCAGCGCGTCGACGCCGGCGCGGCTGAGCGCCCCGAGACCGCCGGCCAGGAACACCCCGATGCCCACCCACATCAGGTGTGCCCGCCCGTCGGACGGCCCACCCGCGCTTCCGCCAGGCGCGCGCCGAGCGCGGCGGCGAGCACGCCGACGACGATGCTCGCGACGAGGTAGGCGATGCCCACCCCGGTGCGCCGCGCCCCGATCAGTTGATCGGCCTCGACGATGAAGTGCGACCAGGTCGTGAAGCCGCCGATGAGACCGGTCGACAGGAACGGCTTGCCCCACGGCCCCGGCAGCCGGTGCGCCGCGAGCAGCGTCATGACGGCGCCGAGGGCGAAGGCCCCCACCATGTTGATCATGAAGGTGACCCAGGGGAAGTCCGGCGGCGTGGGCGGGGCGAACTGGAGCCCCAGGACGTAGCGCAGGGTGGCACCGATACCGCCACCGACGATGATCGCTAGGACTGCCACGCACCCATCAACTCACCGGCGGCCCTCGTGACCGCTAGGAGCGGAAGACCCTCACCCGCACGGCTGACCCTGGCCGGACAGGCCAGCCAACCATCAGGCCAGCGACCAGGCGATGCCGTCGAGGATGTCGTGCTCGGAGGCGACCACCGAGTCCATCCCGGCCCGCTCCATGATCACCCGGAGCACCAGGGCGCCCGCCCCGATCACGTCCGCACGGCCCGGGTGCATCACCGGGATCGCCAGCCGCTGCTCCCGGCTCTTGCCGAGCAGGTCGGCGGTCGTCGCGGCCACCGCGTCGTACGGCACCCGGGCGTGGTGGATGCGGCTCGGGTCGTACTCCTGGAGGCCCTGGGCGATCGCGACCACGGTGGTGACCGACCCGGCGAGCCCGACCAGCGTGGCGGCCTGCCGGCCCGGTACGGCCTCCAGTGCCCGGTCCACGGCGACCGCGATGTCGGCCTGCGCGGCGGCGACCTCGTCGGCGCGCGGCGGGTCGCCGTGCAGGTGCCGCTCGGTCATCCGGACGCAGCCGATGTCCATCGAGATCGCCGCCTCGACGCCGCCCGCGCGGGTGCCGACGACGAACTCGGTCGAGCCGCCGCCGATGTCGACGACCAGGTACGGCTCGCGTGCGTCGGCGGGCAGCCCGCGCACCGCGCCGGTGAAGGAGAGCCGCGCCTCCTCGTCGCCGGTCACCACCTCGGGCGCGACCCCGAGGGTCCGCTCGACCATCTCGCGGAACTCGCCGGCGTTGGAGGCGTCCCGGGACGCCGAGGTGGCACACATCCGGACCCGCTCCGCGCCCAACTTCTCGATCTCGGCGGCGTAGGAGGCCAGCGCGACCCGCGTGCGTTCGATCGCCTCCGGGGCCAGCCGCCCCGTCTTGTCGACACCCTGGCCGAGGCGCACGATCTCCATGCGCCTGCTCAGGTCGGCCAGCGGCGCCTCCGGACCCGCCGAGGCGTCCGGCAGGTCGGCGACCAGCAGTCGGATCGAGTTGGTCCCGCAGTCGATGGCGGCCACACGCGTCGTCACGGCAGCAACCCTACGTCAGCGCTCCGCGGGCGGAGTCAGAGGCGCAGCAGCATCCGGGTGTTGCCGAGGGTGTTCGGCTTGACGCGTTCCAGGTCCAGGAACTCGGCGACGCCCTCGTCGTACGAGCGCAGGAGCTGCTCGTAGACCGGCTGCGGCACGGGCGCGCCGTCGATCTCGGTGAACCCGAACGAGCCGAAGAACCGGGTCTCGAAGGTGAGCACGAAGATCCGGGCCACCCCCAGCTCGCGGGCGCCGTCGATCAGCTCCGCGACGATCCGGTGGCCGAGCTTGCGCCCCCGGCAGGACGGGTCGACCGCCACCGTCCGGATCTCGGCCAGGTCCTCCCACATCACGTGCAGCGCGCCGCAGCCGACCACCGCGCCGTCGCCGGCCCGGACCGCGACCCGGAACTCCTGCACGTGCTCGTAGAGGGTCACGGTGGCCTTGCTGAGCAGCCGCCGGTCGTCGGTGTAGGTGTCGACGAGCCGCCGGATGCCGCGCACGTCCGAGGTGCGGGCCCGCCGCACCACGACCTCGTCGGCCCCCACCAGGCCCCCGTCCGCTCCCGCCATGGTCAGTCCGCCGCCGGCACGTCCACGCACGGGCCGGCCGCCCACCACTTCTCCACCAGCGCCAGCGTCTCGTCGCCGAACGGGTTCACCCCGGGCCCGGCCCCGAGCGCGTGCCCGAGGTGCACGTGCAGGCACTTCACCCGGCCGGGCATCCCGCCGGCGGAGATGCCGGCGATCTCCGGCACCTCGCCGATCGCGTCCCGGCGGGCCAGGTAGTCCTCGTGCGCGGCGCGGTAGCGCGCGGCCAGCTCCGGGTCGGCGGCCAGCCGGTCGGCCATCTCCTTCATGAACCCCGCCGACTCCAGCCGGCTGCACGCCGCCGTCGCCCGGGGGCAGGTCAGGTAGAACAGCGTCGGGAAGGGGGTGCCGTCGGCCAGGCGCGGCGTCGTCTCCACCACGTCCGGCAGGCCGCAGGGGCAGCGGTGGGCCACGGCCCGGGTGCCCCGGGGCGGGCGTCCGAGCTGCGCGGCCACCGCGGCCAGGTCGGCCTCGGTGGCCGGTTCACGCCGCGGCGGGGGTACGGAGTCCGCCGCCGGCTCCTGCGGTGGTACGACAGTCACGATGCTGATCTCTCGTTCGGTGCTCGGGTGCTGCTCACCTGTCGGGCTGCTCGCCGTTGGCGGCCTGCACGCTCGACCAGAGGGTGTCGTACCAGGAAGCGGGGGTGACGGGTGCCGACGGGGCCGCGGACGAACCGGCGTCCCGGGCGGCGCCCGCCGGGTCGGAGAGCACCACCAGCAGCGTCTCGCCCGGGGGACCCATGAAGAACCGCTCCCTGGCCTGGATCTTGATGTATTCCGGGTCCTGCCACTTGGCCGCCCGCTCGGACAGCTCCTCGATCGCCTCCCGCTGGGCGGCCTGGGCGGCCTCCATCCGTTCGATGTCGGCCTGCTGGTCCAGGTAGACGCGCACCGGGTAGGTGTAGGCCAGGGCGAGCGCGATCAGCACCGCGAAGAGCACGGTGGCCCGCCCGGTGAGGCCCCGGGAGCGGGGTGCGGAGAGCCGTTTGACGGTGCCGGCGGCCGTACGACGGGCTGCGGCGGGCCGGCTCGCGGAGCGTACGCCCTCCGCGCCCCGGGCCGCCCCCGGCGCGCGACCGGCCGTGGCCCGCGACTCGGCGCGGACGCCGCCCTCGCGGACCGACGCCCGGGCGCCCCGGGCCCCGCCCGGCCGGCCGGTGCTACCCGCCCGACGGGCGGGGCGCTGACCGCCCGGTGTGCGGCGCTGCTGCATCGTCACACCCCTCCCCCGAGGCCTCGCGCGTCTCAGGCCGAACGGTAGCGCGGGAAGGCGCCCGCCCCGGCGTACCGCGCCGCGTCGGCCAACTCCTCCTCGATCCGCAGGAGCTGGTTGTACTTCGCGACCCGGTCCGAGCGGGCCGGGGCGCCGGTCTTGATCTGGCCACAGCCCGTGGCCACCGCCAGGTCGGCGATGGTGGTGTCCTCGGTCTCGCCGGAGCGGTGGCTCATCATGCACTTGAAGCCGGCCCGGTGCGCCAGGTCCACCGCGTCCAGGGTCTCGGTCAGCGAACCGATCTGGTTGACCTTCACCAGGACCGCGTTGGCGGCCTTCTCGGCGATGCCGCGGGCGATGCGCTGCGGGTTGGTGACGAACAGGTCGTCGCCGACGATCTGGACGCGGTCGCCGAGCGAGGCGGTCAGCGTCTGCCAGCCGGTCCAGTCGTCCTCGGCCAGCGGGTCCTCGATCGACACGATCGGGTAGTCGCCAGCGAGCTTGGTGTAGTAGTTGCTCATCTCCTCGGCGGTCTTCGCGGCGCCCTCGAAGGTGTAGGTGCCGTTGTCGAAGAACTCGGTGGCGGCCACGTCGAGCGCGAAGACGATGTCGGTGCCGAGCCGGTAGCCGGCCTTCTCCACCGCCTCGGCGATCAGGTCCAGGGCGGCGGCGTTGGTGGGCAGGTTCGGCGCGAAGCCGCCCTCGTCGCCGAGGCCGGTGGAGAGCTCCTTCTTCTTCAGCACCGACTTCAGCGCGTGGTAGACCTCCGCGCCGGAGCGCAGCGCCTCGCGGAAGCTGGGCGCGCCGATCGGCGCGATCATGAACTCCTGGATGTCGACGTTCGAGTCCGCGTGCGCGCCACCGTTGAGGATGTTCATCATCGGTACGGGCAGCAGGTGCGCGTTCGGGCCGCCCAGGTAGCGGAAGAGGCTCAGCTCGGCGCTGCCGGCCGCCGCCTTGGCCACCGCCAGGGAGACGCCGAGGATGGCGTTCGCGCCCAGCTCGGACTTGCTGTCGGTGCCGTCGACATCGAGCATCTTCTGGTCGATCAGCCGCTGCTCGCTGGCCTCGTAGCCGATGAGCTCGTCGACGATCTTGTCCTCGATGTTCGAGACCGCCTTCTCGACACCCTTGCCCTGGTAGCGGTCGGCGTCACCGTCGCGCAGTTCGATCGCCTCGAAGGCGCCCGTGGAGGCGCCGGAGGGCACCGCCGCCCGGGCGATCGTGCCGTCGTCGAGCCCGACCTCGACCTCGACGGTCGGGTTGCCCCGCGAGTCCAGAATCTCCCGCGCGACGATTCCCTCGATGGTTGCCACTGAGTCGCTCCTCGTTTGTGTGTTCCGGTCCGGTATGGGCCGCGACGGTGCGGCTGAGGCAGTTGTTGAACGCAGCGTATCGGGCGACGCTCGGACGCGGGCGGTCCGGGCGCTCGCCGGCCCGACCCGAAACCTGCCTCCGGGCAATGCTTTACACGGACATTCCCGGATTCTCGTGCCTCAACCGGCAACGGGTTTGCGCGCGGTTGGCCCCATCGGCAAGGCTGGTCGCCATGCCCGCCGCCTCGACCACCCTCCGCATGCTCGCCGTGTCGGTCATCGCGTCGCTCACGGTGACCGGTTGTCAGACCCTGGACGACGCCGGCCGGACGATCGGGCGGTCCGACCTGGTGAACGACCTGGCCGCCCGGCTCGACCGGGCGCTGGAGC
This sequence comes from Micromonospora sp. CNZ303, assembly GCF_004345505.1. Classification (NCBI taxonomy): domain Bacteria; kingdom Bacillati; phylum Actinomycetota; class Actinomycetes; order Micromonosporales; family Micromonosporaceae; genus Micromonospora; species Micromonospora sp. CNZ303. The sequence goes on along the minus strand of NZ_SLVT01000004.1, from coordinate 92,333 downwards.
TGACCTACTCCGCCGAGTACCAGCTCCCCGGCGGGCAGACCGCCACCATCGCCCAGGCCCAGGACCCGGTTCGCTCCGCCTACACCTGGCCCGGCGGCAAGCTCACCGTCACCCCGGAGGCGACGACCCGCTGCGAGACCGGTGCCGGGCGCGCGACCTGCACCCTGGAGGCCCCGCCCGCGCCCAACGCGAAGCCCACGGTGACCATGTTCACCGAGGCCAAGCAGCGGGGGGTGGTGACGCCGCCGGTCGTCGTGGGGCTGCTCACCACCGCCGCGCTGGACCCGGACGCGGTGATCGAGCAGAGCGACACCACACTCGCCGGCCACCACGCCACCTGCGTCGACGTGACGCAGTCGGCCGGGGACTTCACCGCCTGCGTCACCACCGACGGGGTGCTGGGCAGCTTCACCGGCCGGGTCGACGGCCGCCAGGTCGAGCTGGCACTGAGCCGCTACCGCGAGGCGGTCGACGGCGCGGTGTTCGACCTGCCGCCGGACGCCGGCGTCGTGGACCGGCGCCCACCCAGCTCGTGACCGAGCCCGCCGGCGGGTCCGTGCCCGGCGCCGGGGCCACCGCCCGCCGTCACACGCCGAGCAGGGTGCGCAGGTGGCGCGGGGGCGGGCAGTCGTGGGCGAGCATGGCGTCGTGCCACTCGCGTACCGCCACGCCGGCCGGGCGGGCGGCGGCGATCGCGGCCACCTCGCTGTAGCCGACGAAGTACGTCGAGAGCTGCGCCGAGGTGAGCAGGGCGCGCCGCCACTTGCCGGCCGCCTCCCCCTCCTCCTGGAAGCCCCGCCCGGTCATCAGCGCCATCGCCTCGGCCTCCGGCAGCTCCTCGCAGTGCACGAGCTGGTCCAGCAGCGCGTTGATGGTCATCCGGAGCTGCATCTTGAGCTGCTGCAACCGCACCGGCAGGCCGCCGAAGCCGAGGCCGGCCATCAGCTCCTCCGTGTAGACCGCCCAGCCCTCGATGAAGGGGCCCGACTCGGTCAGCGCGCGGACCCGGGTGGGGCCGACGTGCCGGCGGGCGTGGGCGAGCTGGAGGAAGTGCCCCGGCATCGCCTCGTGCACCGTCAGGTTGCGGATCATGTGGTCGTTGTATTCGCGGTAGAACGACTCGACCCGGTGCGCGGGCCACTCCGCCGGGGTGGGCGCGATGCAGTAGAAGGTCGGCACGTCCGCCGTCTCCAGCGGGCCGGGTGAGTCGCAGTAGGCGACCGCCACGCCCCGGGCGAACTGGGGCATCTCCTGGATCACGCACGGGTCGTCGACCAGGGTGACCAGGTCGTGGGCGCGCACGAAGTCGGTCGCCTCGTCCAGGGTGACCGAGGCGAGGTTAACGATGGTGTGGTCGTCCGGGTGCTCGGCGGCCAGCAGGTCCAGCGCCCGGCGTACCGTCTCGTCGTCGGCCGGACCGCCGACCAGCTCGACGGCCGCCGCCCGGATCTCCTCGCCGACCCGGTCCAGGTTGGCCCAGGCCCGGCGCTGGATCTCGGCGGCGCCCAGCTCCGTGTCGAGGGTGTGCCAGAGCCGCGCCTCCCAGCGGCGGCGGCCCAGCCGCGGGTCCCGCCCGGGGCCGGCGTCGGCGGCCAGGCCCTGACGCAGCCACGCGACGAACTCCTCCAGCGCCGCGATCGCCGCGGTGGCGGCCGGCTCGACCCGGTCGTGCAGGGCGGGGGCCTGTGCCAGCAGCGCCGGCACCTCGTCGCGGATCAGCGCCGCCGTGCCGGTGAACTGCCCGACCGCCGTCTCGGCGTGGATACGCGGCATGTCGCGCAGCGTCGCGCGCGCGGTCGCCAGCGCGTCCGGTACGGCGGCGAGCCGGCCCGCCAGGCTGGCCAGCCGCACGTCGACCGGGGCGTACGGGCGGGCGAGCAGCGCGTGCAGCAGCGGCCCGGGGTTGTGCCGCAGCGGGTCCCACTCGTGCGCGCGGATGTCGCCGGACTCGAACAGCTCCCGGTCCACGAACGAGGTGAGCAGCGCGTGGTCGACGCGCTCCTCGACGTCCAGGGCGTCCGGGTCCAGCTCGGCGAGCGCGTCCGCGGCCTCCTTGAGCATGGTCCGGTCGGCCGCGACCGCCTCGGCCGAGAGGTCGGGCAGCCGGTCGTCGTAACGGTGGTCGCCGGTGGAGGTCGCAACCCCCGGCCGGCTCTCCAGCAACGCGTCGACGATCCGCTCCGCGAGCGGCACAAACGATTCCACCCGCCGACCCTACCGGGTCGACTCAGGCCTTTTCGGCGGCGCGGACCGCGTCCGCGTAGGCGAGGACGGCGCGACGCAGGGCCGCCTCCGGGTCCAGGCCCGCCTCGCGGGCCGCCGCGACCGTGGCGAGCAGGCCCGCGCCGAGGCGCGCCTCCGGGTCCACCTGGGACTCCGCGAGGGGCGGCGGTACGGCGAGGCCGACCCGCCCGGCGCGCTCCAGGATCTTGGCGGCCAGGGCGAGGGCCGGCTGGCTCAGCGCGATGCCGTCCAGCACCGAGTCACGCGCCTTCTCGGCCCGCTTGATCCGCTCCCAGCTGGCCTCGATCTCCTCCAGCGTGCCGGCCTCGGCGTCGGCGAAGACGTGCGGGTTGCGCCGGACCATCTTGTCGACGAGCCCGCCGGCCACGTCGTCGACGGTCCACCGCTGCTCCTCGGGCAGCTCCTCGGCGAGGCGGGCGTGCAGCACCACCTGGAGCAGCACGTCGCCCAGCTCCTCGCGCAGCGCGTCGGTGTCCCCGGCGTTGATCGCGTCGTAGGCCTCGTAGCACTCCTCGATCAGGAAGCCGGCGAGGCTGCGGTGGGTCTGCGCCCGCTTCCACGGGTCGCCGCCGGGAGAGGCCAGCCGGTCCATCACCGCCACCGCGTCGAGCAGCCGGGCGCCGGGCGGGTCCCAGGAGCCGTACATCAGCTCCAGCTCGGCCAGGCCGGGCTCGCGGGCCAGCCGCAGGCCCAGCTCGCGGGCCAGCGACTCGTCGCCGGCCGGGCCGGCCAGCCACACCGCGACGCCGTGCGCCGCCGCCGCGTCGAGCAGCGCCTGCGTCGCCAGGCCGTCGACCACCGTGACCTCCGCGCCCGCCGCGCGGACCGCCGTCGTCAGCTCGCTCTCCGCCCCCGTCAGCACCGGATGCCGGCGTACGACGTCCCACGCGGCGGCGGTCAGCAGCCCGGCCGGCAGCCGGGGCGAGGTGACGAGCAGGACGATCCGCGCCGGCATGCTCAGCTGTGGGTCCCGCCGGCCGCCTCGGGCGCGGCGGTGGGCAGCGGATCCGGGGTGGAGACGTCGGTGACCCCGTCGGAGCCGGCCTCGCCCAGCGGCACGCTCACCGCCGGCGCGTTGCCGGAGAAGCTCAGCACCGGGAACTCCAGCGGGCGGTAGCGGGGGTTGACCGTCACGTCGTACGCGGCGACCGCCTCGGCCAGCGACTTGCGGGTGGCCAGCGCGCCACGCAGCTGCTCGCCGTCGAGCTGGCGGGCGGCCGCCTCGTCGGGCACGTCGGCCGGGATGGCGCCCGCCTTGCGGCCCGCCGCCACCACGTCCGCCAGATCCTGCGCGGTCGGCTCGGCCGGCGCCCCGGTCGGCACCCCCGACAGGCAGCGGTAGAGCTCGGCGGACTGGCGCACGAAGCCGGTGTCGGGCGACAGGCCCAGCTGCTGGGCGACCTGCTCCGGCGCGACCTGCCCGCGCGGCTGGTAGTTCTTGTCCGCGGAGAGCCGCTCGCAGACCTCGGTCAGCACCAGCATGCTGACGATCTGGCCGCGGTCGGGCAGCTGCGGCACCTGCGCCGGGGGCTGCCCCTCGGGCGCCTCGGGCTGGCCGGTCGGCGTCGGGTTCTTCGCCCGCAGGTCGTCGACGACCCCGGTGACGACATCCTCGGTGATCCGCAGGTCACCGACGTAGGCGGCGACACCGGGCTCGGCACGGCAACCGGAGAGGGCGACGAGGCCGAGCGCCACGCTGGCGACGGCGACAAGACGGCGAGCACGCATGTCGGTCACTCTCTCATGCCGCCCGGGGCCGCCGTGACACCGCCCACCGGTCTCCCCGCCCGCCGCCCCCGTGCTCGCCAGGGAACCCGACTCGCCGGCTGCCGTCAGCCGTCGTCGACCGCCACTCACCGCGCGGCGGCTCCCGCCGTCGCCGGCTCACCCAGGACGTCCTTGAGCAACTGTGCGCACCACTCCAGCAGGGCCTGGTCGCGCAGCGGCTCGCCGCCCACCCGCCGGGTGCTCGGCCGGGGCACGCTGACCTGGTCCAGCGCCTGCTTGTAGACCGAGTCCGGGTGGTAGCGCTTGAGCCGCAGCTGCTTCGAGTCGGGCAGCGGCAGCGGGCCGAACCGGATGTGCTTGCCCTGCATGCTGACGTCGGTCAGGCCGTAGCGGCGGGCCAGCAGCCGGAACCGGGCCACCGCGACCAGGTTCTGCACCGGCGCGGGCGGCTCGCCGTAGCGGTCGGTCATCTCGGCGACCACCTCGCGCAGCCGGTCGGCGTCGCGGGCCTCCGCGAGCTTGCGGTACATCTCCAGGCGCAGCCGCTCCACGGCGACGTAGTCGTGCGGCAGGTGGGCGTCGACCGGCAGGTCGACCTTGACCTCGGTCTCCTCCTCCGGGCGCTCGCCCTTGAACGCGGAGACCGCCTCGCCGACCATCCGCACGTACAGGTCGAAGCCGACGCCCTCGATGTGCCCGGACTGCTCACCGCCGAGCAGGTTGCCGGCGCCCCGGATCTCCAGGTCCTTCATCGCCACGTACATGCCGGCGCCCAGCTCGGTGTGCTGGGCGATGGTGGCCAGCCGCTCGTGGGCGTGCTCGGTGAGCGGCTTCTCCGGCGGGTAGAGGAAGTACGCGTACGCCCGCTCCCGGCCCCGGCCGACCCGCCCGCGGATCTGGTGCAGCTGGGCCAGGCCCAGCAGGTCGGCGCGCTCCACGATCAGGGTGTTGGCGTTGGGGATGTCGATGCCGGACTCCACGATCGTGGTGCAGACCAGCACGTCGAACTCCTTCTCCCAGAAGCCGACCATGACCTTCTCCAGGGCCTCCTCGCCCATCTGGCCGTGCGCCACCGCGACCCGCGCCTCGGGCACCAGCTCCCGGAGCTTGCGGGCCGTCCGGTCGATCGACTCGACCCGGTTGTGCAGGTAGAAGACCTGCCCGTCGCGGAGCAGCTCGCGGTGGATGGAGGCGGCCACCTGCCGCTCGTCGTGCGCCCCGACGAAGGTGAGCACCGGGTGCCGCTCCTCCGGCGGGGTGGCGATGGTCGACATCTCCCGGATGCCGGTGATCGCCATCTCCAGGGTGCGCGGGATCGGGGTGGCCGACATGCTCAGCACGTCGACCGAGGCGCGCATCGTCTTCAGGTGCTCCTTGTGCTCGACGCCGAAGCGCTGCTCCTCGTCGACGATGACCAGGCCGAGCGACTTGAACCGGGTGGCCGCCTGGAGCAGCCGGTGGGTGCCGATGACGATGTCGGCGGTGCCGGCGGCGGCCATCTCCAGGGCCTGCTCCGCCTCCTTCGGCGTCTGGAAGCGGGAGAGCTGCCGGATGGTCACCGGGAACTGGCTCATCCGCTCGGCGAACGTGTTGTAGTGCTGCTGCACCAGCAGCGTGGTGGGCACCAGCACCGCCACCTGCTTGCCGTCCTGCACCGCCTTGAACGCCGCCCGCACCGCGATCTCCGTCTTGCCGTAGCCGACGTCGCCGCAGATCAGCCGGTCCATCGGGACGGTCTGCTCCATGTCCCTCTTGACCTCTTCGATCGCGGCGAGCTGGTCCGGCGTCTCCTGCCACGGGAAGGCGTCCTCCAGCTCCCGCTGCCACGGCGTGTCGGGGCCGAAGCTGTGCCCCTTGGACGCCTTGCGCGCCGCGTAGAGCTGGATCAGCTGGGCGGCGATCTCCTTGACCGCCTTGCGGGCCCGTGCCTTGGACTTCTGCCAGTCCGAGCCGCCCATCTTGTGCAGGGTGGGCTGCTCGCCGCCGACGTAGCGGGAGAGCTGGTCGAGCTGGTCGGTGGGGACGAAGAGCCGGTCGCCGGGCTGGCCGCGCTTGCTCGGGGCGTACTCGATGACGAGGTATTCCCGGGAGGCCCCGTTGACGGTGCGCTGCACCAGCTCGACGTAGCGGCCGATGCCGTGCTGCTCGTGCACGACGTGGTCGCCGGCCTTCAGCTCCAGCGGGTCGATGGTGTTGCGCCGCCGGCTCGGCATCTTGCGCATGTCGCGGGTCGAGGTGCCCCGCCCGCCGGTGACGTCGTTGCCGGTGAGCAGCACGAACCGGGACGCCTCGTCGACGAAGCCGCCGGTCAGGCTGCCGCAGGCGACCAGCACCTCGCCGGGGGCGGGCGCGGTCGGGATCTCCTCGGTCAGCCGCGCGCCGAGGCCCGCGTCGCGGAGCACCTCGACCGCCCGCTGGGCGGGACCGTGCCCCTCGAAGACCAGCGCGACCGACCAGCCCTCGCCGGTCCAGCGCTTGAGGTCGTCGACCACCCGGGCGGTCTCGCCGTGGTAGAGCGGGGCCGGCTGCGCGGAGAGGGTCACCGCGATCGCGTCGTCCGGGGTGACGTCGTACGCCTCCGGGCCGTCCTCCCAGGGCTGCCGCGCCGGGGCTGCCTCCGCCTCGACCAGGCCGAACGGCGACAGCGTCCACCAGGGCTGGCGCAGCTTCGCCGCGACGGCGCGTACGTCGCCCAGGGTCCGGAAGGCGGCGGCGCCGAGGTCGACGGGGGCCTGGCCACCGACGGCGGCCGCGGCCCAGCTCGCCTGGAGGAACTCGTCGGAGGTACGCACCAGGTCGTGCGCCCGGGTGCGGATCCGCTCCGGGTCGCACAGGATCACGTGGGTGCCGGCCGGCATGGCGTCCAGCAGCAGCTCCATCGAGTCGGCGCCGATCAGCGCCGGGGCCAGGGACTCCATGCCCTCCACCGGGATGCCCTCGGCCAGCTTGTCGAGGATCTCGGCCAGCTCCGGATGCTCCTCGGCGAGGGCGGCGGCCCGCTTGCGCACCGACGGGGTGAGCAGCAGCTCCCGGCACGGCGGCGCCCACAGCTGCGGCACCTGCGCGATGGTGCGCTGGTCGGCGACGGCGAAGGTGCGGATCTCCTCCACCTCGTCGCCCCAGAACTCGACCCGCGACGGGTGCTCGTCGGTGGGCGGGAAGATGTCGAGGATGCCGCCGCGCACGGCGAACTCGCCCCGCTTGGTGACCAGGTCGACCCGCCCGTACGCCATGTCGGTCAACCGGCGGGCGACCTCCTCCAGGTCGGCCTCCTGCCCGGCGGCGAGCTGCACCGGCTCCAGGTCGCCGAGCCCCTTGAGCTGTGGTTGCAGCAGCGACCGGACGGGCGCCACGACCACCCGCAGCGGGCCGGTGCGACCGTGTGCGTCGGCCGAACCGGGGTGCGCCAGCCGCCGCAGCACGGCCAGCCGGCGGCCGACCGTGTCGGAGCGGGGCGACAGGCGCTCGTGCGGCAGCGTCTCCCACGACGGGAAGACCGTCACCTGCTCGGGCGGGAGCAGGCTGCCCAGCGCGGCGGCCAGGTCGTCGGCCTCCCGCGTGGTGGCGGTCACGGCGAGCACCGGACGACCCGCGCCGCCGCCCGGCCCGCCGTCGCCGGCCTGGTCGGCGGCGACAGCGGCGACCGCGAACGGGCGCAGCGCGGGCGGGGCGGTGATGTCGAGGCCGTCGACCTGCGCGGCACCGGAGCGCGCCAGGTCACGTGCCCGGGCCAGCCCCGGGTCGGCCAGGGCGGCGGAGAACAGACCGGTGAGCATGAGATCACTTCCAGCGGGAGGACACGACGATCACCCCTCGTCCGGCTGGACGGGGGGCCACCGGTCGACACTATCTCTCCGGTCGGACGAACCACCCCCGCGTAGGTTGGATCGTCGACAATCGGCGCGGGGCCACCCGGGGGGAGAACGGATGCCTGAGGGAACCGGCAGCGATCCACGCCGGAAGACCACGCCCGGCCGGTGGCGGGTGCTGGGTCACCCGGAGGGCATCCTGATCTACGAGGTGCGCTGCATCGTCGAGAGCCACGGCTGGACCGAGCCCGCCGTCGAGAGGTTCCACAACCTCATCCTCGGGCGGTCGGGGGCCTACCGGCGGCGGCTCAACGGTCGTACGACCTTCTCGGACGCCACCTCCGTGCTGATCACCCGGCCGGGCGACGAGATGTCCGTGTCCCACCCGCTGGGCTGCGGCGACTCGTACACCTGCGTGCAGGTCGACCCGACGGTGCTGGCCGGACGCCCCGACGGGGGCCGCTGGCTGGAGACCGCCGGCTGGGAGGGCACCTCGGACGCGTCGCTCGACCTGGCACACCGGATGCTCATCGCGGAGTTCCGGCGGGGACTGGACCACTTCGAGATGACGGAGCGGCTGCACCGCTTCCTCGACGGGGTGCTCAGCCGTACCGGTGCCCGGGACGAGCCGGGGGCGGACCTGGCACGCGCGGTCGGCCGGCGGCCCGCCACCCAGGCCGCCCACCGTCGCCTGGCCGACCGGGCCCGCGAGGTGCTCACCGCCGGCGACTACTCGCTCAGCCTCGACGAGGTGGCCCGCGAGGTGGGCGCCTCCCCGCACCACCTGAGCCGGGTGTTCCACCGGGTCACCGGCAGCAGCCTCACCGCCTACCGGAACCAACTGCGGGTCCGGGCGGTGCTGGACACCCTCGCCGAGTCGGACGAACGGCCGCTGCGCGCGGTGGCGGCGGAGCACGGCTTCGCCGACCAGGCCCACCTCACCCGGGTGGTCCGGGACCACGTCGGCCACCCGCCGGCCCACCTGCGCCGGCTCCTCACCCACACCCGACGGACCTGACCCCGCCCCCAGCCGCCACCCCTGCGTTCGGGCCGGGGCGGGCGGCTGGATCGGGTCGGACCGTCGGGTTGAGCCGGCTCGGGCCGGGCCGGGGTTCTGCGTTGGGGCCAACCGAGCATCGATGTTCAAGACCCGGGCCGGCCGGCGGCCGAAGATGGAATCCGTCAGCCGGGATCGAGCCGCCGGATCGGCGGTCGCGGGGTGCGCGGACCTGTTCGGGGAGGCCCGCAGCTCCACCCGGCTGCGACCTCGGCGACGGCGAGGCGCCGTCGCCGCCCGCCGGTGGTGCCGTACACCCCCCCTGTACGGCACTCCGGTGGGCACGGGACGGCACGCTCGAAGGATCTTGACGGGGATGGCCGGCCGTGATCGGCTGCGCTGATGGGCAACCAGTGGCGGGCACAGTTCGACGCGGAGGTCACCTTCGCCAACGGCGGCGGGCTGCGGACGGACGGGTTCCGGCTGGACATCCCCGGCCGCGACGTCGCCGACGAGGAACTGGCGGCGCTGTTCGTCCGCCACCTCGGGCTGCTGATGGTGGCCGAGGTACGCATCACCAACCGGACGATCGTCGAGGAGCCGCACAAGGGCGGCCGGGGTGTGGCCGGCGGGGCCGGCGCGGACGACAGTTCCCGGCGACGGCTGGTCGAGCTGAGCCACGTCGTCACCGACGGCATGACCACCCTGCCGGGCTGGCCGGCACCGCGGATCACCGAGTGGCTGACCCGGGAGGCGTCCCGCGCCAACTACGCCCCCGGCACCGAGTTCCAGGTGGGACGCATCGACATGATCGCCAACACCGGCACGTACCTGGACACGCCCGCCCACCGCTTCGCCGGGGGCGCCGACCTCGCCGGTACCCCGCTGGACCGCCTCGCCGACCTGCCCGGCCTCGTGGTCCGGGTACCGGCCGGCACCCGCGCGGTGGACCGGCTGCTGCTGGCGCCGTACGACGTCGCCGGGCACGCGGTGCTGCTGCACACGGGCTGGTCGGCGCACTTCGGCACGGACCGGTACGGCGCGCCGGAGGCGCCCTACCTCACCGGCGACGGCGCCCGGGCCCTGGTGGACGCGGGCGCCGCCCTGGTCGGCATCGACTCGATCAACATCGACGACATGAGCCCGGCGGCGGCCGGCGAGCGACCGGCGCACAGCGCCCTGCTGGCCGCCGGCGTCCCGATCGTGGAGCACCTGACCGGGCTCGACGCGCTGCCCCCGACCGGCTTCCGGTTCACGGCCGCCCCGCCGATGGTGGCCGGCATGGGCACCTTCCCGGTACGGGCGTTCGCGGTCCTCGATCCCACCTGATCGACGACCAGCAGCCTGCCACCGGCACCACGGCCGGTGGGTCAGTAGCGGACCGAGATGTGTCGGGTGGTCGCGTCGATGCGGACCTCGCCGCCGTACGGGACGATCAGCTGCGGGTCGGTGTGGCCGAGGTCGACGTCGAAGACCACCACCGCGTCGGGGCAATAGGCGGCGAGCGCCCGGGTGACCGCCGCCCGCTGCGCCGCCGCCCAGTCCCGCCGTTCGGCGGGGGTGTGCTGCCGGGTGAAGTCCCACGCCTTCGGCCGGCCGACGAGGACCGCCGGGAAGCTGGCGAGCAGACCGCGCTCCCCCATGTTGCGCAGGATCCGGAACACCTCGGTGGCCGAGGGCAGTTCCTCGGAGGTCTCGACCATCAGCACCGACCCGGCGAGTTCCCCGGCGTCAGGGACCCGGTCGGCGGCCAGCAGCCAGTGCAGGATCTCCAGGTTGCCGCCCCAGGTACGTCCCTCCACCACCGTCGACGGCCCCTGCCAGCGCCAGCCCTCGCCCGGGAGCATCTCCGGCTCGTCGGCCAGCGTCGTCGGGTCCTGCCAGTCGTTCGGCCGGTCGCCCCACTGCGGCGCGGGCACCAGGTCGTACCAGCCGGAGGTGAAGAGGGCCGCGCGCAGCGAGTCGAAGGTCAGCGGATGCGGGCTGCCCGGCCGGCCGAGGTGCACGAGCACCGACCCGCCGTGGTACGACACGACGCCCAGCCGGTACAGGTGGTTGAGGACGTTGGTGTTGTCGGAGTAGCCGAAGTACGGCTTCGGGTTGGCCCGCAGCACGGCGTCGTCCAGGTGCGGGGTGACCGTGATCAGGTCGTCCCCGCCCACCGTGGCGAGCACGGCGGCGATCGTCGGGTCGGCGAAGGCGGCGGTCAGGTCCCGGGCCCGGTCGCGCGGGTCGGCGCCGAGTACCCGGGTGGTCGGGTACTCCACCGGCTCCAGGCCGAACTCCTCGCGCAGCCGGCGCAGCCCCAACTCGTACACGTGGGGGAAGAGGGCCGGCAGGCCGGCGGACGGCGAGACGACCGCGACCCGGTCTCCCGGTCGTGGCTTGGGGGGATAGTTCGGCGACGTCATGATCGGACGCTACCGACCGGCTCCACCGGTTTTCCGCTGGTCCGACCCGCCGGGACGCTGGTGGACGCCCTCTAGGCTGGCCCCGCCGAAGTTGATCGAGCATTCGGAGGCCACGTGAGCACCCCCGCCGGACGTCCGCCGCAGCCCTTCCACCACGGCCCACCGCACGGCGGCCCGTGGGCAGGCCCCGTGCCGCCGCCGGTGACCAGGCGCATCCCGGAGGACCAGCCCTTCGTGGTACGGCCCAACGTCGCGAAACGCGGCCTGCTGATGACGGGGGTGGTGCTGCTCCTCATCCTCCCGATCGCCTGCTGCGCCGGTCTCGGCATGGTGAACTCGGCCGATCCGCAGCTGCGCTCCCGGTCCGTGGTCGCGATCCTCGGCGTGGTGGGCTGCCTGCTGGCCCTGGTCGCCCTGCCGCTGGGGATCCAGCTCTGGCTGATCGGTTCCGGCGGCCCGGTGCTGGCGCTCGGCCCGGCCGGGCTCTGGATCCGCACCCGGCCGACCCGGGGCCAGGCGATCTGGCTGCCGTGGGAGGGCGTCGCGCGGATCTCCCGGCGCCGGTGGAGCCTGGAGAAGATGCTGGTGGTCACGCCACGCGACGCGCGGGTGCTCCAGCACCTCGGGGCGTTCACGGCGCTCGACAGCGCGACCCTGAGCGCCTTCTACGGCTCGGGGCTGGTCGCCACGCTCAACTTCGCGGACCGGTCCGAGGCGGAGATCATGGCGGCGGTCGCCCACTACAGCGCGGGCCGCTGCCAGCTGACCTGATCGGCGGCTGTCCCGGGCGGGCGCGGAAACACCACATACCGGGCACGGGCCGCCCTAGGCTGGCGGCGTGGACCAGGAGATGCGCGACGGGCTGCCGCGTACCGCCGCGCTGCTGCTCGGCACCCTGGTGCTCGCCACCGCGTTCATCACCGCGTACGTCGGCGCGCTGCACCGTCCCACGCCCCGCGACGTGCCGGTCGGGGTGGTACGCGGCGACCAGAAGGCACAGGCCGTCCTCGCCGCCGTACGCAACCAGAACGGCACCCTCGACGCCGTCGAGTACGCCGACCCGCGCGCCGCCGACGACGGCCTGCTCACCCGCGAGGTGTACGGGGTGCTCGCCACCGGCGAAGAGGGCGGACTGGTGCTGACCACCGCGAGCGCCGCCGCGCCGGCCGCGACCGACGTCGTCGTCCGGGTCCTCGACACCGCCGCCCGGCAGGCGGAGATGCCCCTGCGGGTCACCGACGAGGTGCCGGTGGCCGCGACCGATCCGCGCGGGCTCGTGCCGTTCTACCTGGCCGTCGGGTACGTGCTGGGCGGCTACCTCGCCGCCACCGTGCTCGGCCTGGGCAACGGCACCGCCCCGCGCAGCCTGCGCCGCGCCGGGCTGCGGATCGCCGCGCTGGCCGGCTACAGCCTGGTGCTCGGGGCCGCCGGCGCGATCGTGGTGGGACCCGTCCTGGACGTCTGGGACCACGACCTGGTCGGCGTCGCCGCGAGCGGGGCGCTGACGGTCCTCGCGGCGGCGATGATCGCCTCGGCGGTGCAGGGCTGGCTGGGGCTGTTCGGCACCGGGCTGGTGATCCTGCTGCTGGTCGTGCTCGGCAACCCCGGCTCCGGCGGCATCTACGCCCCCGAGTTCCTGCCGACCTGGCTGCGCGGCATGCACCGGTGGAACGTGCCGGGGCTCGCCACCGACCTGCTCAAGTCCGTCGTCTACTTCGACCGTCGGTCGACCGGCTGGCCGATCGCCGGGCTCACCATCTGGACGTCGCTGGGCGTGGCGGGTGTGCTCAGCGCCACCCCGTTCCAGGCCCGCCGCCGCGCCGGCCGACGCCCCACACCCGGCCCCACCAGCGCAGATGCGCCCGGCACCGGCTGAGATGTCAGGAAGGGCCCCTTCCTGTACCGCAGACGATTGCAAGGGTCCCCTCCTTCACGGCGGGGGACGCGGATACGATCCAGGAAGTCGGACAGCGCTGTCCTTCGTACTCGCGTAAGGAGCGCATCGTGACCGACCAGCACGACCACGACGGCCCCGACGCCGCCCTGCGGGCCGACATCCGCCGCCTCGGCACCCTGCTCGGGCAGACCCTCGCCCGCCAGGAGGGCCGGCCGCTGCTCGACCTCGTCGAGGAGATCCGCGCCCAGGTGCGCTCCGACGCGCCCACCGCCGCGCAGCGCCTCGCCGGCCTGGACGTCACCACCGGCACCAAGCTGGCCCGCGCCTTCTCCACCTACTTCCACCTGGCCAACATCACCGAGCAGGTGCACCGCGCCCGGGAGCTGCGGCGCCGCCGGGCGGTGCAGGGCGGCTGGCTGGACCAGGCGGCCAAGATGATCGCCGAGCGCGGGGTGCCGGCCGAGGAGATCGCCGCGGCGGCCCGGCGACTGGCGGTACGGCCCGTCTTCACCGCCCACCCGACCGAGGCGGCCCGCCGGTCGATCCTGTCCAAGCTGCGCGCCATCGCCGACGAGCTGGACACCGAAACCGCGAACGCGATCCTCTACGGCGCCAGCGACGAGGGCCCGGCCAACCGCCGCCTCGCGGAACTGCTCGACCTGATGTGGCAGACCGACGAGCTGCGGCTGGACCGGCCGGACCCGACCGACGAGGCCCGCAACGCCATCTACTACCTGCGCGACCTGTACGCCGAGGCCGCCCCGCAGGTCCTCGACGATCTCGCCGACACGCTGCGCACCCTCGGCGTGGAGACCTCCCCGACCGCCCGGCCGTTGTCCTTCGGCACCTGGATCGGCGGCGACCGCGACGGCAACCCGTTCGTCACGCCGGCGGTGACCCGCGAGGTGCTGACCATCCAGCACGAGCACGGCATCGCGGCCACCGAGAAGGCGATGGACCACCTGATCGACGAGGTGTCGGTGTCCCGGCGGCTGCGCGGGGTGTCGCTCGACCTCTCCGCGAGCCTCGCCGCCGACCTGGACGCGCTGCCCGAGGTGGCGGCCCGGTTCCGCCGGGTCAACGCCGAGGAGCCCTACCGGCTCAAGGCCCGCTGCGTGAAGGCGAAGCTCGCCAACACCCGGCAGCGGCTGCGCCAGGGCACCGCGCACGTGCCCGGGCGGGACTACCGCGGCTCCGCCGAACTGGTCGCCGACCTGGAGCTGCTGCGCGCCTCGCTGGCCCGCAACGCCGGTCAGCTCACCGCCGTGGGCCGGCTCGCCTCGACCATCCGTACGGTCTCCGCGTTCGGGCTGCACCTGGCGACCATGGACGTCCGGGAGCACGCCGAGGCGCACCACGCGGTGCTCGCCCAGCTCTACGCGGCCGTCGGCGAGGTCTCCGACTACCCGTCGCTGAGCCGGCAGGAGCGCACGAAGCTGCTCGCCGACGAGCTGACCGGGCGCCGGCCGCTCTCCACGCTGGACACGCCGCTGACCGAGGCGACCCGCAAGACGTTCGACGTGTTCGGCACCATCCGCGAGGCGCAGGACCGGTTCGGCAACGAGGTCATCGAGTCGTACATCGTCTCGATGACGCTCGGCGTGGACGACGTGCTCGCCGCCGTGGTGCTGGCGCGCGAGGCCGGCCTGGTCGACGTGCACAGCGGCCGGTCCCGGATCGGCTTCGTGCCGCTGCTGGAGACCCCGGCCGAGCTGAACACGGGCGGCGAACTCCTCGACGAGCTGCTCTCGCTGCCGGCGTACCGGGCGCTGGTGGCGGCGCGGGGCGACGTGCAGGAGGTGATGCTGGGCTACTCCGACTCCAACAAGGAGGCCGGCATCACCACCAGCCAGTGGTCCATCCACCGGGCCCAGCGCGCGCTGCGCGACGTGGCGGCCCGGCACGGCGTACACCTGCGGCTCTTCCACGGCCGCGGCGGCACGGTCGGTCGCGGCGGCGGGCCCACGCACGAGGCGATCCTGGCCCAGCCGTACGGCACCCTGGACGGCGCGATCAAGGTCACCGAGCAGGGCGAGGTCATCTCCGACAAGTACTCCCTGCCGTCGCTCGCGCGGGAGAACCTGGAGCTGACCCTGGCCGCGGTGCTCCAGGCCACCCTGCTGCACACCGCGCCCCGGCAGCCCGCCGAGATGCTGGAACGCTGGGACGCCACCATGGAGCTGGTCTCCGACTCGGCCTTCCGGTCGTACCGGTCGCTGGTCGAGGACCCGGACCTGCCGGCGTACTTCTGGGCGTCGACGCCGACGGAGCTGCTCGGCGCGCTGAACATCGGCTCCCGGCCGGCGAAGCGGCCGAACACCGGGGCCGGGCTCGCCGGGCTGCGCGCCATCCCGTGGGTGTTCGGCTGGACCCAGACCCGGCAGATCGTGCCCGGCTGGTTCGGGGTCGGTTCCGGCCTGGCCGCGGCCCGCGAGGCGGGGCTGGAGGACGTGCTGGCCGAGATGCACCGCAACTGGCACTTCTTCCGCACGTTCCTGTCGAACGTCGAGATGATGCTCACCAAGACCGACCTGAGCATCGCCCGCCGGTACGTCGAGACCCTGGTGCCGAAGAAGCTGCACCCGATCTTCCACAAGATCGAGCAGGAGTACGAGCTGACCAAGCAGGAGGTGCTGGCGGTGACCTCCTCGCCGGCCCTGCTGGAGAACTCCCCGGTGCTCCAGCGCACCCTGGCCGTCCGCGACACGTACCTGGAGCCGCTGCACCACCTCCAGGTGGCCCTGCTGCGCCAGTACCGGGAGTCCGGGGCGGCGGGCCGGGCGGTGGCCACGGCGCCGGGCGGCCGGCGTGCGCCGAGCGACGGTACGGCACTGGAGCGGGCGCTGCTGACCACGGTCAACGGCATCGCCGCCGGCATGCGCAACACGGGCTGAGGTGTAAGGAAGGGCACCTTCCTAACGTTTATTGCATAGGAAGGTGCCCTTCCTTACACGGCAACCGGCGAGCCCGGCCCTACCAATCGCCGCCGCCGAAGTCGCCGCCCCCGAAGTCGCCGCCCCCGAAATCTCCGCCGCCAAAGTCACCACCGCCGCCAAAGTCACCGCCACCCCCGAAATCTCCGCCGCCAAGGTCGCCGCCCTGCTCGCCGAAGCCGGTGCCGTCGCCGAAGCCCTCCTGGTAGCCGGCCTCGTAGCCGTACCCGGGGTCGCCGAAGCCGGGCGAGAAGAGCGCGTCGGCGATCAGCATGCCGCCGAGGACACCCGCGCCGGCGCCCAGCGCGGTCTTCCACCACGGGGTCGAGTACCAGCCCGCCGGCACCGGCCGGCCCTGGTAGCGCCCGCCCGGGTAGTAGTACGGGGTGTCGCGGCCGGGCTGCGGGCCGGCCTTGAAGGTCTGCCCCTGCACGTCGACCTGACGCTCCCGGGTGAGCTGCCCGGCGCCCTGCGCGGCGGCCAGCGGGGGCAGCTCGGGGCCGGGGTCGATGCCGAGCGCCACCCGGGCCGCCCGGGCGTAGGTCAGCCCCTCCAGCGCGGTCTCCCGAGCCAGGCGGTACTGCTCGACGCTGCGGGCCTGCTCCAGCTGGCTGCCGGCCGCGTTGTAACGCTCCCCGGCGTCGACCAGCGCCTGCCGCACGGCCGGGTGGTCGCCGTGCAGGTTCATCACCTGGCCGCCGAGCCGCTCGTACCAGCGCTGGGCGTCGGCCCGCGCGTCGGCGAGGCGGCGCTCCGCCCGGGCGGCGCTCTCCCGACGCCACCAGACGACCGCACCCACCAGCAGCACCACGAGGATGAGCAGCGGCAGATATCTCATGTCTGCGACGTTACCCAGGCCAGGCCAGCACCACGCCTCCGATCGACGCAGCTCGGCGGCGCGGATCGGAGGCAGGGCCGGACAAAGGGCCGGGGCGGGCCGGGCTAGTGTCGCCGGTCGAGATTCCACACGACGGCGTGCACGTCGCCGCCGGTGGCGGCCAGCTGGCCGGCGACGAGCCCCCGGTCGTTGACGAAGCCCACCCGGCCTCCTGAGCGGCCGAGATCCAGCGGGCCGAGGTCGACGCTGCGGCCCCGCACCCAGGCCACGCCGTGCTTCGCGCCGCTGGCGACGGTCGCCTCACCGACCACGGTGCCGGCGTCGTTGATCGCCATGGCCTGGCTGTAGGAGCCGCCGAGGGTGCCCAGGTCGGTGACGACGCCGTGGTGCCACCGCACGGCGCGCATGTCCGTCGGGGTCTGCGCGCTGCCGGCGACCTGCCCGCGCCCGTTGACGCCCACCGGGTAGCTGTCGGTGCCGCCGAGGGTGCCGAGGTCCGTGAAGACGCCGTCGTACCACAGGAAGGCGTGCCATCCGGACCCGTCGACCCGCATGGTGCCGACCACCTGGCCCCGGTCGTTGATGCCGGTGGCCATGCTGGTCGCGCTGGCCGGCGGCGTCAGCCGGACCAGCCTGCCGTCGCGCCACAGCGCCGCCTCGGTGCTGGCCCCGTCCGCGCTGTTGGTGAAGCCGACGATGTCGCCGCGGTCGTTGATGGCCGCCGCGAGGGTGTCGCCACCGCGACCGGGCAGGTCCGTGCTGATCCCGTTGCGCCAGCGGAACGCCCGGCCGTACTGGCCGCTGTCGTCGGTGTGTCTCGTGCCGATCACCTCGCCGCGCTCGTTGACGCCGACGGCCGAGGACGGCCCGTGGACGGCGGAGAGGTCGGTCATGACGCCGTCGCGCCACCGGAACGGCCTGGTCCGCCCGTCGGCCAAGGCGGTGGTGCCGACCACCACGCCCCGCTCGTTGACGGCGGCGCCGTGGCTGTCCGTGCCCAGGGTGCCGAGGTCGGTCAGGGTCCCGTCCCGCCACACGAACGCGTGGACGCGGCCGTCGGCGGTCTGGCTGTCGCCGAGGACCAGCCCGGAGTCGGTGAGCCCGACGGGGACGCTCCAGTCGCCGCCCAGCGTCCCGAGGTCCCGCCAGCCGACTGCGCCGCCGGGCGGTGCGGCGACCACCGCGACGGGCGCGGCGAGGCCGGCGAGGAGGACTCCCACCGCCGTCGCGACGACTGTCCGTACGGGACGCAACCGACCAGCCATGCCGTCTCCCTCCGAGGCCCTGTCGTCACTCTGAGCCATGTCACCGCTTCCTGTCTGCCCCGGAACGGCCCCACCCCGCCACGCCGCTCGGCACGATCGGCCACAACGTCCATCCGCGACAAAGGCGGCGGGTGCGGCGAGAGCGGCACGGCGGCGCGCGGCGCGCCGGTCTGGCAAGCTCCGGGGGTGGACTTCTCGACGCTGGCCGTGGTGATCGTCTGCCTTTCCGCCGGGGGCGCGGCGGGCTGGTACGCCGCCCGGACCCGCTCGGCGACCGAGATCGCCCGGCTGGACGCCACGCTGCGCGCCACCCGGGAGGGCGAGGGACGGCTGGAACAGTCCATGCGGGCGCTGAGCTACGAGGCCACCGCGCAGTCCCAGGAGGCGGTGGCCCGCGCCGTCGCCCCGCTGCACGACACGCTGCGCCGCTACGAGCAGCGCGTCGCCGAGCTGGAGCACGACCGCGTCGACGCGTACGCCGAGCTGCGCGAGCAGGTCCGTGCGATGAGCACGGTCTCGGGCGAGCTGCGTACCGAGACGAAGCAACTGGTGGCGGCGCTGCGGGCACCCCAGGTGCGGGGCCGCTGGGGCGAGCACCAGTTGCGCCGGATCGTCGAGGCGGCCGGCATGCTGGAGCACTGCGACTTCTCCGAGCAGGTCACCGCCGCCACCGACCACCAGGGGGTCCGTCCCGACCTGGTGGTCCGGCTGCACGGTGGCCGGTCGGTGGTGGTGGACGCCAAGGCGCCGTTCGACGCCTACCTGACGGCGATGGAGGCCCGCGACGAGCGGGGCCGCGACACCCACCTCGACGCGCACGCGAAGCACCTGCGCGCGCACGTCGACGCGCTGGCTGCCAAGACCTACTGGGCCGCGTTCGACAGCACCCCGGAGTTCGTGGTGCTGTTCGTGCCGGCCGACCCGTTCCTCGACGTCGCGTTGCAACGCGACCCGACGCTGCTGGAGCACGCGTTCGCCCGCAACGTGGTGCTGGCGACCCCGGCCACCCTGGTCGCGCTGCTGCGTACGGTCGCCTACTCGTGGCGGCAGGAGGCGCTGGCGCGCAACGCGGTCGCGGTGCACTCGCTGGCCCGGGAGCTCTACGGGCGACTGTCGACCCTGGGTGAGCACGTCGGCAAGCTCGGCTCGTCGCTCGGCGGCGCGGTGACCGCGTACAACCGTGCCGTGGGGTCGTTGGAGGCGCGCGTGCTGGTCAGCGCCCGCAAGCTGGCGGAGCTGGGGGTCTCCGACCAGGAGCTGGCCGCGCCGGCGCAGGTCGAGCTGGCACCCCGTCAGCCGCAGGCCCCGGAGCTTCTCGGAAATGCCGAGGCCGGGGCGCCGACCGGTCGGTCGGCACTGGACTGACGGCCGATACCTATCATCGCCGATGTGACAATGGACGCCCGTCCATGTCACGAAGTGGTCACAACGGACTCCACGGTAGTGACAGTGACCAGCGGCAGCGCGAAGGATTCGCCTCACGCGTGCCCTGCATCTGAGGGCCCTGTTCTCTGGAGGAAAGAGAACGTGAGCAAACCCCGAAACCTGAGCCGGCGGACCTCCGCCGCGCTCTTCGCGTCGGTCGTGGCGGCCAGCGCGGTGACGGTGGCCGGTGGTGCCGCCACCGCGAGCGCCTCGCCGACCGCCGCACCCGACGCGTCCCAGGCCACCCCTGTGGAGGCGCTGGGCTCGCACGACGCCAAGCTGCTCGCCGAGGCGGAGGCGAAGAAGGCCCCGACCGTCACCCTGATCGTGGCCACCAAGAAGGGCGAGGCGAAGGACGTCGCCGCCGACCTCAAGAACCTGGGCGCGGCCGTCACCGAGCGGTACGACAGCATCGGCTACGTCCTGGCCAAGGTCCCCACCTCCAAGGTGGTCAAGGCGGCCACGCTGCCCGGCGTCTCCGCCGTCGACCTCGACGAGACCATCCAGCTGCCCGACCCGACGCCCGAGGTCGCCCCCTCCGGCAAGAAGGCGGCGAAGCAGGCCACGACGCTGACCGGCCCCGGGGCCGACACCCCGGCCGCCAACCCCTACATGCCGACCAACGAGATCGGCGCGGTCGACTTCGTCGCCAAGAACCCCCAGTGGGACGGCCGCGGCGTCACGATCGGCATCATGGACTCCGGTGTGGACCTCGGTCACCCGGCGCTGCAGAAGACCACCACGGGCGAGCGGAAGATCGTCGACTGGGTGACCGCGACGGACCCGTTCGAGGACGCCACCTGGCGCCCGATGCTCACCGAGGTCACCGGTCCGACGTTCACCTCCGGTGGCGCGACCTGGAAGGCCCCGGCGGGCACCTACCGGTTCAACCGGTTCAGCGAGTCGATCACGGCCGCCAGCGACCCGGCGGGTGACGTCAACCGCGACGGGGACCGGACCGACACGTTCGGCATCCTCTACGACCCGGCCACCCACAACATCTGGGTGGACGTCAACCAGAACAACGACTTCACCGACGACGCCCTGATGCGGCCGTACAAGGAGAAGTTCGACGTCGGGCACTTCGGCACCGACAACCCGGCCACCCCGGTGGTCGAGCGGATCCCGTTCGTGGTCGAGTACCGCGAGGACGTGGACACCGCCCCCATCGGCGGTCCCGGCCTGGTGGACTACGTCAACATCGGCATCGTCGAGAGCACCCACGGCACCCACGTCGCCGGCATCACCGCCGCCAACGACATGCTCGGCAACGGCGCCTTCGACGGTGCCGCGCCCGGTGCCAAGCTGGTCTCCGCCCGGGCCTGCTCGTGGGGTGGCGGCTGCACCTACGCCGCCCTCACCACCGGCATGGCCGACCTGGTGATTAACCGCAAGGTCGACGTGGTCAACATGTCGATCGGCGGTCTGCCGGCGCTGAACGACGGCAACAACGCCCGCGCCGAGCTGTACAACAACCTGATCACCACCTACGGCGTGCAGATGTTCATCTCGGCCGGCAACTCCGGCCCGGGCCTGAACACCATCGGCGACCCGTCGGTGGCCGCCAACGTGGTCAGCGTCGCGGCGAGCATCAGCAAGGACACCTGGCTGGCCAACTACGGCTCCGCGGTGAAGACGAAGAACGCGCTGTTCAACTTCTCCTCCCGGGGCCCGCGTGAGGACGGCGGCATCAAGCCGAACATCGCCGCCCCCGGCTCGGCCATCTCCACCGCCCCGACCTGGCAGGCCGGCAACGCGGTCCCCGAGGCCGGCTACCCGCTGCCCCCGGGCTACGCGATGCTGAACGGCACCTCGATGGCCTCCCCGCAGGCCGCCGGCGCCGCCGCGCTGCTGCTGTCGGCCGCCAAGGCGACCGACAAGGGCGTCACCCCGGCCGCGCTGCGCCGGGCGATCTACAGCTCGGCCAAGCCGATCAAGGACGTCCCGACGTACGGCCAGGGCTACGGCATGTTCAACGTGCCGGGCGCGTGGAAGCTGCTGCGCAAGGGCGTGGAGACGCGCTCCTACACCTCCGAGGCCCCGGTCTGCACCGTCCTGTCCGGTCAGCTGGGCACCCCGAACCTGGGCACCGGCCTCTACAACCGCTGCGCCTCCACCGAGGGTGGGCAGCGGATCGGCCAGTCGAAGAGCTACCAGGTCAAGCTCACCCGTACCAGCGGGCCGGCCGGCACCGTGAAGCACAACGTGGGTCTGCGCGGCAACGACGGCACCTTCACGGCGCCGAAGACCGTCTCGCTCCCGCTGAACAAGACCGTCACCGTCCCGGTCACCGCCAAGCCCGCCACCGCCGGCGCGCACGGCGCGATCATGACGATCGACGACCCGGCCACCTCGGTGATCGACTTCGAGGTCTCCACCGTCGTCGTCGCCTCGAACGACGTGAAGAAGCCGAACTTCTCCTTCTCGGCCGAGGGCTCGGTCGACCGGAACGGCTTCACCTCGTACTTCGTGACGGTTCCGCCGGGCACGGGCGCCCTCCAGGTGAACCTGTCGGGCATCGCCACCGGTTCGCAGACCCGGTTCATCGCGTTCAACCCGTACGGCGTCCCGGTGGAGAGCACCTCCAGCCTCGCCTGCTACACCAACTTCTCCGACGCCAACGCCTGCAAGCCGCAGGAGCGCGACTACCAGAACCCGATCGCCGGGGTCTGGGAGATCGAGGTGGAGTCCCGTCGGACCTCGCCGTCGCTGAACAACCCGTTCCAGCTCACGGCGCGGGTGCAGGGTGTCGCGGTCGAGCCGGCCGTGGTCGAGCTGCCGTCGGTCACCGCCGGTGCGGCGACCCCGGTGACCTGGTCGCTGACCAACACCTTCGGCCCGGTCGCGGTGACCGGTCAGGGCGGCCCGCTCTCCAGCGTCCACGCTGAGCGGCCCACCATCACCGAGGGCACGTCGCAGGAGTACACCGTGGAGGTGCCGGCGGGCGCGACCCGCTTCACCGCCCGGATCGGCAACCCGGCCAGCGCCGCGGCCGACCTCGACCTCTACGTCTTCCGTGGCGCCACGGAGGTCGGTCGGGCCGCCGACGGCGACTCCGAGGAGGCGGTGACCATCAACAACCCGCCGGCGGGCACCTACCGGGTGGTCGTCGAGGGCTACGCGGTGGACGGGGCCGGTGGCAGCACCGCCTACGACTACCGGGACTCGTTCTCCGCGGCGGCGCTGGGCAGCCTCTCGGCGCCCGCCACCCCGCTCAACCTGGCCCACGGCGCCACCGCCACCCTCACCGGTACGGTGACCGCCCAGTCCACCCCGGTCGCCGGTCGGGCGCTCTTCGGTGAGCTGTCCGTGGTGACCACCGAGGGCGCGGTCGTCGGCCGCGGTGCCGTCTCCATCGGCGCCGTGAACTGACCCGTCCCGCACCGGAACACCGGAGCCCGTCCCCACCGGGGGGCGGGCTCCGCCCGTTGCGGTGACCTCCGCCGCGACGCAGGAGGCTCGGCCCGCCCGTCGCGGCCACGCACGGACGCGCTCGCCCCTTCTGGCGCGACGCAGGCGGCCCGGGCCGCCCGACGCGGTCACGGACGGACGCGCTCGCCCCTGGTGGGCAGGCGCACCCACGTGTGGCGGACGGCCGTCCGGTCAGCCCTCGTGGGCGGTACCGGTCAGCCCCGGCGGGCGGTCTCGACCAGGAAGGGCGTGCCCTGCTGGCAGGTCGTGAGCAGGTCGCGCTGGACCCGCCCGGTGACCGTGACCTTCGTGCCCGGCTTCAGCAGGTCACGCGGGCCGCCGATCAGCAGGTAGTTGTCGAGCAGCAGGCAGTTGGGCTCCACCCCGGAGGTGACGGTCCCGGTCAGGGTGGTGCCGCCGGCCGGCGGCGTCTTCGTCGGCCCGCCGGTGGGCCTCGTGGGCGGGGGCAGGACCGGCCCCGTCGGGTCCACCGGGTCGCCGGGGGTCGGCGGGACCGCGGGGCTGCTCGGATCAGGGCTGGGCGGGCTGGTCACCGGCTGCGCTCCCGTCGGGGTCGGGGTGGGGGTGTCGCTGGTACCGTCCTGCCCGCCGCAGGCGCTCAGCGCCACGCAGACGGCCAACGCGGAGACGGCGAGCCGAAGAGTCCTCATACCCTGGTCTGACGCAGCGGGACCGCCCACCGTTCCCGCCGGTCAGCCACGGGCCGCGGCGGCGGCCTTCATGTCCCGCTTGAGCTCCTGCGGCAGCGAGAAGGTCAACCGCTCGTTGGCGGTCACCACCTCGTCGACGTCGGTGAAGCCACGCGCGGCGAGGTGGGCGAGCACCTCCTGGACGAGCTGGTCGGGAACGCTGGCGCCCGAGGTCAGGCCGACCGTGCGCGCCCCCTCCAGCCACGCGTCGTCGATCTCGTGCGCGAAGTCGACGAGGTGCCCGGCGCGCGCCCCGGCGTCCAGGGCGACCTCGACGAGGCGTACGGAGTTGGAGGAGTTGGCCGAGCCGACGACGATCATCACGTCGCACTCGGGCGCGATCTCCTTGACCACGTGCTGCCGGTTGGAGGTGGCGTAGCAGATGTCGTCGCTGGGCGGCGACTGGAGCATCGGCAGCCGCTTCTTGAGCCGGGCCACCGTCTCCAGCGTCTCGTCGACCGAGAGGGTGGTCTGGGAGAGCCAGACGACCTTGTTCGGGTCGCGGACGGTGATCCGGTCGGCGTCCTCCGGGCCGTCCACGAGCTGGATGTGCTCGGGGGCCTCGCCGGAGGTGCCGATGACCTCCTCGTGCCCCTCGTGGCCGATGAGCAGGATGTCGTAGTCCTCGGCGGCGAACCGCTTCGCCTCCTGGTGCACCTTGGTGACCAGCGGGCAGGTCGCGTCGATCGCCCGCAGCGAGCGGGTCCGGGCCTGCTCGTAGACCTCCGGGGCCACCCCGTGCGCCGAGAAGATGACGGTGGCGCCCTCCGGCACCTCCTCGTTCTCCTCCACGAAGATCGCGCCCTGGGCCTCCAGCGTCTGCACGACGTGCTTGTTGTGCACGATCTGCTTGCGTACGTAGATCGGGGCGCCGTAGAGCTTGAGTGCCTCCTCCACGGTCTGCACCGCGCGGTCCACGCCCGCGCAGTAGCCGCGGGGCTTGGCCAGGATCACGCGCTTGCCGGTCCGGGACGTCACTTCAGCCTGAGTCACCCGCCCATCGTACGTGCCGCCCCGGAGAGCGACACGGGCCGCGACCGCCGCCACGGCGCGAAGCCGGCCGTACGCCGCCCACCCCCGGCCGAGCCGCGCGGGACTGTCCGGGACGGGCCGTAGGGTGGGCGGGTGAGCACAGGCGAGGTGGAACGGAGCACGTCCGAGGAGCCGTGGCCGGTCCGGGTGGTCAGCCAGAAGGTCGGCGCCTGGATCGCCCGGCTGGGCTGGGTGTGGGTGGACGGGCAGGTGGCGCAGATCAGCCGCCGGCCGGGCGCCAGCACCGTCTTCCTCACGCTGCGGGACCCGTCGGCCGACCTGAGCCTGACGGTCACCACCAACCGGGACGTCCTGGACGTCGGCGCCCCTGAGCTGCGCGAGGGCGCCCGGGTGGTGCTGCACGCCAAGCCGGAGTTCTACGCGGCCCGGGGCACGCTGAGCCTGCGCGCCGACGAGATCCGGCAGGTCGGCCTCGGCGAGCTGCTGGCCCGGCTGGAGAAGCTGAAGAAGCTGCTCGCGGCCGAAGGGCTGTTCGACCGGGCGCGCAAGCGCCGGCCGCCGTTCCTGCCCAACCGGGTGGGATTGATCACGGGTCGCGCCTCGGCCGCCGAGCGGGACGTGCTGACCAACGCCCGCCGGCGCTGGCCGGCGGTGGAGTTCCGCACGGTCAACGTGGCCGTGCAGGGGCCGAGCGCCGTTCCGCAGATCGTCGACGCGCTCAAGGTGCTGGACGCCGACCCGACCGTCGACGTGATCGTCATCGCCCGGGGCGGGGGCGGCATCGAGGACCTGCTGCCCTTCTCCGACGAGGCGCTCTGCCGGGCCGTCTTCGCCTGCCGCACGCCGGTGGTCAGCGCGATCGGCCACGAGACCGACGCGCCGCTGGTCGACTACGTCGCCGACGTACGCGCCTCCACGCCGACCGACGCCGCCAAGCGCGTGGTCCCGGACCTCACCGAGGAGGTGCGCGTCATCCGGCAGGCCCGGCACCGCCTCGAACGCGCGGTACGCAACCTGGTGGACCGCGAGTCGCACCGGCTCGACGGCCTGCGCTCCCGACCGGTGCTGGCCCGCCCGCAGGTGATGGTCGACCAGCGGCTCGCCGACCTGACCGGGCTGCGCCAGCGGGCCGGGCGCTGCCTGGACCACCGGCTCGCCGCCGCCGACGACGACCTGCGGCACACCCTGGCCCGGCTGCGCGCCCTCTCCC
This sequence comes from Micromonospora sp. CNZ303, assembly GCF_004345505.1. Classification (NCBI taxonomy): domain Bacteria; kingdom Bacillati; phylum Actinomycetota; class Actinomycetes; order Micromonosporales; family Micromonosporaceae; genus Micromonospora; species Micromonospora sp. CNZ303. The sequence continues at coordinate 66,462 of NZ_SLVT01000004.1, read as the reverse complement.
CCGCCGCCACCCTCGACCGGGGCTACGCGATCGTCCAGCGCGCCGACGGGCAGGTCCTGCGCGCCGCGTCCGAGGTCGGCAAGGGCGACCCGCTCCGGGTACGCCTCGCCGAGGGCGAGCTGGCGGCGACGGTCGACGGCTGAGCGCAAGCGGAAACACGATGGCGGGCCGGCCGCGACGGTCGACGCTGAACGGCGACGGGATCACGATGTGGTGGGATGGCAGCGATGACTGACGAGAAGAAGGCCGAACAGCTCAGCTACGAGCAGGCCCGCGCCGAGCTGGCGTCGGTGGTCGAGCGGCTGGAGACCGGCGGCACCACGCTGGAGGAGTCACTGGCGCTCTGGGAGCGCGGCGAGAAGCTCGCCGAGACCTGCCAGCGCTGGCTGGACGGCGCCCGCGCCCGCATAGACGCCGCCCGCCAGGACCCCACCTCCTGACCTCCCCCGCCCGGGCTCCCGCTCGCTTCGCCCGGGCTCCCGCTCGGGCCCGGCTCGCCCCCGCCCCGACTCGCCCGGCGATCATGCAGTTGTGGTGGGCGATACAGGGCGTTTCGCACCTTGTGTCACCCACCACAACTGCATGATCGGCGCGGACGGGAGGGCGGGGGAGCGCACGGGGGGGTGGGTTAGTTGAAGAGGTTGTAGAGCTCGGCGGGGGCCTCGACGACCTGGTCCGCCGGGGGCTTCTGGGCGGCGGTGGCGCTGCCGTAGTCCGAGTACGTGATCTTGATGTCCTGCGCCTTGGTCTGGCCGGCGGCCGGGATCTGGATGACCATCTCGCTGAGCCGGCCCTGCGGGTCGAGCTTCGCGGTGAACGGCACCGACTTCGCCTGCGCCCCGAGGGCCGTGATCACCGTCGGGTCCACCGAGCCCGCCTCCGCCGCCTTCGACACGTCGATCGTGCCGGCGTACGCGCCGTCGCCGGTCTGGCGTACCTCCGTGATGCCCTGCGTCAGCACCTCGCTGCCGGCGGGGTCGACCTTGTCGAAGTCGAAGCCGAGGTTGCGGTTGCCCTTGATCCGGGTCTGGTCCAGGTGCTGGTACTTGCCGAGGTTGAGCTTCTGCACCCCCGGCACGCTGTTGGCGGTCGTGCCGCCGAGTTCGACCTTCACCCAGCTGTCCGGCTTGTAGTGGACGAGGTCGAGCTTCATGAACAGGTCGTCGGTCGGCTTGCCGATCGTCACCCGCATCTCGGCGCTCTGGGTGGGCTCGTGCACCCGGCCCTCGGCCGTCGAGCCGACGCCGGACATGGTGAACCGGAAGTTGCCGTTGCTGATCTCACGGGTGGAGGCCAGCAGCGCCTGCTTGGCGTCACCGGCCGCCGGGGCCGCGCTGCCGGAGGGCGCGGGCGTGCCGGACGCCGAGACGGTCGGGGAGGCGGACGAGCCCGCCGTCGGGGTCCCGGAGGAGTTGCAGGCGGCCAGGCCGGGAGTGAACAGGGCGGCGGCCACCAGGCCGGCGCTCAGGCGTCGAACAGTCATACGTGTCTCCCACATGGGTCACCCGACGCACCTGGCGGCGGCCGGAAACCGGGCGACGCACCACGTCGGCTGCGCCGCGCGAACCCCCTGAGGCCGGCTGCCGGGGCGACCGGTCCGGGTCCGCCCCACTCCTGTTCCCTGTCGCCGCGTCGCACAATCACCGGGATGTCCGGTTGCCCCGGACGGGTGACCCCGGAACCGGGAACGGGGCGGCCGGAGCCGCCCCGTTCCCGTCGTACGCTGTTACTTCTTGAACATCTCGTACGTCTCGGGGGACGCCTCGACCACCTTGTCGGCCGGCGGCTTCTGCGCGGCGGTGGCGCTGCCGTAGTCCGCGTACGTGACCTTGATGTCGTGCGCCTTGGTCTCACCGGCGCCCGGGACGGAGATGACCAGCTCGCTGAGCCGGCCCTCCGCGTCCAGCTTGGCGGTGAAGGGCAGCGCCTTGGCCTGCGCACCGAGGGCCTTGACCAGGTCGGCGTCCAGGGTGGCGGCGTCGCCCGCGGCGGACACGTCGAGCTTGCCGGTGTAGCTGCCCTCGGCGGTCTTCTGCACCTCGGTGATGCCCTTGGTCAGCTTCGCGCTGCCGGCCGGGTCGACTTCCTCCATGTAGCGGCTGAGCTCGCCGGCGCCCTTGACCTTGGACTGGTCGAGGTGCTGGTACTTGCCCTTCCACTTCTCCGCGCCCGGGATCATGGCGCCCAACTCGCCGAGGTCGAGCATCACCCAGCTGTCCGGCTCGATGTAGATCAGCTCCATGCCCATCGACATGCCGCCGGACTCGTCGTCGAACTTCATGCTGAACTGGGCGCTGTTGCTGGGCTTGTGCACCAGGCCCTTGCCGCTCAGCCCGGCACCGGACAGCGTGAAGGTGAAGTTGCCCTTCTCGATCTCCTTGGTGGAGGCGAGCAGCGCCTCCTTGGGGTCGGCGGGCACGGCCGACGCTGCCGAGCCCGCAGCGGTCGGCGCGGGCTCGTCCGCCTTGCAGGCGGTCAGGCCGGGAACGAGCAGGGTGGCGGCGAGCACGCCGACGCTCCACCGTCGAATGTTCACAGTCAGTTGTCTCTCTTCGTGGGACGGTAGGCACCTGGCGGACTTGAGCCGCCGGGCAGTGAGCCGGGGCAGCGTAGCCGATCCGACCGACACCCGGGGGGCAGCCGTGGGAGCGGGCTACCGGATCGCCGAGGCCAGGTGCCGCAGTTCGTTGTCCCGGGCGTCGCCGACCACGATCACGGTCCGGTTCGGTTCGAGCAGGACCAGGGCCTGTTCGTTGCCGCGGGCGGTGTACCGCTGCCAGGAACGCCCGCCCAGGTCCGTCTGGCCCTGCGGTTGCCCCTCGGCGGTCAGCTCGGCGGGCAGCAGCCGCTCCGGAGGCACGCTGCTCTGCACCAGCTGGGCGGCCCGCCCCTCCGGGGTGAGATAGCCGAGGCGCAGGCTCGACCCGCCTTCGACGGTCTGGAAGTTCGCGCTGACCGTGCGCCAGCCGTCGTCCAGCCCCGCCGGCTCGCTGACCGGGAAGGCGTTGGCGGCCCGCGCCGATTCGAGGGCGGGTGCCGGGTCGACGGTCGTCGGCTGGTCGCCGCCGAGGAACCCCCGGTAGAAGGCGAGCAGCAGGGCGATCGGGATCAGCAGCACGAGCAGCGAGATCGCCATGTCCTTCGGCGAGCGCTCCGACTTACGGGTGTCGACCGCGGGCGGCGGCGCGGGCCGCTCGCCCGTCTCCGCCCCGCCGTCGGGCGGGGCCGCCCCGGGGGCGCCGGCGGGTTCGACCAGCGCCGGCTCCCCTTCCGGTACGGCGGCGGCCCGGGTCGGTGCGACCGGCGGCTGGCCGTCCGGCGGCGTCGAGTCGGCGGGTACGCGATCGGCAGGCTGTGCGGCTTCCACCCCACCATCTTCGCAGCCTCCCGACCGGCCGTATCCGGGCCATCATCGCCCCGACCCCGCGCCGGGTGAGCGATCGTGTGAGGATCAGCGACAAACCCGGCAGCGGCGACGCCGCACCCTGCCGCCCCGCAACGTCGCGAGGAGGAGCCGTCATGACGAACACCAGGACGCGGATCCCACAGGATCTCGACCGCAACCTCGCCCTCGACCTGGTCCGGGTCACCGAGGCCGCGGCGATGGCCGCCGGTCGCTGGGTCGGTCGGGGCGACAAGGAGGGCGGCGACGGAGCCGCCGTCGACGCGATGCGCAAGCTGATCAACTCGATCCCCATGCGGGGCGTCGTGGTGATCGGTGAAGGTGAGAAGGACAACGCCCCGATGCTCTTCAACGGCGAGCACGTCGGCGACGGCACCGGCCCGGAGGTGGACGTCGCCGTCGACCCGGTCGACGGCACCACGCTGATGAGCAAGGGCATGCCGAACGCGGTGGCGGTGCTCGCCGTCTCCGAGCGGGGCGCGATGTTCGACCCGAGCGCGGTCTTCTACATGGAGAAGCTCGCCGTCGGCCCGGCGTACGCCGACGTGGTGGACATCAACGCCGGGGTGGCCGAGAACCTGCGCCGGATCGCCAAGGTCAAGGGCACCGACGTCTCCGAGGTCACGGTCTGCGTGCTGGACCGCAGCCGCCACGACGACCTGGTCACGCAGATCCGCCGGGTCGGGGCGGGCATCCGGTTCATCTCCGACGGGGACATCGCCGGTTCCATCGCGGCGGCCCGGGGCGAGTCCGACGTCGACGTGCTGATGGGCATCGGCGGCACCCCGGAGGGCATCATCTCCGCCTGCGCGTTGAAGTGCATGGGCGGGGCGATGCAGGCCAAGCTCTGGCCGCGCGACGCCGAGGAGCGGGAGAAGGCGCTCGCCGCCGGGCACGACCTGGACCGGGTGCTCACGACCGACGACCTCGTCACCGGGGACAACTGCTTCTTCGTGGCCACCGGCGTCACCTCGGGCGACCTGCTGCGGGGCGTCCGCTACCGGGCCGGTGGCGCGTACACGCAGTCGATCGTCATGCGCTCGAAGAGCGGCACGATCCGGGTGATCGACTCGTACCACCGGTTGGAGAAACTCGCGCTCTACTCGGCCGTCGACTTCGACGGCCGACCGCTGGCCGAGCAGGAGTGAGCGTCGCCGGGACGCTGGCCACTCCAGCCACGTCGGCGGCCCGCCGGATCACCGGCGTGGGCCTCGCGACCGCCTCCGGGCTGGCCGTGGCCGTGCAGTCCCGGATCAACGGCGAGTTGGGCGTACGCCTGGCCGACGGGATCGCCGCCGCGGTCGTCTCGTTCGGGGTGGGCCTGCTGGTGCTGCTGGTGCTGGTCCCCGCCACCCCGGGTGGGCGGCGGGGGCTGGTCGTCCTGCGCGGCGCGCTCACCGACGGCACGTTGCGGCCGTGGCACTGCCTCGGCGGGGCGTGCGGCGCGCTCCTGGTCGCCGCTCAGGGGCTGACCATCGGCACCCTCGGCGTGGCGGTCTTCACCGTCGCGGTGGTCGCCGGCCAGTCCGGCAGCAGCCTGGCCGTCGACCGGGCCGGGGTCGGTCCGGGCGGTCGCCAGCCGGTCACCGGCCAGCGGCTGGCCGGCGCGGCGCTGACCGTGGTCGCGGTCCTGCTGGCCGTCGGCGACCGGCTCGGCGACCCGGGCACCCTCGTGCTGGCCCTGCTGCCGCTGCTCGCCGGGGTGGCCATCGCCTGGCAGCAGGCGGTCAACGGCCGGGTACGGATGGCCGCCGGCAGCGCGCTGACCGCCACGCTCGTCAACTTCTCCGTCGGCACGGTGGCCCTGCTGGTCGCCTTCGCCGTCGACGTCGCGCTCCGGGGCTGGCCGGCGGGCGGCGCGCCGGCCGAGCCGTGGCTCTACCTGGGCGGCCCGATCGGGATCGTGTTCATCGCGATCGCCGCGGCGATCGTCCGGTTCACCGGCGTGCTGCTGCTCGGCCTGTCCACCATCGCCGGGCAGATCGTCGGCGCCGTACTGCTGGACCTGCTGCTGCCCACGGCGGCCTCCCGCCCGGGGCCCGTCACCCTGCTCGGCGCGGCGCTGACCCTGGTCGCGGTCGGGGTCGCCGCCCTCGCCCCGCCGCCCCGCCCCGGCCGCTGACGCCGCCACCGGCGGGCGTGCCGGACCGGGCGTGCCGGTGCCCGGCGGCGTGCCGGACCGGAGCCCGGCCGGCGCCGACCGTGCCCCGCGCCCGCGCCCGCGCCATCGCGGCGCCGCAGCGGTGCGTCAGGTGCCGTCGGACGAGTGCCCGGGGAAGAGGTGCGCGCTCGGGTCGATGGCCACCGCCGCGTTGTTGACCGCCGTGGCCGCCTCGCCGAAGCCGGTCGCGATCAGCCGCACCTTGCCCGGGTACTCCGTGATGTCGCCCGCCGCGAAGACCCGGGGCAGGTTCGTCGCCATCGCGCTGTCGACGACGATGTGCCGGCGGTCCAGCCGCAGCCCCCACTCGGCCAGCGGGCCGAGGTCGGCGGTGAAGCCGAGGGCGGCCACCACCGTGTCCACGGGCAGCAGCTCCGCCGCGCCGCCGCGTACGGTGATCTCGGCGCCGGTGACCGCGCCGTCGCCGTGCAGCCTGGTCACCTCGGCGTTGACGATCACGCGCACCGGCAGCCCCAGCACCCGGGCGACGGTGGCCGCGTGCGCCCGGAACTTCTCCCGCCGGTGCACCACCGTCACCGAGCGGGCCAGCGGCTCGAGCGTCGACGCCCAGTCGAAGGCGGAGTCGCCGCCACCGACGATCAGCACGTCCCGGTCGGCCAGCTCCGCCGGCTGCGGTACGAAGTAGACGATCCCGGCGCCGGCGAAGTGCTCCGCCACCGGCAGCGGGCGGGGCGTGAAGCTGCCCAGCCCACCGGTGACGATCACCGCCCCGCACCGCAGCTGCCCGCCCCCGGCGAGGCCGAGCACCGGCTGCCCGTCGGCGTACGAGAGCTTCTCGGCGCGGGTGCCGAGCAGGTAGTACGGGTCGAACGGAGCCGCCTGGGCGACGAGGTTGGCCACCAGGTCCCGCCCCTTGACGGCCGGGAAGCCGGCGACGTCGTGGATCAGCTTCTCCGGGTACATGGCGGTGATCTGGCCGCCGGGCTCGGGCAGCGCGTCGACGACCGCGACGGAGAGCCCCCGGAATCCGGCGTAGTAGGCCGCGAACAGCCCGGCGGGGCCGGCCCCGATCACCGCGACATCGACCTCGCGCATGTGCGTACCGTCGCTTTCCGCTCACGGATCAACGCGTGCTGATCCCGACGGTAGGGCCGGCGGCGCGCCCGGGGCAAGCATGTCCCACCGGGCCGCGCGGCACCGCCGCGTCGGCGCTCAGGGCATGGTGAGCGTGGACTCCGAGCGGTGAGGGCCGCCCAGGTCTCCCCGGCGGCGCCGGAAGATGACCGCGGCGACCACCCCGCCGAGCAGCCCGAACAGGTGCCCCTGCCAGGAGATCCGCTCGTCGGTGGGGAGGATGCCGACCAGCTGCCAGCCGTAGAGCAGGCCGACGAGCAGGAAGACCGCGAAGTTCCACCAGCTCCGTTCGACGATGCCCCGGGTCAGCAGGATGCCCAGGTAGCCGAAGATGACCCCGCTCGCGCCGACCACCACGGAGGTCGACGAACCGGTGAACCACACCCCCAGCCCGCTGACCAGGATGATGACGAGCGTCGACCAGAGGAAGCGGCGGGCGCCGGCGGCGAGCACGAAGGTGCCGAGCAGGATCAGCGGGATGCTGTTGCTGTAGAGGTGGTCGAAGCCGTGGTGCAGGAACGGCGAGAAGAAGACCCCGTCGAGCCCGTCGATGCGCTTCGGGATGATCCCGGCCGTGGCGTCGAGGCCGACCGCGAGTCCCTGGTCGAGGGCCTCGATGAGGAAGAGGAACGGCACCACCGCGCACATGGCGACGAAGGCCCGGCCGAGCGCGGCGTAGAACGCCTCGGTGCCGAACCGGTGCGGGTCGCCGCTTCCCGGGTGCAGGGTCACCCGTCAAGAGCTATCAGGTGTCGGGCGCAGCCGCCACTTCTGCGGCGATCCGTACCCGGAACGACGAGGGCGGGGTGTGTGGACGCCCACACACCCCGCCGTCGGAGGTCGATCAGTACCAGCCCACGTCCTGCGAGTGGGCCCAGGCCTTGCAGGGCGAACCGTAGCGGCCCTCGATGTAGCCGAGGCCCCACTTGATCTGGGTCGCCGGGTTGGTCTGCCAGTCGTCGGCGACCGAGCCCATCTTGCTGCCCGGCAGCGACTGCGGGATGCCGTACGCCCCGGACGAGGGGTTGCGGGCCTTGTGGTTCCAGCCGCTCTCCTTGTCCCAGAGCTTGTTCAGGCACGGGAACTGGTCCATCCCGAAGCCCGCCTTCACCATGAGCGCGCAGCCGACCTCGCGGTTGCCGCTGAACTCGGCGCAGGAGGCCGGGATCGGCCCCGTGTACGGCTTGCTCTCGGCGGCCTTCTCGGCCGCGGCCTTGGCGGCGGCCTCGCGGGCCTTCTTCCGCGACGCGGCGGCGGCCTCGGCCTCGCGGGCGCGCTTGGCGGCCTCCTTGGCTGCCGCGGCGGCGCGCAGCTTCGCCTGGTACTCGGCGGTCCGCTGCTTCGCGGACTGCACCTGCTGGGCGGCCTGCCGCTCGCGCTGGTACTCGAACTCGGCCTGCTCGACAGCGGCGCCGACCTGCGCGGTCAGGCCCTGCTGCTGGGTCTGTCGGTCTTCACCCAGGTAGACACCGCCGGCAACGCCCACGGAGAGCAGTGCGACAGCGGCCGTACGGGCGCCGAACCGGCTCCACAGCCGACTCACGAAGTGGTCCCTTCGTCGGGTGCAAGGACACGGCGCGGGGCGTCGACCCGGGTGGGTCGCGTCCGCGCGTCGCGAGCGCCCCGACCCGGTGCCGGTCGCAGCCGACGTACCCCGGTGACTGTTGGCGTGTCCTGTGACGAACGATCACCAACGATCTTCTCGGTACGTGGGCGCTCGTGGGACACCATCGCGCACGGTGAGGCTGATGGGAAACGAAGAGCACCGATTGTGATCTGCGCCACAAAGAGAATGCGGACAAACTCCTACATAAAGACTGTCATTGCGGGATGTCCTCGAGAAGATCCGTCACCATCGCGGCGATCGGCGAACGCTCCGAACGGCTGAGGGTGACGTGGGCGAAGAGCGGATGGCCCTTGAGCGCCTCGATCACGGCGGTCACCCCGTCGTGCCGGCCGACGCGGAGATTGTCCCGCTGGGCGACGTCGTGGGTGAGCACCACCCGGGAGCCCTGGCCGATGCGGGAGAGCACCGTGAGCAGCACGCCGCGCTCCAGCGACTGCGCCTCGTCCACGATCACGAAGGCGTCGTGCAGGCTGCGGCCCCGGATGTGCGTCAGCGGCAGCACCTCCAGCAGGCCCCGCGAGGTGACCTCCTCCAGCACGTTCTCGTGCACCACCGCGCCGAGGGTGTCGAAGACCGCCTGCGCCCAGGGCGACATCTTCTCCGACTCCGAGCCGGGCAGATAGCCCAGCTCCTGGCCGCCGACGGCGTAGAGCGGGCGGAAGACCACCACCTTCTTGTGTCGGCGGCGCTCCATCACCGCCTCCAGCCCGGCGCAGAGGGCCAGCGCGGACTTGCCGGTGCCGGCCCGCCCGCCCAGCGAGACGATGCCCACCGACTCGTCCAGCAGCAGGTCGAGCGCGATCCGCTGCTCGGCCGAGCGGCCGTGCAGCCCGAACGCCTCCCGGTCGCCGCGGACCAGCCGTACGGTCTTGTCGGGCAGCACCCGGCCGAGCGCGGAGCCCCGGCCCGAATGCAGCACCAGGCCGGTGTGGCAGGGCAGCCCGGCGGCGGCGTCCAGGTCCAGCGCCTCGCCGGCGTAGAGCCGGCCGATCTGTTCCTCGGCGAGTTCCAGCTCGGCCATCCCGGTCCAGGTGGGGTCGCTGGCCTGGCCGTGCCGGTACTCGTCCGCCCGCAGGCCCACCGAGGCGGCCTTGACCCGCAGCGGCATGTCCTTGCTGACCAGGGTGACCTCCCGCCCCTCGGCGGCGAGGTTCAGCGCGACGGAGAGGATCCGGGTGTCGTTGGAGTCGGTGCGGAACCCGGGCGGCAGCACGCCGTCGTCGGAGTGGTTGAGCTCCACCCGCAGCGTGCCGCCGGAGTCGTTGGCGGGCACCGGGCGGTCCAGCCGCCCGTGCCGGACCCGCAGCTCGTCCAGCATGCGCAGGGACTGCCGGGCGAACCAGCCCAGCTCCGGATGGTGCCGCTTGCCCTCCAACTCGGAGATGACCACGAGGGGCAGGACCACCTCGTGCTCGGCGAACCGGTGGAAGGCCGCCGGGTCGGACAGGAGCACCGAGGTGTCCAGGACGAACGCCTGGCCCGCTGGTCGGGGCTCCTCGGTGTCCACCGGAGCGGCGGACGCGCCGCGGCGGCTCCGGGTGGCGCGGCGGGTCGTGGCAGTCGCGGCCGGGGTCTGGTCGGTCCCGGCGGGCGTACGGCGAGTCGTCACAGGCCTGCTCCGACGGATGGGCACCCGCCACCCGCGTTCCGCCTCCTCCGGTGCCCGGGGACACGGGGTCGGATGCGGAACCCCGTGCGCGAGGTCGCAGATCCGGGCGGACCGGCTGGCCCGGGAGAACCCCGTGCCATGCCTAGACGCTAGCCGCGTCGGACCCCGTCGGCTAGTGGTCGGCGGTGGATCTCCGGGGACCGGCGGGTGAACTCGGCCGGCGGCGGATCCGGCCGGGATGCATGCCCCCTGCGCGCATCCCGGCCGGCGGGAACCACCGTCACCGGTCTGACGTGGTCCCGACGGTGCGTGTCCGCCGCGGACGACGCACCGCGTCCTGGTTCCGGTCGACGGGGCCTCGGGCTCCCCGTCGACCGGGGTTCAACCGGTCCGCCGGACCAGGGTGCCGGTCGGGTGCCGCCCGGCGACCGGGGCGACCGGCGTCGAGAACGACGAGCCGGTGTACGTGGTGCCGGGCCGCACCACGGTGCCGGTGACCCGGTTGGCGGCGGGCGACGGGCCGGCCAGGGCGGACGCGATGGCGGCCTGGGCGTCGCGGCGACGCCGGTTCCAGGCCCCCCGGTCGCCGTCGAAGTAGCCCTGCCGGTAGCCGAACCGGTAGCCGATCCGGTAGCTGAGCTGGCCGTGCAACCTCCCGGCCGCGTAGCTCGTGGCGCCGAGGACGAGGACGAGGAAGACGGCGAGGAAGGGGCTCATCCGGCGGCTCCGGTGCGCCGCGGGTCCCGCTTCATCGCTCCTCCGGCTCGGTCGGCGTGGGCTCGGCGACCAGGAGCCGGTCCAGGTCGTCGGTGCTGACCTCCTCGACCAGCTCGACGCTGATCCGGCAGCCGTCCAGGACGACCTCGGCCACCGAGGAGCGGCGGATCTCCCCGCCGGCGTCGTAGACGCGGACGCTGACCTCGGGGCAGCCCAGGTGGGTACGCCAGGCGTCCCACTCGGTGCGGTCGCCGACGCTGAGTGACAGGTAACGGCAGCCCCGGGCGAGGTAGAGCCGCCATGGCGCGCTCAGGCCCGTGGCCACCCCCTCCGCGATCAGGCCGAAGGCCTGGGCACGGGTGGCTAGCTCGGTCACCACACCCCCCTCGCGCCGGGGGCGTGACGCATGTGAGCACTGATCGTCTCATGCACGTGACACACCGTAGATTGTCTCATGGGCGTGACAGTATCAGCTTTTCGTCCGTTTACGGCAGCCTCTACGGGCATCTATTCTGCCCAGGTGACACCCCTCAGAAGCGGTGCCGGATCGTTTACCGGCATCCCGAAGAAAACGTCACGTCCGCGTGACAACAGCGTGCCAGGACACGCGCCGGTGGCCGGATGGTCGTACCGTCACCGGGTGACCGAGACGGCCAACGCACGGAAGATCGCCTTCGCCACCTTCGTCCGGAGGGCGCTCGACGAGGCCCGGGCCACCCGGGCGTGGAGCGGCACCGAGGTGTCCCGTCGCACCGGCGTCTCCCGGCAGACCATCAACCGCTGGGTCCGGGGCGACTGGGCGAGCGACCCGGAGGCCGAGCGCGTGGTCGCGTTCTGCGAGGGCCTCGGCCTCAGCCCGGCGACCGCCTTCGCCGCGCTGGGCTGGGAACGCGCGACCGCCCCGCGCAGCGCCCCGGCCACGCCGCCGATGGACCCGGACGTGGAGGCGCTGCTGCGGCGGCTGGTGGACCCCGAGGTCTCCGACGCGGAGAAGTTCCACATCCGGGAAACCATCAGATATCTCGCGTACCGCCCCACCCTCCCGGTCCATGTCCGAAAACGAGGTAAACAGGCCGGCTAGTTCCTCAGATGGCGAAAGAACGGCAGGTCAGACTCATTCGTTTCGCTCCGGGGCCGGAACGGGCGCGCTAGCGTCCGTACTCGTACTGCTTGGGCTCGTCGTCGGCGGGGGGACGGGACAAGGCCGAACCCAGCCCTGCGGGACAGAAGGAGGGGTCTGTCCATGACCCTGAAGTGGATGGCAGTCGTGATCGCCACCGTGTCGCTGACACTGGGCGTGACCGGAAACGTGGTGACCCTGGCGGTCAACGGCGGGCAGCTTCCCCTGCTCGTCAACCTCGTCGCGCTCACCTCCGCCGGCACCGCGGTGATCCTGGCCGTGGTCGCCGAGCTGCACCACCGGCTCGACGACCGGGTCAGCGCCCTGACCGACTTCCTCGTCGGCCGGCTCCAGGAGATCGAGGAGCGCACCGGCGACCGCAACAGCGGCTTCGTCGAGGGTTACCTGCTCAACCACGGCCAGGAGGCCGCCGTCGTGCCGTTCGGCCGGCGGGGACGGGGAGCCGCCGAACGCTGACCGTCGGGCCCGTCGCACCCCGACCGCGCGCCCCCGGGGCGCCGGCCGGAGGCCACCTCTCGGCCGGGGATTGAGCCGCCCCGCCCGGGGTACGCTGTCGCGCGTGCCGCCGTTGAATCTGGGCAACCAGCAGCCGAGGAACCCGTTGGACGCCGACCAGGCCTGGCGGACGACCGCCGGGAGGGCGGCCGGGACCGTGCTCTTCTTCGACTTCGACGGCACCCTTGCGCCGGTCGACGACGATCCCACCGCCGTACGTCCCGCCCCGAAGGTGCTGGCGGCCATCGAGGCACTCGCCCCGGTCGTCCGGCGGATCGCGATCGTCTCCGCGCGCCCGGTCGACTTCCTCCGCGACCACCTCGGCGGGCTCACCGGCGTCGACCTGTACGGCCTCTACGGCCTGGAGCACAGCCACTCCGGCGGCGAGACCGTGACGGAGCCGGCGGCCCTGCCCTGGGTGCCCACCATGGCCGAGCTGGCCGACCTGGCCCGGGCCGAGCTGCCCGAGGGCGCGCTGGTGGAATACAAGCGGCTCTCCGTGGCGCTGCACTGGCGCACCGCGCCGCAGCTCAGCGCGGCCGTGGAGCGGTGGGGCCAGGCCCAGGCCGAGCGGCTCGGGCTCAAGGTCCAGGCCGGGCGGATGGTGCTGGAGCTCAAGCCCCCGGTCGACCGCGACAAGGGCATGGTGATCGACGAGATCGTCCGGGACGCCGAGGGTGCGTGGTACTTCGGCGACGACGTCTCCGACATCAAGGCGTTCGCCGCGCTTCGGGCCCGGGCCGCCGCCGATCCGGACTTCTTCGGCGTCTGCGTCGCCGTCGCCAACCCGGAGACGGGCCACGAGGTCGCGGAGGCCGCCGACCTGACCCTGGACTCCCCCGCCGCCCTCGGCGCGTTCCTGACTGACGCCACCCGACACCTCACCTGAGGCGCTGAGGCGCTCCGGGTCGGTCAGGCGCCGTAGCGGCGCTGGCGGTTGGCGTACGAGCGCAGGGCGCGCAGGAAGTCGATGTGGCGGAAGTCCGGCCAGTTGAGCTCGCAGAAGTAGAACTCCGAGTGCGCCGACTGCCACAGCATGAAGCCGGAGAGGCGCTGCTCGCCGCTGGTGCGGATGACCAGGTCGGGGTCGGGCTGGCCCCGGGTGTAGAGGTGCTCGGCGATGTGCTCGACATCCAGCACCTCGGCCAGTTCCTCGAGGGTGCCGCCGTTGGCGGCGTACTCCAGCAGCAGCGACCGCACCGCGTCGGTGATCTCCCGCCGGCCGCCGTAGCCGACGGCGATGTTGACCTCGGTCCCGCCGCTGCGGTCCCGGGTGCGTTCCTCGGCGGCCTTCAGCGCGGCGGCGGTCGAGGCCGGGAGCAGGTCGAGCGCGCCGACCATGCGCAGCCGCCAGGGATTGCCCTCCTCGGCCAGCTCGACCACCAGGTCCTCGATGATCTGGAGCAGCGGGTCGAGCTCCTTGGCCGGCCGGCGAAGGTTGTCGGTGGCCAGGAGGTAGAGCGTCACGTGCTCGATGCCGGCCTGGTTGCACCAGCCCAGCATGTGCTTGATCTTGACGGCGCCCATCCGGTGGCCGTCGTTCGGGTCGACGTAGCCCATCTCCCGGGCCCACCTGCGGTTGCCGTCGCACATCACGCCGACGTGCCGGGGCACCGGCTTGCCTGCGAGCTTCGCCGTGAGGCGACGCTCGTACACGGAATAGATCAGGTCCCGCAGAGTCATCACCTTGCAGCGTAGCGACCTGCGCGCCGAATCACCGCCTCGGAGTCCGCTCCCACGCCGGCAGACCGATGCCGATCATGCCCAGCGTGCGGGCGTCGAGCCGCCCGTCGCCCAGCCCCAGCTCCACCACCGTCCGGTAGACGCGGTCGTCCCGACCCGCCGCGCGGACGGCGGCGTCGACCACCCGCCGGCGCCGGGCCAGCCACGCCGCGAGCGAGCTGTGCCGCAGGTGGATGCCGAGGCGGCGGCGCAGCGTCGCCGCGTACCGCCGGGCGGCCTGCTCGGGCGAGCCGGCCGCCGCCGCGCCGGCGAGCGCGCCGGAGAGCAGCGCGTAGAAGATGCCCTCGCCGGTGAACGGGTTGATCAGGGAGAGCGCGTCGCCGGCGAGCAGCAGCCGGCCGCGCCCGGGGGCGGGACGGTGCGTCGACAGCGGCAGGTGGTGCGCCCGCAGGTCGGTGACCGCCGCCGGGTCGGTGCCGGGCAGCAGCGCGCCGAGCCGGTCGACCAGGTGCGCCCGGGTCAGCGGCTCGCCCCGCAGCACCTCCCCGTACCCGACGTTCGCCCGGCCGTCCCCGATCGGAAACGACCAGGCGTACGCCGGCCAGCGCGGCGCCGAGGTGACGATGAGCTGTTCGGGCGGGCCGGGCAGCGCCGGCGCGTACCCCCGGATGGCGAGCGCCAGGTGCCGGTCGGGATTCGGCCGGTGCCCGAGCGCCCGCCGGAGGACGGACCCGGCGCCGTCCGCGCCGACCACCGCCCGCCCCGCCAGCACGCCGTCGAGCACCACCCGGTCGGCCCGGACCTCGACGTGCCGCACCGCGTGCCGGCGCAGCCGCGCGCCGGCCGCGACCGCCGCCGCCACCAGCCGCGCGTCGAAGACCCTGCGGGGCACGGTGTACGCCGGCCGGGGCAGCGCCCGGGCCACGGCGCCGCCGCCCGGCCCGACCAGCCGCAGCGCCGGCAGTGGCGCGTACCCGGTCACCGCGTCGGGCACCCCCAGCTCGTCCAGCACGTCCAGCGCGTGCGCGGCGATGCCGTCCCCGCACGCCTTGTCGCGGGGAAAGTCGGACCGGTCCAGCAGCAGCACGCTCGCCCCCGCCCGCCGGGCCGCCAGCGCCGCGGCCGACCCCGCCGGACCGGCCCCGACCACCACCACGTCGAACTCGTCGCCCACGGACTCGTCGCCCACGCGTCGCCTCCCACCGCCGGTCCGGCTCCTGCGGCCATCCTGCCGCCGGAGACGCCCAGCACGGCGAAACCCGCCCGGCCCGTCAACGACGACCACGAACACCGGCACCCTCCCGGCACCTCCCGGCGCCCCTTCGCGGCGCCCTCCCGGCGCCCTCCCGAGGCCCTCCCGGCGCCCTCCCGAGGCCCTCGCGGCGCCTCCCGGGGCCCTGGCGGCGGCCCACGAACCAGAAGTCGAGGTCCAGTCCGGGGCCCCCTGACCATCCCCGGCAGCAACAGCGCCTCCCCACGCACGCGGGATGACGGCGTGCGGGAGATCTTGGTAGCTACGTGCCCCTGAGGGGCATGTTCCTACCAAGATCGGTAAAGGGCGGGGCGTGGCGGGCCCGCGGACGCCTCCGTCGGTGGGGGGCGGAGGGCGGGGCGGGGCACAGGCGATCTCGGAGGCGGCGGCGAACAGCGGGGCGGGGCACAGGCGATCTCGGAGGCGGCGGCGTACAGCGGGGCGAAGCAGGAGCAGGCGGAGCAGGAACAGGCGAAGCAGGAACAGAAGCGAGCAGGGCGGGGGCGAACAGCGGGCGGAGCGAGGTGGGCCTGAGAGCGGTCTCGTGGGCGGGGCAGGTCGACAGCGCGAATGGCACCGCCCCTGGGCGGCCGGCGGTGCACCCGCCGAGGGCCAATTGGTGGGGAACGGGGCCGGGGCGGCTCCGGGCGGGTCCGAGCCCTGCGGCGGAGGGTGATCACCTTGGCTAGGGGCGGTACCTGGAACACCTCTGCACCGTGCCCGCCCGGCCGGGGGTTCGGCGCGGGTGGCGCCCTACGCGGGCCGGGTGGCGCGTTCGGCGCGGGTGGCGCCCTACGCCGGCCGGGCGGCGCGTTCGGCGCGGGTGGCGCGCCAGAGGCCGTAGATCGCGAGCGCGGCGGCGGCCACCAGCGGGCCGCCGTCGCGGACCAGCCCGTCCGGGCCGAGCAGCCACCAGCACAGCGGCAGGTCGACGGCGAGCACGATCGCGGTGACGACCACCAGCAGCGTGCGCGCCCAGCCCTTGCCGCGCATCAGGAAGGCGGTGCAGAAGAGCACCGCGTAGCTGGTCACGATCCCGGCGGCGAACCAGAACAGCACGGCGGGCACGGCGGCGAGCCGGTCGTCCAGCACCGCGCCGCCGGCGACCAGCGCCGGGACCAGCATGAGCGGGCTGTAGGTGAACGCGGCGACCCGGCTGGTGAGCAGCCAACCGCTGACCTCCGGCCGGCGGGGTGGGGTCTCCCGCCAGGAGATGCCCTCCCGGTCGATGACCAGGCGGGGCCGGTGGCGGACCAGGTGCCCGGACACTGCGGACGAGCGGTAGAGCAGCCAGACCACGGCGGCGCAGAGCACGGTGAGCAGGGCGAACCCCAGCAGCCCCGGCAGCGGCGGCACCCCCTGCCGGGGCACGATCAGCCGGCCGACCGCGAAGACCGTGGTCACCGCCAGGATCAGCCCGAACGGCCGGGCCACCGTCCGGCCCCGACGGACGTGCCCGATCAGCAGCAGGAAGCCGAGCGAACGCAGCATCGCCCAGCCCGTCCGCACCGCCAGCCCGAAGCCCTGCTCCGGGGCGTACCACCAGTTGAGCAGCTCGACCACGACGGTGGCCGCCGCGGTCAGCGCGAGCAGTGCGGTCAGCGCCCGGACGGCGGACGGCCGCCGGACCTCGGTCGCGGCGGCCGTCCTCATGGGATCCGATGATGCCCCATCGGGGCTTCGGTCACACCTGTCCTCAGCGCTGCGGCGCCGCGTCGAGCCGGGCACGCAGCGCGTCCAGCTCGGCCCAGAGCACACCCGGCAGCTTGTCGCCGAACTTCTCGAACCACTCGGTGACCATCGGGAGCTCCTTGCGCCACTCCTCAGGGTCGACCTTGAGCGCGATCCGGACGTCCTCCGGGGTCATGTCGAGGCCCTCGACGTCCAGCGCGTCCTGGGCCGGGACCATGCCGATCGGCGTCTCCACCGCCTCGGCGCGCCCCTCGATCCGCTCAATGATCCACTTGAGGACGCGGGAGTTCTCGCCGAAGCCGGGCCAGAGGAAGTTGCCCTCCGGGTCCTTGCGGAACCAGTTGACGTAGTAGATCTTCGGCAGCTTGGATTCGTCGCCGTCGGTGCCCTTGCCCATCTCGATCCAGTGCCGGAAGTAGTCGCCGGCGTGGTAGCCGATGAACGGGAGCATCGCCATCGGGTCGCGCCGGACGACGCCGACCGCGCCGGAGGCGGCGGCGGTGGTCTCCGAGGAGAGCGTGGCGCCCATGTAGACCCCGTGCACCCAGTCGCGGGCCTCGGTCACCAGCGGGATGGTGTCCCGGCGGCGACCGCCGAAGAGGATCGCGTCGATCGGCACGCCGTTCGGGTCGAAGTAGTCCTCGGCGAGGATCGGGCACTGGGTGATCGGGGTGCAGAACCGGCTGTTCGCGTGCGAGGAGAGGCTGTCGCTCTCCGGCGTCCAGTCGTTGCCCTTCCAGTCGATGAGGTGCGCCGGCGGCTCGCCCATGCCCTCCCACCAGATGTCCCCGTCGTCGGTCAGGGCGACGTTGGTGAAGACGGAGTTGCCGCGGTCCAGCGTCCGCATCGCGTTGGCGTTGGTCTTCCAGTCGGTGCCGGGCGCGACGCCGAAGAGGCCGTACTCGGGGTTGACCGCGTAGAGGCGGCCGTCCGGGCCGAAGCGCATCCAGGCGATGTCGTCGCCGATGGTCTCGACCTTCCAGCCCGGGACGGTCGGCTCCAGCATGGCCAGGTTGGTCTTGCCGCACGCCGACGGGAAGGCCCCGGCGACGTGGTAGACCTTGCCCTCCGGCGAGGTGATCTTGAGGATGAGCATGTGCTCGGCGAGCCAGCCCTCGTCGCGGCCCATCACGCTGGCGATCCGCAGCGAGTAGCACTTCTTGCCGAGCAGCGAGTTGCCGCCGTAGCCGGAGCCGAAGGACCAGATCTCCCGGGTCTCCGGGAAGTGCGAGATGTACTTCGTCTCGTTGCACGGCCACGCCACGTCCTGCTGGCCGGGGGCGAGCGGGGCACCGATGGAGTGCAGCGCGTGGACGAAGTCCGCGTCGTCGCCCATGGCCTCCAGGACCTTGGCACCCATCCGGGTCATGATGCGCATCGACGCGACCACGTACGGGCTGTCGGTGATCTCGACGCCGAACATGGGGCTCTCGGCCTCGACCGGGCCCATGCAGAACGGAATGACGTACATGGTGCGCCCGCGCATGCAACCGCGGTAGAGCTCCGTCATCGTCCGCTTCATCTCGGCCGGCGCCATCCAGTTGTTGGTGGGGCCGGCGTCCGCCTCGTCGACGGAGCAGATGTAGGTGCGCTCCTCGACCCGGGCGACGTCCGTCGGGTCGGTGCGCGCGTAGAACGAGTTGGGCTTCTTCTCGGGGTTGAGCCGGATCAGGGTGCCGGCCTCGACCAGCTCGTCGGTGAGGCGCCGCCACTCCTCGTCGGACCCGTCCACCCAGACGACGCGGTCGGGGGTGGTCAGTTCAGCGACCTCACGGACCCAGGCGAGCAGTTTCGGGTGGGACGTCGGGGCCTGATCGATACCCCGAACGGTAGCCGGAGCAACCATGACACATCTCCTTGTGGTCGACGCTGACCGATCTATGGGATGCACGAGTCTTGACGGCGCTATGCGTCGTCTTCGTGGAAACCTGGGATTGGCCTCAGCGTAAACCGGGCGAGGTCACCAGTCAGTGGGACTGGTTGTGAAGAACTGCACAAGGTACGGGCACGCTGCGGCATCACGAGCTAATACCCGCTTTCACGCGCAGTTTCACGCAAATCCTGTGGGGAACCGTCACCGGCCGGGCCGGCCGCGTCCGGGCGGCGGAACCCGTGAACCGCCCCACAGTCCGTCCGATCTCGTTACGCTCTGTCCACAGGCGCACACCCGGGTGAGCGGTCCGCCGTTGCTACCCGTGCGGGATGACCCCAGCCGGTAGGCTCGCGTCGTGGCCGCGACGACGACCGGGGAGCCCGGCTCTCCGCAGACCCGCCCGGGTCTGGTCCGCTCGCTGGTGGACCGCTTCGGCCACCTGGTCCGCGAGCTGAGCAAGTTCGCCACCGTGGGCGGGATCGCCTTCCTGATCGACTTCGCGCTCTTCAACTACCTGACGAGCGTGCGGGGCGTCGAGCAGGTCACCGCGAAGACCATCTCGACGGTGATCGCGGCGTCCGTGGCGTTCGTCGGCAACCGGTTCTGGACGTGGCGGCACCGCAAGCGCTCCAACCCGGCCCGCGAGTACGCGCTGTTCTTCTTCTTCAACGGCGTCGGCCTGGGGATCGCCGTGGCCTGCCTGGCGGTCAGCCGCTACGGCCTGGGCAGCATCTGGCCGGAGGTGTTCCAGACCCCGCTGGCCGACAACATCGCCAGCTTCATCGTCGGGACCGGGCTCGGGACGCTGTTCCGGTTCTGGTCCTACCGACGGTTCGTCTTCGTCGAAGCGGGAACCCCCTCCGTTCCGGAAGAGAAGCACGACCGAGATCACCGGGCGTGACCTGCCGCCCACCTTCGTCCCGGCCGGAGCCTGCCGGCCCCGCCCACTGCCCTAAGGTGTTCCGCATGCGTCTTGTCCGTCTGCTGCCTGAGCGCTGGCAGAAGTTCATCCACGAGGCGCTCAAGTTCGGAATCGTCGGCGGCGTCAACACCGTAATCAATTACGCCGTGTTCAATGTGCTCGCACTGACCGTTTTCGTGGACGGTCAACTGAAGGCGACGGTCATCGCGACCGTCGTAGCGACGATCACGTCTTATCTGATGAATCGTCACTGGACGTACCGGGATCGCCCCAAATCGGCCATGCGGCGCGAGTACGTCCTCTTCTTCCTCTTCAACGGGGCGGGCCTGCTCATCGAGCTGGGCGTGCTGGCCGCCGCCAAGTACGGGCTGGGCCTGACCAGCCTGCTGGCCCTCAACGTGGCCAAGACCGGTGGCGTGCTGCTCGCGACGCTGTTCCGCTTCTGGTCCTACCGCACGTTCGTCTTCCAACCCGTGCCGGCCCACGCGGCCGAGACGTGGCACAGCATCCCGCGCGACGAGTGGGACACCATGGCCGAGATGGACCCGGTGGCCGAGTTGGCGGAGTCGATCTCCGAGCTGGAGGAGTCCGAACCACCGCCCGGCGCCGCGCGGCGTGCCCCACGCGGCAAGCCCGGCCCCGAACACGCCTCGGCGGCCGGCCCGGGGGCCCCGGTCCAGGGGCGCCCCGTCCCGCTCGACGCCGGCCTCGGCGGCTCTCTCGACCGGGAGCTGGAGGCGGAACTGGCCGCCGAGCTCCAGGCCACCACCCGCCGCCCGCCCCGCCGCTGACCCAAGCGCCGTCCCGGCCCACGCGCCGTCCCGGCCCGACCAGTTCCGGCCCGCTCCCGGGCCACGCCGGTCGGGCCGAGCCACGCCGGTCGGGCCGTGCCGGTTCAGGCGGTCGGGCCGTGCCGGTTCAGGCGGTCGGGTCCCGCAGCGGCTTGCCCTCGTGCAGGTCCGCCAGGATGTCGCGCATCTCGTCGTCGCCGAGGGAGTGCTTGTCGTGGTGGGCCTCCACCAGCTCGTAGAGCTTGGTCTGCACGCGGCCGACCCCCGGCACGTCGTGCAGGACGGACTGGCCGCGCTCGCCGGCGGACTCGATGGTCAGCGTCCCGCAGCCGAGCAGACGCTCCACGAACCGCTGGTTCATCGCGTGGTCGTTGATCCGGGTCAGCGGGATGTCGCGCCGGTCACGCGAGAGCACCCCCTGCTGGAGCAGCACCCGCTCGTTCGTGAAGAGGTAGTGGGTGCTCCGCCAGACCAGGAACGGCCACAGGGCCAGCCACAGCACCGCCAGCAGGGCCAGGCCGCCGATGACGGCGAGCGCGATCGAGCCGCCCCCGCCGGACGGCAGCAGGACCAGGCCGGCCACCACCGCCGCGACGGCGAGCACGAGCACCGCGACCGGCCGGATCAGCGCCTTCCAGTGCGGGTGCAGGTGCAGCACGACGTGCTCGTCCTCGGTGAGCACGTCATCGGGGAACGCCACGGGAACCTCCTCGCAGAAACGGACGCGCTGACCGTAGCCGCTCCCCTCCCGCCGGGGGATCAGCCGCGCGGCGGGAGTCCGCGATCAGCGGAGATGCAGGACGTCGCCGGCCGCCAGGGCACGGGTGCCGGCGGGGGTGGCGACCAGGAGCTGGCCGTCGGCGTCCACGCCGGTCGCGGTGCCGGTCACCTCGTCGCCGCCGGGCAGCAGCACGCGTACCTGCCGGTCGATCGTCGCGCAGCTCGCCAGGTAGGCGTCGCGCAGGCCGCTGGCGACCGCGTCCCCGCCGGCCGCGCGCCACTCGCCGTACCAGTCGGAGATCCCGCGCAGCAGCGCCCGCAGCAGCGGGTCCCGGTCGGTGGCCGCCGCGCCGGCCAGTTGCAGGGAGGTCGCCGGCAGCCCCGTCGGGTTCTCCGGCAGCTCGTCGGCGCGCAGCGTGACGTTGAGGCCGACACCGAGCACGATCGCGGGCGCCCCGGCCGGCGAGGGCCCCGGCACCGCCTCGGCGAGGATGCCGGCACACTTCGCGTCGCCGACGAGCAGGTCGTTCGGCCACTTCAGGCCCGCGTCCAGCTCGGCCAGCCGGGTCACCGTCTCGACCAGGGCGACGCCGGCGAGCAGCGGCAGCCAGCCGTACCCCGTCTGGGGCGCCGACGGCCAGCCACGCTCGGCGACGGCCTCCCCGGGGCGGAGCAGCACGCTGGTGGCGATGCCGGCCCGGGCCGGCGACTGCCAGGCCCGGCCGCGCCGGCCGCGCCCGGCGGTCTGCCGCTCCGCGACCACCACCAGGCCCTCCGGCTCGCCGGCCCGGGCCGCCTCGGCGACGTCCGCGTTGGTCGAGCCGGTCTCGACGCGCAACTCCAGGCGGGCCCAGGGCCCGTGCGGGGCGACCAGCGCCCGCCGCAGCCGCGCCGCCGACAGCGGCGGGCGGTCCAGATCGGTGTACGGCGAGCCCGGCATCCCGTCAGCCTACGGCCGCCCCCGTCCGGTCGACCGGGGACGTCGCGGCCCGGCTGAGGCGAACTGCACAGCGGCGGCGGCCTGAACCATCGTTATATTCCCAGGGTGACTACCGAGACCGGGATCAACATCCACAGCACCGCGGGCAAGCTGGCCGACCTGGATCGGCGGGTCGACGAGGCGGTGCACGCCGGGTCGGCGCGCGCGGTCGAGAAGCAGCACGCGAGGGGCAAGAAGACCGCCCGCGAGCGGATCGAGATGCTGCTCGACGAGGGTTCCTTCGTCGAGCTGGACGAGCTGGCCCGGCACCGGTCCACCAACTTCGGGCTGGCGAAGACCCGCCCGTACGGCGACGGCGTCATCACCGGCTACGGCACCATCGACGGCCGGCAGGTCTGCGTCTTCGCCCAGGACTTCACCGTCTTCGGCGGCTCCCTCGGCGAGGTCTTCGGCGAGAAGATCGTCAAGGTCATGGACCTGGCCATGAAGATCGGCTGCCCGGTCGTCGGCATCAACGACTCCGGGGGCGCGCGCATCCAGGAGGGCGTCGCCTCGCTCGGCCTCTACGGCGAGATCTTCTTCCGCAACGTACGGGCCAGCGGCGTCATCCCGCAGATCTCCCTGATCATGGGCCCGTGCGCCGGCGGCGCGGTCTACTCCCCGGCGGTCACGGACTTCACGGTGATGGTCGACCAGACCTCGCACATGTTCATCACCGGCCCGGACGTCATCAAGACGGTCACCGGCGAGGACGTGGGCATGGAGGAGCTGGGCGGCGCCCGTACGCACAACTCGCGCAGCGGCAACGCGCACTACCTCGCCACGGACGAGCAGGACGCGATCGACTACGTCAAGGCGCTGCTGTCGTACCTGCCGTCGAACAACCTGGATGAGCCGGTGGTCTTCGACGCGCCCGCCGACCTCGACGTGACCGACGAGGATCGGGAACTGGACACGCTGATCCCCGACTCGGCGAACCAGCCGTACGACATGCACCGGGTGATCGAGCACGTCCTCGACGACGGCGAGTTCCTGGAGGTCCAGCCGCTCTACGCGCAGAACATGGTCGTCGGCTACGGCCGGGTGGAGGGCCGGCCGGTGGGCGTGGTCGCCAACCAGCCGATGCACTTCGCCGGCACCCTGGACATCGCCGCCTCCGAGAAGGCCGCGCGGTTCGTGCGCACCTGCGACGCGTTCAACATCCCGGTGCTGACCTTCGTGGACGTCCCCGGGTTCCTGCCCGGCACCGGCCAGGAGTGGGACGGCATCATCCGCCGGGGCGCGAAGCTCATCTACGCGTACGCCGAGGCCACCGTCCCGAAGGTCACCGTCATCACCCGCAAGGCGTACGGCGGGGCGTACGACGTGATGGGCTCCAAGCACCTCGGCGCGGACCTGAACTTCGCCTGGCCGACGGCGCAGATCGCGGTGATGGGGGCGCAGGGCGCGGTGAACATCCTCTACCGCTCGGAACTGGCCGCCGCCGAGGACCCGGCCGCCGTGCGGGCCGAGAAGATCGCCGAATACGAGGACACCCTCGCCAACCCGTACATCGCGGCGGAGCGCGGCTACGTGGACAGCGTCATCCCGCCGCACGAGACGCGGGCCCAGATCGTCCGCGCGCTGCGGGTGCTGCGCACCAAGCGCGAGACCCTGCCGCCGAAGAAGCACGGCAACATCCCACTGTGACGCCTCTCCCCCGCGGGATCCGCGCGGTGTCCCCCGTCGACCGTGGCGGGCCACGGCTGCCCTGACATCGCGCGGGCCGGGGGCGGGCGGCCGATCGGTGGGCGGCGGTCAGCAGGACGGGTTGGCGGCGGCGCACATGCGCCGCGCGGCCAGCCCGGCGAGGCGGACCAGGTCGGCCTCGGCGGTCGGTTCCAGGATCAGCACGCTCACCAGGTCGCCGACCCGCACCACCACGGTCGCGTCCGGCGTGGACGGGTGGCCGGGCGCCTTTCCGTCGGCCGGGTCGAGGGTCGCGGCGACGGAGTGGCGCAGCAGCAGGGACTCGTCACCGGCGAAGTCGCGGCGCGGCACGTCCCAGCGGTGCACGTCCTCGACGGTGACGGACTCGCCGCCCCACTCGATCGACCGCACCTCCCGCCACTCCCGGCAGACGGTGAGTTGCCGGCGCAGTCCGTCGAAGAACCGGGCGGCCCCGTCGTCCCGCATCCGGTGCAGGTCCTGGACGACCAGGACGTCGCCGAGCCGCCCCCCGCCGGTCGCCGGTCGCAGCACCGTCTGCGACCGGCTCACCCAGGTCTCCTGCGCCGGCACACCGCTGTCGCGGCTGGTGGCGCACCGGCGGAGGGCCATGCCCACGTCGACGCTCCCGCCCAGGCCGGCCTCGCTGAGTTGCAGACCGCTGCGCGCCGTCAGGTCGTCCTGTTGCAGCAGGGCCGCCGGGGGGATCTCGACCCGGGCCCCCGGCGCCGCCGGCCGCGACGGGGACGCCGCCGGGGCCAGCCCCCGCTGCCCGGACCGGTCCCCGAGCGCCACGGCGGAGGCGGAGACGACGACGAGCACCGCGACCGCCGCCAGCACCGCCGTACGCCTGCTGCGCCTGCGGGCCCGGGCGCGGATCTCCGCCGGCTCCGGCCAGCGGACGTCGCGCAGGTCCCGGTGCACCTGCTCGACGAATGTCAAATCCTCACGCATCAGCGGCCTCCTCCAGGTCAGAGACGGCGAGCAGCCCGGCGAGCGCCGCGCGCCCCCGGAAGAGTCGGGCCTTGACGGTGCCCACCGGGGCGGCCGTCTGCCGGGCCACCTCGGCGACCGGCATCCCGACCAGGTAGTAGAGGGCGATCGCGGTGCGCTGCTCCTCGGGGAGCCGGCGCAGGGCGGTGACCACCTCGACGGTGGCGGTGTCCGGGCCGGGCACGCTCTCGCCGGGGCCGTGGCGCAGGTAGGCGCGGGCCCGGCTGCGCAGGCTGCGCCACCGGCTGACCGCGATCCGGCTCGCCACCACCCGCACCCATGCCTCCGGCTCCTCGTACGCGCTCACCGTCGACCAGCGCTGCCAGGCCCGGATGTACGCCTCCTGCACGGCGTCCTGTGCCTCGGCGAGGTCGCCGGTGAGCGCGTAGACGTAGCCGAGCAGCCGTTGGCGGCTGCCCCGGTAGAACTCGTCGAATCCGTCGACGTCCGGCACCTGCTACCTCCCCGTGACGGTCGCAGGGGACACGCGTCGGACGGTGCCGCCGGTTGCCCGGTCGACCGGTCATTTTCCGGGCGTCAGGCCGGCCTCGGTGAGGATCGGGCCGGCCAGCAGCAGCGCGCCGGCGCCGAGGGCGGCCAGGTTGACCAGGGCGAAGACGGTGACCCAGAAGAGGGCCGGCAGCGGGGTGAGGCCGGCGAGCTGGTCGGCGTCGGAGGCGGGCATCCGACCCCGCGAGCGCAGCCGTTGCAGCTCCACCACCGGCCGTACGCCGCCGAGCAGCAGGAACCACACCCCGGCGTACGCGAACGCCGCCTGCACCTGCGGTTCGGCGTACCAGGAGACGGCCAGGACCACCCCGCCGGTGACCAGCAGCGAGAGCACGCCGAAGACGTTGCGGATCATGATCAGCATGGCCAGCAGCAGCGCCACGGCGACCCAGAGCAGCAGGGTGATCCGGTTGCCGCCGAGCAGCCACGCACCGGCCAGCCCGACCAGCGGCGGGGCGACGTAGCCGGCGAGCAGGGTGAGGATCATCCCCGGGCCGGTGGGCCGGCCGGCGGAGAGGGTCAGCCCCGAGGTGTCCGAGTGCAGCCGGATGCCGTGCAGCCGGCGGCCGGTGAGCAGGGCGGCCAGCGCGTGCCCGCCCTCGTGGGCGATGGTGATGGCGTTGCGGGCGATCCGCCAGGGCAGCCGGGTGGAGACGACCACCAGGGCGACGGCGGCGGTCAGCAGCACCAGCAGGGGTGGTGGGTCCGGCTGCGCCGCGAACAGCTTGTCCCAGAGACCGCCGAGCCCGTCGATCGACACCATGGGGCGCGAGCCTACCGGCCCCGACCTGTGTCACTGCGCTGGCCACTCGCTGCGGCTGCACCGGCTCGACGGCGCGCACTACGTCGAGGCCCAGGTGGCGAAGCCGGGCGAGGAGCTCAGCCTGGCCGCGCCGATCCGCTGGCGCGTCGACCCGGCCGCGCTGCGCTGAGGCGGAGAGCGCCTCACCCCGGTCCGCTCGCCGGCGGAGACACCGCCGTCAGGGTAGCCGGCTTCCGCCGTTCATGAAGATTTCCTTAGTTCCCCTTGCCATTCGGGGCACTTACCTCCAAAGATGAACGTCTATTAAGTCGGCGTCCTTGGAGGCATCCATGACCCGTACCGGAACATCCCTGCGGCGGCTGCTGGCCGCCACCCTGGCGGCCCTCGCCACCGCGGCGGCGGGCCTCGTCGCGACCGCGGCCCCGGCGTCCGCCGCCACCACGCCCGGCATCGACGTGTCCCACTACCAGGGCGCGATCAACTGGACCAGCGTCCGCAACGCGGGCATCCAGTTCGCCTTCATCAAGGCGACCGAGGGCACCAGCTACAAGGACCCGAGGTTCAACACGAACTACGTGGCCGCCTACAACGCCGGCGTCATCCGGGGCGCGTACCACTTCGCCCGGCCCAACATCTCCTCCGGGGCGGTGCAGGCGAACTACCTGGCCTCCAACGGTGGCGCCTGGTCGGCCGACAGCCGCACCCTCCCGGCCGCGCTGGACCTCGAAGCCAACCCGTACGCGGGCGGCTACTGCTACGGCCTGAGCACGACGGGCATGCGGAACTGGGTCCAGGACTTCCTCAACACCTACCGCTCCCGCACCGGCCGCTACGCCGTCATCTACACGACCACGAGCTGGTGGAACCAGTGCACGGGCAGCTGGAGCGCCCCGTGGGCGAACCACCCGCTCTGGGTCGCCCGCTGGTCGAGCACGGTCGGCGCGCTGCCGGCCGGGGCACCGTTCTGGAGCTTCTGGCAGTACACCGACCGGGGCAGCGTCGCCGGGATCAGCGGCGGGGTCGACCGCAACCACTGGAACGGTGACCGGAGCCGGCTGATCGCCCTGGCCAACAACACCTGAGCCTGAATCGCCTGGGGAGGCGGTTGGCGGCAGCGGGATCGGTTGTCACCGTACGGTCGACAACTGGTCCGGCTGCCGCCACGCCGCTCTCGCGGGCGTCAGACCTGCCGTCGGGCCGCCACGGGCACGGTAGCCGCGTTCTCGCGGGCGAGCGCGTTGCGCCGGGCGAAGCGCCGGACGCCCACCCCGGCGAGGGTGACGGTCACGACGCTGAGCAGCGCGAACAGCAGCGGCAGGCCGGCGGCGGCGAGCAGCAGGACGATGTCGCCGAGGGCCACGAGCATCCACAGTGCCACTCGGGGCCGGGCGTCCCTCAATCGGTAACCCATGTCGTACCCTCCCTTCCGTCGTGAAGGTCAGATACCCCGTACGGCGGAAGGTCATGCGAGTCGATCTCGCAACGGGCGCGAATCCCGCGGGTCAGTCCTTGCGGTCGGGCACGAAGCCCTTGGCGATCCGGTCGAAGTCGGCCAGCTTGGCCTGCCAGTCCTTCGCGGCGACCTCCCAGCGCAGGGCGTAACCGCGATTCTTGGCCGTGACAAAGCCCCGGTTGCGGACGTGGATCCGCGTGCCGTCGCGGGTCTCCAGCCACTCCCAGTCCGCGCAGGTCTTCCAGAAGCCGTCGCAGCTCGTGATGTCGACGTACTGGTAGTCGTTCACGCGCTTCTTGCGATCCGGTTCTTTCTGCTTCCAGTCGGCCAGCGCGTCCGGCTGCGGCCTGCTGGTCCACTGAACCAGCAGCTCGCCCACGCCGCCGGGCTCGTCAAAGATGACGGTGTCGGTTCCGCCGCTGCGGCGCACCCAGTTCGCGGGGATCGGCACCGTGAAGCCGCCCGGGTCCTTGTGCAGCTTCCAGCCTGCCGGCAGCGCGTCCGGGGTCGGCGACGGGGTGGCCGACGGCGTCGGGCTCGGCGCGGCGCTCGTGGGCGGGGCCGGCGCGGAGGACTGCGGCGGCTGCCCCTGCGAGGTCGCCGCGCCGGTCGGGTCGGCCTGCGGGGTGCCGCCGCCGTCCCCACCGTCGCCGCTGGTCAGCATCGGCACGATCACCACCAGGCCGATCAGCAGCAGCGCCACCAGCACGCCGATCAGCACGTTGCGCCGGGTGTTGTTCGGCTTCGTACCGTCGGACGCCACGACCGTCGCCCGGCCGGACGGCGGGCTGACCGGCGCGGGCATCACCGAGGTGGGGTTCGCCGGCCTGCCGGGTGCCGGGACCACCGGCTCGGCCTTCGTGTCGTCGAGCGCGGGCTTCGGCGGGTCGACCTTCGCCGTCGGGGCAGCGTCCGAGGTGGAGGACCCGACCTTCGCGGTCGGCACGGAGTCCGAGGAGAGCGCCGCCGTCGCGTCCTCGGCGGTGGACGCCGCGGCGGCACCGGCGGCAGCCGCCAGCGGCGCGCGCGGCGCCGGCGGGCTGACCAGCTTGTCGGGCCCGCCCTCGGCCGGTCGCGGCGCCGGCACCAGCGGCGGGCGCGGCTCACGCGGCCCGTTCGGCCCCGGCCGGCGTACGCCGTCGAGGAGCGGAATCGTGCGGGTGCGCTTGCCGCCGGCCCGGCGCAGCAGCTTCTCCGCCACCTCGGCGGTGATCCGCTCCTTCGGGTCCTTGCGCAGCAGACCGTTGAGCACCGGCTTGAGCGGCCCGGCGTTCTTCGGCGGCGGCATCGGCTCGGTGGCGAGCGCCGCCAGGGTGGCGATCGCCGACGGCCGCGCGTACGGCGACTTGCCCTCGACCGCCGCGTAGAGGGTGGCGCCCAGCGACCAGAGGTCGGCCTCCGGCCCGGCGGTGCCCTCGCGGGCCCGCTCCGGCGAGATGTACGCGGGCGACCCCAGCACCATGCCCGTGCGCGTCACGTTCGGGTCGCCGGGAATCGTGGCGAGGCCGAAATCGGTCAGCACCACCCGGCCGTCGTCGCCGAGCAGCACGTTGCCGGGCTTGACGTCGCGGTGCATCACGCCGGCCTTGTGTGCCGACTTCAGCGCGGCCAGCACGCCCAGGCCGATCTCCACGGCACGCGCCGGCGTCACCGGGCCGTCCTCGGCGAGGGTGTCCTGCAACGACTTCGACGCCACGTACTCCATGACGATCCACGGGTCGCCGTCGGTACGCAGCACGTCGAAGATGCGGACCACGTTGATGTGGTTGAGCCGGGCGATCGCCCGGGCCTCACGCAGTGAGCGTTCCCGCATCTCGCGGCGCTCCTCGTCGGTGAGGCTGGGCGGCGGGACGAGCTCCTTGATCGCCACGTCCCGGTGCAGCACCTCGTCGCGCGCCTTCCACACCCGACCCATGCCGCCCTGACCGAGCGGCGAGAGGAGCCGGTATCGGTCAGCGACGAGTTGGGGCAGCGCGTTCGACATCGCCCAGACGGTACCCGGAGCCGACGACGCTCACACCGCCGGCACGCCACTGCGTGGTTCAGGTCAGCCACTCCGACGCGTACGCTGACGCCATGTCTGCCGAAGAGCCGCTGTTCCGGGTCGTCCGTGGGGTCCCCACCGCCGAGGAACTGGCCGCGCTGGTGGGCGCGATCGTCGTACGGTCCCGCCCGGCTGCCGCGGCCCCTCCGGTCGCCGCGTCCGCCTGGGCGCGCTCCGGCCGGCCCGTCGCGGCGGCGGTCGCCGGCCCCGGCGCCTGGCGGGCGTCCGGTCTGCCCCGCTGACCTTTTCCGCACGGATCACCGCAGCTCGGTGCCCCTGCACACCCGCAGGGTGGCCGGTGTGTGCCGGGGCGGGGCTGCCGACACCCCCGGGAACCCATTAACCTCACTCAGGGAAACGGTGCAGTGACAGACAGGGAGGGCCGATGATCCCCGAGGAGGACGGTCCAGCGTCCTGGCTCCGCGGCTACGGCGGCATCGAGGCCGACATCCGCCAGCTCCGCGAGTTCGCCGACAAGCTCCAGGCCGAAGTGGAACGCAACTACGACCCGCACCTGTCGTACATCGCCGCGGACCTGACAGCACCGGTGCCCAACCCGGCCGACGCGTTCATCGAGCTGGTCGACTTCCTGCGCGCGCACCACGAGACCCAGCAGGCCACCGCCGACATGGTCTGGGGCGTCCGCGACGTCACCGGCCACCTGGCCGTCGCCGCCGGCACCGTCGCCACCCGCTACACCAGGTCCGACGCCTTCGCCGCCGCGCGCGTGACCGACATCGAGCGGGCGCTCGCCAACCCGGCCCCCACAGCCCCTCGCGGCGCGCCGCCGATGCTGCCCGATCCCACCGGGCCGGAACCCGCGCCGGGACAGGGCCGGGGACAGGGTCCGGTGGTGCTGCCATGATCGAACGGGGCGCCGGCGGCCGCACGTCCGCCCTCACCGACTGGCGGCTGATGGACGTCGCCAGCATGTGGGCCTGCCTCCAGGACCACGACACCACCAACCACTGGAAGCAGGTCGCCGGCTGGCGCAAGATCTGCGACCTCGCCCGGATGCACCTGAGCCGACTCCAGGAATACCGCAAGGGGCTCGCCGACGCATGGCCCCCGGAGACCAACGAGGCGGCCCGGGCGTACGTCCGCGAGCTGGACGAGCTCATCGACAAGGTGCAGCGCACGCACGACGCGGCCAGCGCCAACTACACCGCGCTCTCCGCCGCCACGCAGGCCATCAGCGCCACCCGCACGGAACTGAAGAAGATCTACGAGACGTACGCCGTCAAGGTCCAGGAGAAGCAGACGTACGACGCGACGCTCGCCGACCCGAAGGCGGCCATGGGCAGCCGGGTCCCGGATCGCCCGGTGACGGACGCGGACCTCGAACGCCTCAACGTCCAGGCGCGCGGCATCATGTACGGCCTCAGCGGCGAACTCCAACACGCCCGAGTAATGCTCCAAAAACCCCCGCCCGTTAGGACACCACGGCCCGGAACCGACCCCGGATCCGCAGATCTATACGGCGGCGGGCCACCGCCAACCATCCCGCCAATCATCCCGCTACCGCTGGCGACGTCGACCGGCGCACCACCGGTCCACACACCGTCCGGACCTGTTCGACCTGTCCAGACCCCCACCGCGCCGAACACCGGTCCCATTCTGGGCGGAACTGGCGCTGGCTTGGTGCCGGCACCAGCCGGCCCTAGCCTTCCAACCGCCACACCGCCCGCACCACCCAACTCACCTGCTGGGGGCGGAGCGACGCCTCCGCTGCCGACAGGAATCAGTCGGCCCAGTGCCACAGCGCCGCAACACGGCCCCTTGGGGCGCCCGAACCTGAGAGGCGCTAGCGGCCCAGCCCACCCGACGCAACCACCTTCAAATCGCGCTATGCCACCTGGCGGATTGATCGGGGGCGTACCTGGCATGGGGCTTGGTCAACCGAGTGCGGGCCACAATCAACCCCGCCGAGTGAATCCGATCGGGGGTTTGATTGGCGGTGGCGGTGCGGGCACTGCACCGACAGGCGGAGCGGGATCCCGACCCGGCGGAAGCCGAGGTTTTGGGCTCACTCAGGGCATGCCCCCCATCGGAGGCACTCCGCTCGGGAATGCGGCGGGAATGGGCGGCCCGAACGGTGCCGCCGGACGTCGCGGGCGGCACGAGACCGAGCAAGCGCGTCGTTGGGATCCAGAATAACTCGCGGGGAAGGGATCGTTGTTGCCGTACCAGACACCGGCGTCAACGAACACCCCGACCTTCGCAAAAATCTGCTTGCCGGAACAGATATCATTCCTGGCGGTAGTGGCGACGGCCGGCAGGACAGAAATGGACACGGTACGGGGATGGCGGGATTGATAGCTGCGCACGGTCAGTCCTCAAGCACAGGCGCACTCGGCATCGCCCCTAAGGCTAAAGTCCTTCCGATCATGTCGTCATCGGCCGACAATCTAGGTGACGCCGACGACCTAGCCTTAGGAATAGAGTTCGCGATTTCTGAAGGCGCTGATGTGATCAGCGTATCCAGTGGAGGAAACACTAGCCCACGCCTCACACAGGCCGTGAGGAAAGCCCTAGCGTCCAACATTGTAGTTGTTGCTGGCGCAGGTAACATTCCGAACGACAGAACCGTTGCTTACCCTGCTCGGGAACCTGGCGTAATCGCGGTAGGCGGGATAAATCAAGCTGGACAGCATGCGACCATATCCACAACCGGCGCGGAAGTCGATTTAGCTGCTCCGGCAGTCGATATCTACAGCACGAGTGTTGACGGCAAGTACCGCAAGGCGACGGGAACCTCCGGCGCTACCGCGATCGTTGCTGGGGCCGTCGCGTTGATCCGGTCCAAGTATCCGTACCTGCCTGCCTCCGAGGTGGCGCACAGGCTTACCGCCACAGCGATCGACAAGGGCCCTCCGGGACGGGACGACGAGTACGGCCACGGGGTCATCGACTTGGTGGCGGCGTTGACGGCTGACGTACCGCCGTTGGGTTTCGGATCGGCGACGGCGAGCGTGCCGGCCCACACCCCCTCGACCACGACGGCGGTTGCGGAGCCAGCGGGCGACGGGAACGGCGCGGCGACGGCTCGCGGTCTGGTCACCCTCGGCGTGATCGTGGCGGCCGGCGGCGCGTGGACGTTCCTCGCCCGTCGGCGTCGTCGTGGCGACGACCCGCCGCCCCGCATCAGTCGCTGAGCAACCCCGGAAGACGGAGACGGGCGAGGAAGGGTCGACACGTCCTACCCGAGACCTCGTCGTCCGGGTCAGCCGGTAACGTCGGCGACGTGCCCAAGTCCTTGCCGCTCCGCCTCGTGCTCGCCTCCGCCAGCCCTGCCCGCCGCAAGATTCTCCAGGCCGCCGGGATCGAGACGGACGTGCTGGTCAGCGGCGTCGACGAGTCCCTCGTCGTGACGGAGCGGGCCGAGGAGCTCTGCCTGGAACTGGCCCGGATGAAGGCGCAGGCGGTACTCACCCGGCTGCGGCCGGCCGACGACCAGCGGACGCTGGTGATCGGGTGCGACTCTGTGTTGGCCTTCGACGGCGAGATCTTCGGCAAGCCGACCGACGCAGCCGACGCCACCCGGCGCTGGGAGCGGATGCGCGGGCGCAGCGGCGTGCTGCACAGCGGGCACTGCCTGATCGACGTCGAGGCGGGGCGGCGGGCCGAGGCGGTCGCCTCCACCGTCGTGCACTTCGCCGACATCGACGACGACGAGATCGCCACATACGTGGGTACGGGCGAGCCGCTGGCCGTGGCGGGTGCCTTCACGATCGATGGTCTGGGCGGGCCCTTCGTGGAGCGGATCGAGGGTGATCCGAGCACGGTCATCGGGCTCAGCCTGCCGATGCTGCGCCGCCTCCTCGCCGAGTTGGACCTGCGGATCACCGATCTGTGGACGAAGGTCGCGCCCGGCAACCAGACGGTCGAGCCGCTCGGTTAGCGTCCGTTAATGACCACCAAGTCGATCCCGCTCACGTCGGAACTGCACGCGTACCTGGTCGGGCACGGGGCGCCGCCGGACGAGATCATGCGGGACCTGGCCGAGGAGACCCGCGCGGTCCTGCCGAACGACGCGCAGATGCAGGTCGCACCGGAGCAGGCCGCCTTCCTGACCTTCCTCACCCGGCTGCTCGGAGTGCGGCAGGCCGTCGAGGTGGGCACGTTCACCGGTCTCTCGTCGCTGGCGATCGCCCGGGGGCTGCCGGAGGGCGGGCGGCTGACCTGCTTCGACATCTCCGAGGAGTTCACCGGCATCGCCCGGCGTTACTGGGCCCGCGCCGGCGTGGACGACCGGATCGAGCTGCGGATCGGCCCGGCCGGCGACACGCTGCGCGAGCTGCCCCACGAGCGCCACCTGGACTTCGCGTTCATCGACGCCGACAAGACCGGTTACCCGGTCTACTGGGCGGAGCTGGTGCCCCGGATGCGTCCCGGTGGGGTGATCGCGGTCGACAACGTGCTGCGCGGTGGCCGGGTGATCGCCCCGCAGAACGCCGACGACCGGGCCATCGCGGCGTTCAACGACGAGGTGCTCGCCGACGTCCGCGTCGACGCGGTGATGCTCCCGATCGCCGACGGCCTCACCCTGGCCCGAGTGCACTGACGCCCCACCTCATCGCGATCTTGGTAGGTAACGGCCCCTGGAGGGGCCGTTACCTACCAAGATCCAGCGGAACCCAAGCTCCACCGGAACCCAAGGTCCACCGGGACGCAATATCCACCGGGACGCAATATCCACCGGAGATGCAAGAACCGCCGGAGATCCAAGATCCGCGGGGCGCTGGCGTCAGACGGGGGTCGGGGATCGGAGGTCGGCGGGGGCCGGGCGCAGGGCGCGGCCCAGGCGGGCGGCGAGCAGCGCAGCCGCCGCGATGAAGGCCGGCAGCAGCAGGAAGGCCAGGTGCGGTCCGACGCCGTCGGCCACCCAGCCGAGCGCAACCGGCGCGATCCCGAAGCCCACCCCCATCGAGTACGACGCATAGCCGGCCGCCCGGTCCGCAGCCGGCCCGGCGACGGCGAGCGCGATCGAGATCGCCAGTGGGTAGTGCAGGGCGTTGCCGAGGCCGAGGACGACCAGGCCGGTGACGGCGAGCCAGCCGACCGGTGCGATCCAGAAGAGCGCGAACCCGGCCAGCGACACGCCCAGCGCAGCCAGCAGCAGCGGCACGGGCCGGTACCGCAGGGCGAGCCGGCCCCCGGCGAGCCGGCCCACGAACATGCCGCAGACGATCGCGGCGACGGCGGCCGAGGCGCCACCGGCGGCCATCCCGGCGTGCGAGCGGAGCACGTCGGCCGTCCAGAGCGACAGGCAGACCTCGATCGAGCCGGTGACCGCCATCAGCACCCAGGCGATCCAGTACGCCACCGGCAGGCGTCGACCGGACCCGTGGGCGCCGCCCACCGAGGCCACCCCGCCGGAAGCCGGAGAGCCGGCAGCCCGAGTGCCGGCAGCCGGAGAGCCGGGAGCCGCGGCAGCGGGGGCGGGCTTCGGCAGGCGTACGCGGAAAGTCACGGCGGCAAGCGCGACCAGCGCGATCAGGCCGACCTCGACGGCCATCGCCGGTCGCCAGCCCCATCCTGCGTCGACGCTGGCGCCGATGACCAGCGGGGCGAGGATGCCGGCGCCGGCGCAGGCGGCGTTGGCCTCGGTCAGCGCGGCGGGCGCGCCGGCGCCGTGCCGGTCGGTGAGTACCACGGACACGCCGCTGATCACCAGCATGCCGAAGGTGGCGATCACGGCTACGGCGGTGATCGTGGCGGGCAGGGCGCGGACGACGCCCAGGGCGGCGACGCCGGCCGCCACGCCCGCCAGCCCGACCCAGATCGCCCGGCCCCGGCCGAGGCGGCGGGCCAGGGGTGCGAAGAGCGCCCCGCCGGCCAGCGCGCCGACGGCGATGCCGGTGCTGTGCAGGCCGGCGACGGCGGCCGAGGTGCCCTGTTCGTCGCGGAGCAGCGGCACGACCGGCCCGAAGCCGTAGAGGAAGAAGCCCCACAGTCCCAGCTGGGCGTAGGTCAGCCAGGTGAGCCGGTCACGGGTTAGCTGGGGCACCGGCCTCACGCTACAAGCGTCGGGCCGGCACCCCGCCCGTGGTGAGAGGCAACTCTCCCCCGTCGTTAGAAAGGGCACCTTCCTCCACCGCAGGCGTTAGGAAGGTGCCCTTTCTTACACCTCAGCGGACGCTGCGGGCGAACTGGCGGGCGGCCCAGACGACGCCGGCGGCGGCGAGGAGCGCGATGATGCCGAGGCCCTGCCAGACCTTGTCGTCGCCGAGCTGGCCGGCGAAGAGGGCGCGGGTGCCGTCGACCGCCCAGGAGAACGGGTTCCACTCGGCGATGCCCTGGAGCCAGCCGGGGGCGAAGGTCAGCGGCAGCAGGATGCCGGAGAGCAGCAGCACCGGCTGGGCCACGGTGTTCATCAGGGGGGCCAGCGCGTCCTCGCTCTTGACCTTGAGCGCGATGCCGTAGGAGACAGCCGACGTCATCAGCGCGATCAGGGCGAGCATGAGGTACGCCAGCAGCAGGTCGACGAGGGAGACGCGCAGGTCGAACAGAAGCGCGAGCAGGGTGATGATGACCGCCTGCACGATGAGCGACACCACGTCGCGCAGCGAGCGGCCGAGCAGCAGGGCGAGGCGGCTGACCGGGGTGACCCGGGAGCGTTCGATGACCCCGGCGCGCAGCTCGGCGATCAGGCCGAAGCCCTGGAAGAGGCCACCGAAGATGGCCAGCAGCACCAGCAGGCCGGGTACGAAGATCTTGTAGGCCTCCGCCTGGGTGGGCGCGTTCAGCGCCGGCTTGAGCAGCGGGGCGAAGAGCAGCAGGTACATCACCGGCTGGAAGACGCCGACGAAGACCCAGACGGGGTTGCGCAGCAGTAGCTGGAGCTGGCGCTGGAAGATCAGCCAGGTGTCACGGGCGAGTTTCATGGGGTCTCTCCGGTCTGGGCTCAGGACTCGCGCAGCGAGCGGCCGGTCTTGGTGAGGAAGACGTCGTCGAGGCTGGGCCGGTGCAGCTCGATGGACCTGAGCCCGAGGCCGGCGGTGTCGACGCGGCGCAGGATCTGCGGGATGGCGGTGGCGCCCTCGTCGACGTAGAGCCGCAGCCCGCCCTCCTCGGCGGTCTCCAGCTTGTTGACGTACGGCTCGCCGTCGAGCAGCTGCGCGGCCTGCGGGGTGGCCGCCGCGTCGAGCCCGACCAGTACGACGTCGCCGGAGATCTCGCGCTTCAGCTCCGTCGGGGTGCCCTCCGCGACCACCTCGCCGTGATCCATGATCGCGATCCGGTCGCAGAGCGCGTCGGCCTCCTCCAGGTAGTGGGTGGTGATGAAGACGGTCATGCCGTCGCCCCGCAGCCGGCGGATCTCGTCCCACATGTGCGCCCGGCTCTGCGGGTCGAGGCCGGTCGTCGGCTCGTCGAGGAAGACGATGCTCGGCTCGTGGATGATGCCGAGGGCGATCTCCACCCGCCGGCGCTGACCGCCGGAGTACGTCTTGCACTTGCGGTCGGCGTACTCGGTGAGCTGGAAGGCGTCGAGGGCGCGGGCGGCCCGCCGGTGCGCGTCGGCCTTGCCGATGCCGTACATGCGGGCGTGCAGGACGAGTTCCTCCCGGGCGGTGGACTCGTCCCAGGTGCTGCCGCCCTGGGCGACGTAGCCGATGCGGCGGCGCACCTCGGCCGGGTCCTTGCGCAGGTCGGCCCCGGCGACGGTCGCCTCGCCGCCGTCCGGCTCGATGAGCGTGGCCAGCATCCGCAGGGTGGTGGTCTTGCCTGCGCCGTTGGGGCCGAGAAAACCGAAGATCTCCCCCTCGGTGACCTTCAGGTCGACGCCGCGTACCGCGTCGACGGTCTTCGTCTGGCGACCCTCTCGGGAGCGGAACGACTTCCGCAACCCTCTGGTCTCGATCATGTCTGCTCCTGGTCGTCCGGGCCGGTGCCACCGGCCACCTGTCTGTCCCTCGGAGACGACGCCGGACGGCATGCTTCCCCCGTGGCGCCCCGGGCAGGCTAACGCGATATAGCTCTTTTGGTCAACGTTGATTATTCGCCCTCCGTCGGCCGGGGCGGCAACTGCTCCTCCCAGCCCTCCCAGCCCTGCGCCCGCTCCAGCCCCTCGGGCAGGTACGACACCCCCGACTCGATCCGTTCCGCGATCCGCTCACACCAGGAGATCTCCGCCTCGGAGCGGGCGGTCCAGAGTTCGAACATCCACCCCACGTGCACCGGCTTGGTCGAACGCATCCAGCCAGAACTCAACGACGTACGCATCCACTCGACACCGGCGCGCAGCAGGTTCGCCCGGTTGCGCAGGGCGGCCGCCGCCTCCTCGCGCGGCATCGCGGGCAGGAAGGAGAACGCCGCCGCGAACGGATCCGGCGGCTCGTGCAGCTGCCACCACAGGCCGCGCAGCAGCGACTCGAACTCCTCCTCGCCCTTCGGCGTCACCTCGTACGTGGTGCGGGCCGGACGGGCGCCCACCTGCTCGGTGGCCACCTCGCGCAACAGCCCTTCCTGGGTCAGCTTGCGCAGGGCGTGGTAGATCGATCCGGGCTGCACGTTCGCCCACCTGTCGGCGCTCCAACTGAGCAGCTCGCGGCGCACGTCGTAGCCGTGCACGGGCTGCATCCAGCGCACCAGCCCGAGGATCATCATTCGCGTGGCAGACACCGGACGAGCGTAATAAGCAAATTTGACTAGGGCGCGGTGAACAGTGCGGCATCCCACACTGAGCGATCGTTAGGGCCGCCACGGTGGCCGATACACTCCCGGTCAGTGACCCTCCGGGAGGAGCCAGCAAGGTGCGCAAGGTACTCATCGCCAACCGCGGCGAGATCGCCGTCCGCGTCATCCGCGCCTGTCGCGACGCCGGCCTCGGCAGCGTCGCCGTCTACGCGGACTCCGACCGGGACGCCCTGCACGCCACGCTGGCCGACGAGGCGTACGCGCTCGGCGGGGACACCGCCACCGACACGTACCTGCGGATCGACAAGCTGCTGGAGGTTGCCGCGAAGGCCGACGCCGACGCGGTCCACCCCGGCTACGGCTTCCTCTCCGAGAACGCCGACTTCGCCCAGGCCGTGATCGACGCCGGGCTGACCTGGATCGGCCCCACCCCGCAG
Organism: Micromonospora sp. CNZ303; assembly: GCF_004345505.1. Lineage (NCBI taxonomy): Bacteria > Bacillati > Actinomycetota > Actinomycetes > Micromonosporales > Micromonosporaceae > Micromonospora > Micromonospora sp. CNZ303. The sequence continues at coordinate 27,794 of NZ_SLVT01000004.1, read as the reverse complement.
GCGATCCGGGACCTCGGCGACAAGGTCACGGCCCGGCACATCGCCCAGCGCGCCGGCGCGCCCCTGGTGCCCGGCACCCCCGACCCGGTCGGCGGCCCCGACGAGGTGTTGGCGTTCGCCGTCGACCACGGCCTGCCGGTCGCCATCAAGGCCGCCTTCGGCGGCGGCGGGCGCGGGCTCAAGGTCGCCCGCACCATGGAGGAGATCCCGCACCTGTTCGAGTCGGCCACCCGCGAGGCGGTCGCCGCGTTCGGCCGGGGCGAGTGCTTCGTCGAGCGCTACCTGGACAAGCCGCGCCACGTCGAGGCGCAGGTGCTGGCCGACCGGCACGGCAACGTGATCGTGGTCGGCACCCGGGACTGCTCGCTCCAGCGCCGCCACCAGAAGCTGGTCGAGGAGGCTCCCGCGCCGTTCCTCACCGACGCCCAGCGCGCCCAGATCCACGACAGCGCCAAGGCCATCTGCCGCGAGGCGGGCTACCACGGCGCCGGCACGGTGGAATACCTGGTCGGCGCCGACGGCACCATCTCCTTCCTGGAGGTCAACACCCGCCTCCAGGTCGAGCACCCGGTCACCGAGGAGACCGCCGGCATCGACCTGGTCCGCGAGCAGTTCCGGATCGCCGACGGCGAGCAGCTTCGGTTCACCGAGGACCCGACGCCGCGCGGGCACTCGATCGAGTTCCGGATCAACGGCGAGGACCCGGGCCGCAACTTCCTGCCCGCCCCCGGCACGGTCACCGCGCTGCGGCTGCCCACCGGCCCCGGCGTCCGGGTCGACACCGGCATCTCCGCCGGCGACGTGATCGGCGGCAACTTCGACTCGCTGCTGGCCAAGGTGATCATCACCGGCGAGACGCGTACCGAGGCGCTGGAGCGCGCCCGCCGCGCCCTGGACGAGATGGTCGTCGAGGGCATGGCCACCGCGCTGCCGTTCCACCGGCTGGCCGTCCGGGACGAGGCCTTCACCGCCGAGCCCTTCACCGTGCACACCCGGTGGATCGAGACCGAGTTCGACAACACCGTCGCGCCGTTCACCGCCGCCGGGCCCGCCGACGCGCCGGCCGAGCGCGAGACCGTCGTGGTCGAGGTCGGGGGCAAGCGGCTGGAGGTCAGCCTCCCCGCCGGCCTCGGCGGGGGTACGGCCACCGCCGCGCCCTCCGCGCGCAAGCCGGCCCGCCGTGGCGGCGGGACCAAGGCCGGCGTCGCGGTCAGCGGCGACGCGCTCACCTCCCCGATGCAGGGCACCATCGTCAAGATCGCGGTCGCCGACGGCGACACCGTGGCCGAGGGCGACCTTGTCGTGGTGCTGGAGGCGATGAAGATGGAGCAGCCGCTGCACGCCCACAAGGCGGGCACCGTCAGCGGTCTCGCGGCCGAGGTCGGCGCCGTCATCACCGCCGGCGCGGCGATCTGCACCATCGCCTGAGGTGTAAGGAAGGGCACCTTCCTATCGTTTCCGGTATAGGAAGGTGCCCTTCCTAACGGCGCGGCACGGCGCGGGGCGGCTCGGCGCGGCAGGGCGGGTGCGCCCCCGGCGCGGCGCCAGCCCGCTGGACAGGGCGGTGCAGCAGCCCGCCGGGCGGTCAGCGCAGTTCGGCGCCGGCCACCGCCCGGACGGCGGTGGTCAGCGCGTCCAGGGTGGCGGAGTCCACCCGCCAGTGCTGCCAGTACAACGGGCGGTCCAGGTGGCGGCCGGCGCCGAGGGCGACGCAGCGTCCGGCGACGACGTCGGCGCGGGCGATCCGTTCCGGGACCATCCCCCAACCGAGCCCGAGCCGCACCGCCTCGTTGAAACCGTCGAAGGACGGGACGTAGTGGACCGGCGGGTCGAGCCGGCGCCGGGTGACGGTGCGGACGAACCGCTGCTGGAGCTGGTCCTTGCGGTCGAACGCCATCATCGGCGCCGACGCCAGGGCGGACTCGGTGAGGCCGTCGGGGAAGTGGCGCGCGGCGAAGCCGGTCTCTGCCAGGGCGACGTACCGCATGGCGCCCAGCCGCTCCACCCGGCAGCCCTGCACGGCCTCGCGCTGCGCGGTCACGGCCGCCATCGCCGTGCCGTCGCGGATCAGCTCAGCCGTGTGGTCCTCGTCGTCCCGGCGTACGTCGAACAGCAGCGCCAGCTCGGTGGGCAGTCGCGCCAGCGCGCCGACGAACCAGGTGCCCAGCGAGTCCCCGTTCGCCACGACCGTCACCCGGGTGGGCGCGGGACCACCGGGGGCGGGCCGGGCGGCGTCCAGGGCCTCCCGTTCCAGCAGGGCCACCTGCCCGGCGAGCCGCAGCAGCGGACGGCCCGCGTCGGTGGCCCGGCACGGCTTCGTCCGTTGCACGAGCACCTGACCGACGGACTGCTCAAGCGCCTTGAGCCGCTGGCTGACGGCCGAGGGGGTGACGTGCAGGGACCGCGCCGCCGCCTCGAAGCTGCCCTCGCGGACCACCGCGGCGAAGGTCCGGAGCTGCGTGGTGTCCAGCATGATGAAGCAGAGCTTATCCGGCATGAGAATCTTTAGCTGGGCTGCATTTCGCGGGGCTCGTAGCCTCGGCTCGTGCCCGACATCCTCAGCAGCTCCGTGGCCGGCTCCGCCGCCGCCGGCTTCTCCCTCGCCATCGCGCTGATCGCCGCCATCGGCGCGCAGAACGCCTTCGTCCTGCGGCAGGGCCTGCGCCGCGAGCACGTCCTGCCGGTCGTCGCCGTCTGCGCCGCGTCCGACGCGCTGCTCATCGCGCTCGGCATCGCCGGCATGGGGGGCGCGACGGCGGAGCACCCCACCGCCCTCACCGCCGTCCGGTGGCTCGGCGCCGCGTTCCTGCTCGGGTACGCCGCGCTGGCCGCCCGCCGCGCGTTGCGTCCCGGCGCGCTCTCCCCCGCCGACCGGCCGCCGGCCACGCTCGGGGCGACGCTGCTGGCCTGCCTCGCGTTCACCTACCTCAACCCGCACGTGTATCTCGACACCGTCCTCCTGCTCGGCGGGGTGGCCCGCCAGCACCCGCACCACTGGGTCTTCGGCGCGGGCGCCGCGCTGGCCAGCGTGGTCTGGTTCACGGTCCTCGGCGCCGCCGCCCACCGGCTCGCGCCCGTGCTGGCCCGCCCGGCGGCCTGGCGGGTGATCGACGGGACGGTGGCCGTCGTGATGGTGGCGGTCGCGGCCACCCTGCTGCTCGACTGACGACGCACACCCGCCGGTCGGGGTGTTTTCGGCTACCACCGGGGGCGCGGGCGGCGGCGGGCGGGAATGATGGCGACGTGCGGTTCCTTCACGGCGCGGCTCCCGCGCACGACCTGACCTACAACGACGTCTTCATGGCGCCCGTCCGTTCCGAGGTGGGTTCGCGGCTCGACGTCGACCTGGCCACCCCCGACGGCACGGGCACCACCATCCCGCTGGTCGTGTCGAACATGACGGCGGTGTCCGGCCGCCGGATGGCCGAGACGGTCGCCCGGCGCGGCGCGATCGCCGTCATCCCGCAGGACATCCCCATCGAGGTGGTGGCGAACGTCGTCGCCTGGGTCAAGCGGCGGCACCTGGTGCACGACACGGCGATCACGCTGGGCCCCACCGACACCGTCGGCGACGCGATCCACCTGCTGCCGAAGCGGTCGCACGGCGCCGTGGTGGTCATCGACGAGGAGAGCCGGCCGGTGGGCGTGGTGACCGAGGCCGACACGGTCAGCGTGGACCGCTTCGCCCAGCTCCGGCACGTGATGTCCACGGAGCTGCACACCGTGCCGGCGGACGCGGACCCGCGTACCGGCTTCGAGCGGCTCTCGGCGGGGCGGCGCCGGTTGGCCCCGGTGGTCGACGCCGAGGGGCGCCTGGTCGGGGTGCTGACCCGGCAGGGCGCGCTGCGGGCGACCCTCTACCGGCCGGCGGTGGACGACCGGGGCCGGCTGCGGATCGCCGCCGCCGTGGGCATCAACGGCGACGTGACCGGCAAGGCGGCGGCGCTGCTAAAGGCCGGGGTGGACACGCTGGTGGTGGACACCGCGCACGGCCACCAGGAACGGATGATCACCGCACTGCGGGCGGTCCGCGCGCTGGACCCGGCGGTCCCGGTCGCGGCGGGCAACGTGGTGACCGCCGAGGGCGTACGCGACCTCGTGCGGGCGGGGGCCGACATCGTCAAGGTCGGCGTCGGGCCGGGCGCGATGTGCACCACCCGGATGATGACCGGGGTGGGCCGGCCGCAGTTCTCCGCCGTGCTCGACTGCGCGGCGGCGGCCCGGCAGCTCGGCCGGCACGTGTGGGCCGACGGCGGCGTGCGGCACCCGCGCGACGTGGCGCTGGCGCTGGCCGCCGGAGCCTCGAACGTGATGATCGGCTCCTGGTTCGCCGGCACCTACGAGTCCCCCGGCGACCTCTACACCGACGCCGACGGCCGGCGTTACAAGGAGAGCTTCGGCATGGCCTCGGCGCGGGCGGTCAGCGCGCGGACGGCCGACGACAGCGCGTACGACCGGGCCCGCAAGGCGGTCTTCGAGGAGGGCATCTCCTCGGCGCGGATGTACCTGGACCCGGCCCGCCCGGGCGTGGAGGACCTGATCGACGAGATCATCGCGGGGGTGCGCAGCGCCTTCACCTACGCGGGCGCCCGCGACCTCGCGGAGTTCCACGAGCGGGCCCTGGTCGGCGTGCAGAGCACGGCCGGCTACACCGAGGGGATGCCGCTGCCCACCAGCTGGTGACCCAGCCGCCGCCCCGGGCCGCGCCGCCAGTCGGCTGACGCTGCCCGGGGTGGCGGCCGTCAGGGCTGCGGGAAGAGGCGGTGGATCACCTCGCGGGCCGCCTTCCGGGGGTCGTCGCCGACGCGGGGCGGCAGCGCGCCCGAGATCCAGAGCGTGGCGAAGCCGTGCACGATGGACCAGGCCGCGAGCGCGTCGCCCTGCGGATCCTCCGCCGTCGGGCGTCGCTCGGACAGCCCGGCGACGCCCGAGTGCAGCGCGGCCCCGGCGCGCTGGCGGGCCGCCACCAGCTCCTTCGCGTCGGCCCGGTAGAGGTCCGGACGGAACATCACCTCGAAGTGCGCCCGGTGGCCGACCGCGAAGTCGACGTACGCGACGCCCCGGTCGAGCAGTTCGCCGCCGACGCCGTGCAGCGCCTCGGCCAGCAGGTGGAAGCCCTCGGTGGCGAGGGCGGTGAGCAGCCCGGCCTTGTCGCCGAAGTGGTGGGCCGGGGCGGCGTGCGAGACGCCCGCCCGGCGGGCCAGGTCGCGCAGGCTCAGCGCCGCCGGGCCCGACTCCTCGATCACCTGCACCGCCGCCGCGAGCAGGGCGCGACGCAGGTCGCCGTGGTGGTAGCCGCGCGTTCCGGTCATGCCGTCATCATATCTTGTCATTGACAAGATGACACCTCCGGAGGCAATCTTGTCGGCGACAAGTTACGACCGAGGAGGTACCCGATGGCTCCGTTGATCGCACTCGTGGCCGGCACCGCGCTCGCCCGGCTGGCCGGGCTGGCCGGCGTGGCCGCCCTCGACGGCTGGCACCCGGCGCTGCGGGTGGGCCTGGCGCTGATGTTCGTGGTGACCGGTGTCGCGCACTTCGCCCCCGCCTACCGGGCCGACATGATCGCGATGGTGCCGCCGCGCCTGCCCCGGCCCGACCTGCTGGTCACCGTCACCGGCGTGCTGGAGCTGGTGGGCGCGGTCGGGCTGCTGGTGCCGGCGACCGCCCGCTGGACCGCGGCCGGGCTGGCCCTGCTGATGCTGGTCATGTTCCCGGCGAACGTCTCGGCGGTGCGGCGCGGGCTGACCCTGGCCGGCCGCCCGGCGACCCCCCTCGGCCCGCGTACGGCGGAGCAGATCCTCTTCGTCGGAGTGGCCCTCGCCATTTCGTTTGGGGCCTGACGTTCAGGGCGCTAATCTGCCGTCCATGGAACTGATGACGCTACGGGACGTGCCGATAGCGCGGCTGCTCGTGGTCGCCGGGCACGTCACCGGACAGCGGTGGAACCGTTACCTGGCCGAGGCGCACGGCCTCACCCAGGCCGGGATGGTCGCTCTGATGACCCTCGCCGAGCACGGCGAACTGGCGCACCGCGCGGTCGCCGAGCACTGTTTCGTCCGGCCGGCCACCCTGACCGGCATCGTCGATACCCTCGAACGCGACGGCCTCGTCGAGCGGCAGCGCGACGAGGCCGACCGGCGCAGCGTCAAGATCGCGATCACCCCGGCCGGCCGCGCCCGGATCGACGCGCTGACCGCCATGATCCGCTCCGGACAGCCGCTGACCTCGGTCGACGCAGACCCGGCGAAGGCGGCGGTGATCCGCGAGTTCCTCCTCGAGGTCATCGGCAACGGCGACCACGGCAGCCCGGAAGGGAGCCCGGCATGCTGACCCGGCTGCTGCGTACGCACCTTCGCCCGTACCACCGGCCGCTGGCCGCCGTGGTGCTGCTCCAGTTCGTCGGCACCATGGCGTCGCTCTACCTGCCCAGCCTCAACGCCGACATCATCGACCTGGGCGTGGCCCGGGGCGACACCGGCTACATCATGCGCACCGGCGGCTGGATGCTCGCGGTCAGCCTGATCCAGATCGTCTGCTCGGTCGCGGCCGTCTACCTTGGCGCGCGCACGGCGATGGCCTTCGGCCGGGACGTCCGGTCGTCGATCTTCGAGCACGTCAACCGCTTCTCCGCCCGCGAGGTCGCCCGGTTCGGCGCGCCCTCGCTGATCACCCGCAACACCAACGACGTGCAGCAGGTGCAGATGCTCGTGCTGATGAGCTGCACGATGCTCGTCGCCGTGCCCATCATGAGCGTCGGCGGCGTGGTGATGGCGCTGCGCGAGGACGTCGGGCTCTCCTGGCTGATGCTCGTCAGCGTGCCCGTGCTGGCCGTCGCCCTGTGGCTGATCATCCGGCGGATGGTGCCGGGTTTCCGGCTCATGCAGACCCGCATCGACACGGTCAACCGGGTGCTGCGCGAGCAGATCACCGGCATCCGGGTGGTGCGGGCGTTCGTCCGGGAGCCGTACGAGACGGACCGCTTCGCCACGGCGAACGCCGACCTCACCGCGACCGCCCTGCGGATCGGCCGACTGATGGCGTTGATCTTCCCGGTGGTGATGCTGGTGCTCAACGTCTCCAGCGTCGCGGTGCTCTGGTTCGGCGCCGAGCGGGTGGACGCCGGGGCGATCCAGGTCGGCGCCCTCACCGCCTTCCTCCAGTACCTGATGCAGATCCTGATGGCCGTCATGATGGCCACCTTCATGCTGATGATGGTGCCGCGGGCGGCGGTCTGCGCCGAACGGATCGTCGAGGTGCTCGACACCGACTCCTCCGTGGTGCCCGCCGCCCGCCCCGTGACCGAGGTGACGAGCCACGGCGAGCTGGAACTGCGCGACGTCGCGTTCCAGTACCCGGGGGCAGCCGAGCCGGTGCTGCGCAACGTGTCGTTCCGGGTGACGCCGGGGACGACGACGGCGGTCATCGGCAGCACCGGCGCGGGCAAGACCACCCTGCTGTCGCTCGTGCCCCGACTGGTCGACGCGACCGCCGGCGCGGTGCTGGTCGACGGCGTCGACGTGCGGGAGCTGGCGCCGGACGAGCTGTGGCGCCGCATCGGGCTGGTGCCGCAGCGGCCGTACCTGTTCACCGGGACGGTGGCGAGCAACCTGCGCTACGGCAACCCGGACGCGACCGACGCGGAACTCTGGGAGGCGCTGGAGATCGCCCAGGCCCGGGACTTCGTCGAGGCGATGCCCGAGGGGCTGGCGGCGCCGATCGCGCAGGGCGGCACGAACGTCTCGGGCGGGCAACGGCAGCGGCTGGCCATCGCGCGCGCCCTGGTCCGGCGGCCGGAGATCTACCTCTTCGACGACTCGTTCTCCGCACTCGACCTCGGCACGGACGCGCGGCTGCGGGCGGCGCTGCGCCCCGTCACCGCCGACGCCGCCGTGGTGATCGTGGCGCAGCGGGTCTCCACCATCGTCGGCGCCGACCAGATCGTCGTGCTCGAGAACGGGGGCGTGGTCGGGATCGGCCGGCACGACGAGCTACTACTCACCTGCCCGACGTACGCCGAGATCGTGGCGTCGCAGAACACCACGGAGGTGGTCGCGTGAGCGAGCGGAGCGAGCCGACCGTCAGGCACAGCGGCGCGGGCGCGAGCGCCGTACCGCAGCAGAAGCCGGCCGCAGACGCCGCGACGCCGAAGCGGCTGCCGCCCGGCGGGCAGCGCGGCGGTCCGCACGCGGGCGTCGGGATGCCCGCCGAGCGGTCGATGAACTTCGGGCCCTCGGCCCGGCGGCTGCTGGGCCGGCTGCGCCCGCAGCGCCTCCAGCTCATCGCGGTGATCGCGCTGGCCGTGCTCAGCGTCGGGCTCAGCGTGGTCGGGCCGAAGGTGCTCGGCTGGGCCACCGACCTGATCTTCACGGGGGTGATCGGCCGGCAGCTGCCGGCGGGCACCACCGCCGACCAGGCGGTGGCCGCCGCGCGGGCGGCCGGCAACGACAACTTCGCCGACATGCTGGCCCGGATGGACGTGGTGCCCGGCGTGGGCATCGACTTCACCGCGCTGGCGCGGGTGCTGCTGCTGGCACTCGGGCTCTACCTGGTGGCCAGCCTGCTGATGTGGTGGCAGGGCTGGCTGCTCAACGGGGTGGTGCAGCGCACCGTGCTGCGGCTGCGCGCCGAGGTGGAGGAGAAGCTGAACCGGCTGCCGCTGCCCTACTTCGACCGGCAGCCCCGGGGCGAGCTGCTCAGCCGGGTCACCAACGACATCGACAACATCTCGACGAGCCTCCAGCAGACGCTGAGCCAGCTGCTCACCTCGCTGCTCACCGTCGTCGGCGTGCTCGCCATGATGTTCTGGATCTCGCCGCTGCTGGCCCTGGTGGCCCTGGTCGCGGTCCCGGTCTCGGTGGTCGTCACCACCGCCATCGCCAAGCGGTCGCAGCGGCAGTTCATCGCCCAGTGGGCGCACACCGGCGAGCTGAACGGCCAGATCGAGGAGGCGTTCACCGGCCACGAACTGGTCAAGGTCTTCGGCCGGCAGCGCGAGGTGGAGGCCGCCTTCACCGCCAAGAACGACGAGCTGTTCCGGGCGAGCTTCGGCGCCCAGTTCATCAGCGGGATCATCATGCCGGCGATGATGTTCGTCGGGAACCTCAGCTACGTGGCGATCGCCGTGGTCGGTGGCCTGCGGGTGGCGTCGGGGTCGATGAGCCTCGGCGACGTGCAGGCGTTCATCCAGTACTCGCGGCAGTTCACCCAGCCGCTCACCCAGGTCGCCTCGATGGCGAACCTGCTCCAGTCCGGGGTGGCCTCCGCCGAGCGGGTCTTCGCCGTGCTCGACGCCGAGGAGCAGAGCCCCGACCCGGCCGAGCCGGCCCGCGTACGCGACCCGCACGGCCGGGTCGAGTTCGCGAACGTCTCCTTCCGGTACGCCCCCGACAAGCCGCTGATCGAGGACCTCTCCCTGGTCGCCGAGCCCGGCCACACGGTCGCCATCGTCGGGCCGACCGGGGCCGGCAAGACCACGCTGGTCAACCTGGTCATGCGCTTCTACGAGCTGGACGCCGGCCGGATCACCCTCGACGGGGTGGACGTGACCACGATGCGCCGCGACGACCTGCGCGGCCGGATCGGCATGGTGCTCCAGGAGACCTGGCTCTTCGGGGGCACCATCCGCGACAACATCGCGTACGGCCGCCCCGGGGCGAGCGAGGAGGAGATCCTGGCCGCGGCCCGGGCCACGTTCGTGGACCGGTTCGTGCGCAGCCTGCCCGACGGCTACGACACGGTCATCGACGAGGAGGGCAGCAACGTCAGCGCCGGCGAGAAGCAGCTCATCACGATCGCCCGGGCCTTCCTCGCCGAGCCGTCGCTGCTGATCCTGGACGAGGCGACCAGCTCGGTGGACACCCGCACCGAGGTGCTGCTCCAGCGGGCGATGGCCGCGCTGCGGTCGGACCGGACGAGCTTCGTCATCGCGCACCGGCTCTCCACCATCCGCGACGCCGACCTGATCCTGATGATGGAGGACGGCCGGATCGTGGAGCAGGGCACGCACGAGGAACTGCTCGCCGCGCGGGGCGCGTACCACCGCCTGTACCGGTCGCAGTTCACCGCCGCCCTCCAGCCCGAACCCGACCCGGACCTCCAGCCCGGCCTCGACCTCCAGGCCGGCCCCGAGCCCGCGCCGCTCGAAGGGTCGTCCCGGTGACGGGGGGACCGCCGGCGGCGACGGGCGGACGGGCGACGAGGTCGGGGCCGGGCGGGGGCTCAGCGGGTCGGCAGCAGGGCCGGGCCGCGCCCGGCCACCACCGCGCCGATCAGCCCGAGGGCGTCGGCGGCGGGCATCGGGTCCAGGGCCCGGCCGCCGCGCAACCGCAGGGAGACCGCGCCCCCGGCCGCCTCGCGGGGGCCGACGACGGCGGCGTACGGGACCCGGGCGCGGGCCGCGTCGCGGATGCGGGAGCCCAGCGAACCGGCCCCGTCGACCTCGACGCGCAGCCCGGCGGCCAGCGCGTCGCGGGCGAACCGGGCCGCCGCACCGGCCTGGTCGTCGCCGACGGGCAGCACCACCAGCTGCACCGGGGCGTACCAGGCGGGGAAGGCGCCCTCGTGCACCTCGATCAGGTATGCGAAGAGCCGCTCCATGCTGCCCACGAGGCTGCGGTGCACCATCACCGGTCGACGCCGCGCCCCGGACGCGTCGGTGTACGACAGGTCGAACCGCTCCGGCTTGTCGAAGTCGAGCTGGACGGTGGAGAGGGTGAACTCCCGACCGGCGACGTCGCGCACCTGGATGTCGATCTTCGGGCCGTAGAACGCGGCCTCCCCCGGGGCCTCGGTGAACTCCACCCCGTCGAGCGCGGCGCGCAGCAGTTCCTCCGCCCGCGCCCACTGGGCGTCGTCCCCGACGTACTTCTCCCCCGGCCCGCGCAGCGACAGCCGGAACCCCGCCGGCCGTACGCCGAGCGCGGCGTGCGCCTCGCGGATCAGCCGGAGGATCTCGACGACCTCCTCGCCCACCTGCTCCAGGGCGCAGAAGTTGTGCGCGTCGTTGAGCGAGATGGCCCGCACCCGGGACAGCCCGCCGAGCACCCCCGAGCGCTCGGCGCGGTACATGCCGCCCAGCTCGGCGATCCGCAGCGGCAGCTCCCGGTAGGAGCGGCCCCGGGCCCGGAACACCAGGGCGTGGTGCGGGCAGAGCGCCGGCCGCAGCACGAACTCGTCGTCGGCGCCGAGCGCCATCGGCGGGAACATGTCGTCGGCGAAGTAGCCGAGGTGGCCGGAGAGTTCGAAGAGCTCCCGCCTGCCCAGCGGCGGGGTGACGACGTGCCGGTAGCCGGCCCGGCGTTCCAGCTCGCGGACGTACTCCTCGACGGCGTGCCGGGCGGCGGCCCCGGCCGGCAGCCAGAGCGGCAGTCCGGCGCCGGCCAGCGGGTCGGAGCCGAACAGCTCCAGCTCCCGGCCGAGCCTGCGGTGGTCGATCATGTCGCGCTCCTTGATCGGGTACGACCCGGAGGCGACCCGGTCACCGGACGCCGCGAGGCCCCGGGGCGGATCGCCCCGGGGCCTCGTCGACGGTCAGGTCAGTGCGGCGCGCCGGGGTCTCCCGGCGTCGTGGTGGATACCGCACTGCGCATGCCGCGACGGTACGGCCCTGCGCGCGGGGACCGCAGCCGGTTTTTCCGGGCGGTCCGGCACGGGGGCGGGAGCGCGGACGGGCACAGGGGCGGGCCGCCGGCACGGGACCTGCCGACGGCCCGCGGCGGCCGCACCGTCAGGAACGGGGGACCCGACGGTCGTGGGGCCGCGCCCCGACAACGGTACGCCGGGGCGCCCCGGTCCGCCGACCCTCGGCGCCGCGCCCATCCGTCACCCGCGGCGGTCTCCGCTCGTTGTGTCCGGTGGCCCTGCCGTGTCGGTGGTCACCACGCGCCAGGGTCCCGCCCCGTGACGCCGGACGACCCGTCAGGCTCGGTACCCGCAATCGGCCCCGTCCGGCGAGGTGGCAGTCGTGCCCGAACTACTCACTGAGGTCGCAACGCCGGCCTGGGCGTACCTCGCACTGCTCGCGCTGCTGGTCGCCGACGCCTTCGTCCCCGTGATCCCCACCCAGGTCGTGATGATCACCGGCGGCGCGCTCACCGTCTACGGCGGGCTGAACCTGCCGGTGACCATCGCCGTCGGCGCGCTCGGCGTCTTCGTCGGGGACCTGGCCTGCTACCTGCTCGGGCGGGGCGCGCCGGACCGCCGGGCGCCGCGCGACGCCCAACGGGGCCGGGCCCGGCGCGTCGCCAGTCGGGTCACCCAGGGGCTGCGCCGACCCGGGCCGCTCGTGATCCTGCTCTGCCGCTTCGTGCCCGGCGGACGGATGGCCGCCTGTTTCTCGGCCGGCCGCAGCCGGTACCCGTACCGCCTCTTCCTGCTCTACGAGGGCCTGGCGGCGCTGGCCTGGGCGACGTACGGCGGGCTGGTCGGGCACCTCGGCGGGACGGCGCTCACCGAGTCCGCGTGGCGGCTGGCGCTGATCGCGGGGGTCGCGGCGGCCGGCTTCGCGGCGGCGGGCTGGGCCATGACCGCCGTCGGGGCCCGGCGGGCGGCCGAGTCGGTCGCGGTGCCGGTCGTCGTCGCGACGAGGCGGGACGCGCCCGGGGCGGAGTGACCGGCCGCCCCGGCGCCGCCTAGGGGTGGTCCCGGGGACCGGTCTCGGTGGGCGGCCCGGATCCGTCTGGGGTCCCTCGCGGGACAGGCTGAGCCATGCGCGGAACCCGGAACAGTGGACTGCTGGCCCTCGGCGGGATCGCCCTGGCGACGCTGCTCGCCGTGATCGGCCACGTCGAGGTGAGCGAGAACCTGGACCCGTGGACGCTGACCGTCAGCGACTACGCCGTCTCCGACCGGGGCGGCGTCATCGACGCCGCCATGCTGGTGCTCGCGGCGGCCACCGCCGTGCTCCTGCCCGCCCTGTGGCGCGGCCACCGGCCGCCCGGTGCCGGAGCGGGGCGGGCGGCCGAGGCGCTCCTGGGCGCCTGGGTCGGCGGGCTGCTGCTGGCCGCGGTGGTGCCGACGAACGATCCCGGCCTGCCCATGGACACCGCCGCCTACGTCCACCGGTACGCCTCGGTGGTCGCCTTCCTGGCGCTGCCGGCCGCCGGTTGGCTGCTCGCCCGACGCCTGCCGGCAGCCGCGGGCCGTCGGGTACGCGGTCTCGCCACGGCCAGCGTGGTCCTGGCGGCGGCGATGGTCTGGTCCGCCTACCCCGGCGACCGGCTGCTGCTCGGCCTGGTCGAGCGCCTGCTGATCCTCACCGAGGTCGCCGTGCTCGTCGTCGTCGCGGTCAGCCTGCTCCGGCGGGTCACTCCAGCTCGTGCAGCATGAGCTGGCGGGCGGCCTCGGTGATGGAGCCGGACAGGCTCGGGTAGATCGTGATCGTCTGGGCCAGCTCGTTGACCGTGAGGTTGTTTTCCACCGCCATGGTGATCGGCAGGATCAGCTCGCTCGCCTTCGGCGCCACCACCACGCCGCCGATCACCTGCCCGCTGGCCGGGCGGCAGAAGAGCTTGACGAAGCCGTCGGCGAGGCCGTCCATCTTGGCGCGGGCGTTGCCGTCCAGCGGCAGCATGACCTGCCGGGCCGGCACCTTGCCCGAGTCGACCTCGTCCTGCGAGACGCCCACGGTGGCCAGCTCCGGGTCGGTGAACACGTTCGCCGCGACGGTACGCAGCCGCAGCGGCCGGACCGCCTCGCCGAGCGCGTGCCACATCGCGATCCGGCCCTGCATGGCGGCGACGCTGGCCAGCGGCAGCACCCCGGTGCAGTCGCCGGCCGCGTAGATGCCGGGCACGTTGGTCCGGGAGACCCGGTCGACGGTGACGTAGCCGCCCCGGGCCAGCGCGACGCCGTACTCGGCCAGGCCCAGGTCGGCGGTGTTGGGGATGGAGCCGACCGCGATCAGCGCGTGGGAGCCGGCCACCTTCCGGCCGTCGGAGAGCTCGACCTCCACCCCGTCGGCGGTACGCCGGACCGCGTCGGCCCGGGAGTTGTTGAGGATGCTCATGCCTCGGGTGCGGAAGACCCGCTCGATGGCCATGGCCGCGTCGGCGTCCTCGTGCGGCATCACCCGGTCGCGGCTCGACACCAGCGTCACCGGCACGCCCATCGCCAGGTAGGCGCTGGCGAACTCCGCGCCGGTGACGCCGGAGCCGACCACGATCAGGTGCTCGGGCAGCTCCGGCAGGTCGTACACCTGGCGCCAGGTCAGGATGCGCTCGCCGTCCGGTACGGCGGTGGGCAGCTGGCGCGGGGTGGCGCCGGTGGCGACCAGCACGGTCGACGCGGCGATGGACTGCTCGCCGCCGCCGTCGGTCGGGGTGACGAGCACCCGGTGGGTGTGCCCGAGAGTGTCCTCGCCGAGCCGGGCGGTGCCCGACACGAAGGTCACCCCGGCCTTGACCAGCTTGGCGTGGATGTCGGCGGACTGGGCGAGCGCGAGGCGCTTGACCCGCTCGTGCACCGCGCCGGCGTCGACCGTGACCGCCTCCAGGCCGTCGGAGTCCACCCCGAACTCCTCGGTGTCCCGGTAGCCGGTCACCACCTCCGAGCTGGCGATGAAGGTCTTCGACGGTACGCAGTCGGACAGCACGCAGGCCCCGCCGGCGCCCTCGGCCTCCACGACGGTGACATCAGCGTCCAGCTGCGCGGCGACCAGGGCCGCCTCGTAGCCGGCCGGTCCACCGCCGATGATCACGATCCGGCTCACAGGGCCATCCTTTCGTCCGCGGCTGCGGGGCTCCGCTCCGCCGCACTCCTCGCGCTCACCGTGCCCGCCCCCGACCAGTGCTCACAGTGACTTTCTTCTCCCGAACGCGTCCGACACGCTCAGTCGTATTCTCCCCCACCCGGCGGGCGGGCTATCGTCATCGCCGTGCGTCATCACGCCGCCTACGGCTCTAACCTCGACCCCGCCCGCATGCGCGCCTACTGTCCGCATTCGCCGATGGTGGGCACCGGCTGGCTGGAAGGCTGGCGGCTCACCTTCGCGGGCGAGGACGTCATCGGCTGGGAGGGTGCGGTCAGCACGGTCGTCGAGTCGCCCGGCGACCGGGTCTTCGTGGCGATCTACGACATCCACCCCTACGACGCCGCCCAGCTCGACGAGCTGGAGGGGGTGACCGCCGGCACGTACCGCAAGCTGCACGTGCGGATCTCCACCCTCGACGGCGACGTGACCGCGTGGATCTACGTCTTCGACGGGTACGAGGGCGGGCTGCCCACGGCGTGGTACCTCTCGGAGATCGCGAACGCCGCCGAGAAGGCGGGCGCGCCGGACGACTACGTCACCGAGCTGCGGTCCCGCCCCACCGGCACCGCGTCGGCCTAGCCCGTACGGTCGGCCCCGCGCGTATCCCACGGCCCCCAGTCTGCTCCGGCGTCGGGCGGGGCCCCCATCCGGCCCCGCCCGGCGTCGTCAATCACACACCGGCGGCCGGCACGACCAGCTCGTACATGTCGACCCAGCGCACCTCGCGCAGCCCCACCGACCGGTAGAGCGAGAGCGGTGCGGTCGGGTTGGCCAGGTCGACCCCGAGGCCGACGGACTCCCGACCCTTCTGCGCGTACCGGGCGAACGCGTGGTTCAGCAGTGCCGCGCCCACCCCGCGACGCCGGTGACCGGGCAGCACCGCGAGGTTCCTGACCCATCCCTCGTTCCGGTCGAGCGCCTGGTCGGACGACCGGAGTACGCCGGCGGGCTGCCCGTCCACCTCGGCGACGAACCACTCGTCCCAGGCCGTCCCGGGTTTGATGAGGGCCCGCCACCGGTCGTAGCCGGACGGCTCGTAGTCGGGGGTGTCGCGGAAGGCGGTGTCGAAGATCCGGTGGAAGTCGCGCAGCTCCGCCTCGTCGCCCGGACGCACCGGCCGGACCGTCACCCCGGGCGGCGGTGGCGGCGGCTCGCCGGGCAACCCGACCAGCGACCGGCGCATGAGCTGGTACCGCTTGACGAAGTCGAACCCCGCCCCGGTCAGCTCGGCCGCCCACCGGCGCTCGGGCTCGCAGGCGGGGCAGCGCACGGTCAGGTCCGGCAGGCCGCGCTCGGCGGCCCGCGCGGCCACCCGGTCCAGCTGCCGGGCCAGCAGCGGCCCCCGCACCTCCGCGCCCCGGTCCGGGTCGACGAACACGTCGACGAACTCCCGCCCCGCCCCGGTTTCGTTCTGCAGGATCGCCCAGGCCACCAGCGCGCCCTCCGGATCCGTCACCACCCAGGAGTCCCGCTCCGGGTCGACGTTCGGCGCGGTGAGCGCGTCGCGCACGTCGTCGGCGTCGAAGTCCGGGTAGCCGATGGCGAAGGTGTCGGCGGCGTGCACCACCGCCAGGATCGCCGGTACGTCGTCCAGGGTGGGTCGGCGGGCGTGCCAGCCGGCGGGAAGAGTCACGGGGGCGATCCTGACAGGCGGGCCGGCGGGTCGCCGCCGATTTTCCGGCCCGCCCCGGCGGCCGGGGTCCGGCGCGGGCCCCGTTCCCGCGCGGGCCGGGGTCCGGCGCGGCGGCTCAGCCCGGGTCGGTCAGGTGGGCCCGGGTCGCGGTGAGCAGCTCCACCAGTTCGGTGCCGTCGGCCGGGCCGAGCGCCGCGAAGGCCGGCGAGGCCAGCCGGTCGGTCACCGCCTCGGCCCAGAGCCGCCTGCGCACCAACGGCCCGACCGGCGGGTACGGCGGCGGCCAGCCGCAGGCGACCGCGCCCGCCTCCCCGTCCGGCCCGGCGAGCACGGCCTCCAGCGGGGTCATCCCGCTGGCCCGGACCGCGATCAGGTGGGCCCCGGCGAAGTGCTCCCGGAGCAGGCGCAGGCCGACGGCCGCCCGGGCGCCGGCCGTCCGGACCGGCACCGGCATGGCGCGCCAGGCCGCGAAGAGCGGCATGCCGCTGGCGTCCGCGGCGTCGACCGCGCGGCTGAGCAGGGCGGCGAGCCGGCTCACCCCGGCGAGGGCGTCGAGCCGCTCCTCGCCCCACCGGCAGCACTCGACCATGGTGGCGGCGGCCACCTCGACCGGCGGGACGACCCGGCGGGCCGCGTCCCAACCGTCGGCGACGGCTTCGGGGGCCAGGAAGCCGAGGGCGGCGGCGACCGTCTCGGCGCGCACGTCCCCGAGGGCGCCAGCCCGCCCGGTGACATAGAACGCCCAGCCGGGGATGCCGAGCAGCCGGGCCCGACGCAGGGTGGTCGGGCAGCGGGTGAAGACGTCACCGAGGTCCAGCACGATCGGCTTGCTGGCCGCGGCGACCTGTTCCGGCGTCATCCGCCCGCTCCCCGTCCGTCCACAGGGGTCAGTCTGCCGCGCCGCCGCCCGACTCGGCATCCCCCTCTTCGGCGTCGAGGGCCTCCACCGCCGCCTCGACCTCGCCGGCGCGGCGGCGCGCGGCCGTCACCGTGCGTTCCGCCCCGCGCCGCGCCAGCCTCGCCCGGCTCAGGTCCTGCTCGGCGACGGCCCGGCGCCGCTCCAGCTCGGCCAGTTCCGCCTCGATCGCGTCCAGGGCGCTGACGCCGTCGCGCTCGGCCGCCGTCGCGCCGGCCAGCTCCGCCTCGGCGCGTTCCTGGTCGGTACGCGCCCTGGCCAGCTCCTTCTCCAGCGCCCGCCGACGGCGCGTCCGCTCCGCCCGGGCGGCCCGTTCCGCCTGCTCGGCGCGGAGCGCGGCCCGGTCGACGCCGCCCCGCTGCTTCCCGGTCGGCTCGGGCCGGGGCGCCGGCTCCGGCTCCGGCTCCTCCCCGCCGGTCACCAGCCGCAGCTGGGGGCGGGGCACCTCGCCGAAGCCGGCGTACGTGGCGGCTTTCAGCAGCCGGCCGGAGCGGACCTGTTCGGCGACGTCGGTGTCGGCGAGCGCGGCGTTGAGGGTGGTCTCCACCTCGGCCAGCGGCAGCTTCCCGGCCGGCGGGGCCTCCTCCACCCCGGCCGCCAGCTTGCGTACCTCGGCGACGAGCGCGCCGACCACCGCCCGCCGCTGGGTGGAGAGTTCCCGCAGCCGGGGCCCGCGCAGCTCGCGTTGGGCGGTGCGCAGGGCCTCGGCGAGCTGGGCCAGGTCGGCGACCAGCTCGGGGCGGCGGATGGCGAGCAGGTTGACCAGCCAGGCCGCCACGGTGGGCCGGCGCAGCCGGGCGATCTCCCGGGCGGCCTTCGGGTCGCCGGCGCGGCGTGCCTCGGCGACGGCCTCGTCGCGGATCGCGACGAACCGGTCCGGCGGGGTGGTGTAGAGCCGGTGCACCAGCTCTCGGGGCGGGCCGGGCATCGCCGTCAGGCGTCGATCCGGGTGCCCGGTTCGAGCCGGCGGTACTCCACGTCGGACAGCCGGGTGAAGTTGCCGTTGAGCACGTTCAGCCCGTTGTCGTTGAGCAGCCCGTCGTGCAGCGCGTACGCCCGGCGCGGGGCGACCGCCCGGAGGAAGTCCAGCGACTCGGAGAACTTCGTCCACGGCGCGTGGATCGGCAGGAAGAGCGTGTCGACCTGCGCGTCCTCGGGAACGACCAGGCTGTCCCCGGGGTGGTACACCGCGTCGTTCAGCAGGTACGCCAGGTTGTCGATCACCGGAATGTCGGGGTGGATCACGGCGTGCCGGCCGCCGTGGGCGCGTACCGGCACGCCGGCGGCCGTGAACGACTGTCCGGGCCGGACCGCGTCGAGCGCCTCGGCGGCGTCGCCCAGGGTGCCGGCCAGCGACGCCGGCCCGTGGATGACGAAGCGCCGTCGGTCGAGCTGCCGGGTGACCGCCTCGACGTCGAGGTGGTCGGGATGCTCGTGGGTGATCAGCACCGCGTCGGCCCCGTCGAGCGCAGCGGGATCGCTGAACACGCCCGGGTCGATGACCAGCACTCCCCCGTCGTGTTCCACCCGCAGGCAGGAGTGGGCGTACTTGGTGAGCTGCATCGTGACTCCAAGATTATCGAATCGTGATGTCCTGAGCGCAGTCTGCCGGAACCGACGTGGGGACGCGTCACGTCTGACGTATCGCCCCGCACGGGGGCGAGGACGATGGAGGCGGGATGGACGGACGGGATCGGCGACGTCGAGGCGTACGGCTGACGGCCGCCGCGATGGTGGCGCTGCTCGCGCTCGCGGGTTGCGGCAGTGACGCGCGGGACAACGCCGACAGCGGGCCGGCGGCGGCCCCGGCGGAGCGGGACCGGGCCGGCGGCGCGGCGGACCAGGCCGGTGGCGCGGCGGACCCGGCGGGCGGCGCGGCGGAGCGGGGCGGCGGCAAGGCCGAGCAGGGCAGCGGCGCCGGCGCACCGGACCTGCGGGTCGACCAGCGCTCCATCATCTACACGGGCACGATGCGCGTGCAGGTGGACGATGTGGACGAGGCGGCGCGGAGCGCGATCGCCACGGTCACGGCGGCCGGCGGTTTCATCGCCGGCGACCAGCGGCGCAGCGCCGACGCGGACGCGCGGGCCGAGCTGGAGCTGCGGGTGCCGGCGGCGAAGTTCCACGGTGTCGTCGACGAGCTGGCGAAGCTCGGCCGGCAGCAGCGGCGGGAGATCCGCACGGAGGACGTCACCGAGCAGATGGTCGACCTGGACGCGCGGATCATCACCCAGCGCGCCCGGGTGGAGAGCGCCCGCAAGCTGCTGGCGAAGGCGACCTCGATCAGCGACCTCGTGTCGCTGGAGAACGAGCTGTCCCGGCGGGAGGCCGACCTGGCGTCGCTGGAGGCGAAGAAGGAGCGGCTGGCGGACCTGACCAGCCTGTCGACGATCACCGTGTCGCTGGTCGGCCCCGACGCGAGCACCGCCGACGAGGAGACCGAGGTCGGCTTCATGGTGGGGCTCAAGGGCGGCTGGAAGGTCTTCCTGACCTCCATGACCGTCCTGCTGACGGTGCTGGGTGCGGTGCTGCCGTGGCTGCTGGCGATCGGCGTACCGGTGACGGTGCTGCTGGTGGTGCTGCGCCGACGGCGGCGTACGGCCCCTCCGGCGATGACGCCGACCGGACCGGCCGCGCCGCTGCCGCCTACCGCGCCGCCGCCAGTGCCCGCAGCGCGGTCTGGACCATGAGTCGAACGCCGACCGGGATGGCCCGTTCGTCCGCGTCGAACGAGGCCCGGTGCAGGTCCACGTTCGGTCCGGAGCGGCCGACGCCCAGCCGGGCGAGCGCGCCGGGGACGTACTCCAGGTACCAGGAGAAGTCCTCGCCGCCCATGCTCTGCGGGGTCTCGGCGACGCCCTCCGGCCCGAGCGCGGCGACGGTGGCGCCGGTCAGGACCTGGATGGCCCGGGAGTCGTTGCACACGGGCGGGCGGCCCCGCAGGTATTCCAGGTCGACGGTGGCACCGGTCGGCGCGACGACGTCGCGTACCACCTGACCCACGATCTTGGGGGCCAGCTCCCAGGTGTCGCGGTCCATCACCCGCAGGGTGCCGGAGGCGCACGCCTCGGAGGGGATGACGTTGTAACGGGTGCCGGCCGAGGCGTGGCCGAAGACCAGCAGCAGCCCGCTGTTGGCCGGCACCCGGCGGCTGACCAGGGCCGGCACCTCGGTGATCAGGCGGCCCAGCGCGTCGACCAGGTCGACGGTCAGGTGCGGGCGGGCGGTGTGCCCGCCCGGACCGGTGAGCCGGACGGTGACGTTGTCGGCGGCGGCGGTGATCGGGCCGACCCGCAGGCCGATCTGCCCGACCGGCAGGTTGGGGTCGCAGTGCAGCGCGAAGATCTGCACCACGTCGTCCAGGCCGCCGGCCTCGATGACCTCCAGCGAGCCGCAGGGCAGGATCTCCTCGGCGGGCTGGAAGATCAGCCGGACCCGGCCGGGCAGTTCGCCGAGGTCGGCGAGCTGGGCCAGCAGCATGCCGACGCCGAGCATCACGGTGGTGTGCACGTCGTGGCCGCAGGCGTGGCAGACGCCGTCCACCGTGGAGCGGTACGGCACGTCCTTCGAGTCGGTCAGCGGCAGGGCGTCGATGTCGGCGCGCAGCGCGACCACCGGGCCGTCGGGGCGGCCGTCGATGTCGCAGATGACCCCGTTGCCCTTCGGCAGCAGCCGCGGCCTCAGCCCGGCCAGGGTGAGCTCCCGGGCGATCAGGGCGGCCGTCTCGAACTCCTCGCCGGAGAGTTCCGGGTGGGAGTGGAGGTGGCGACGGGTGGCGATCAGCCCGGGCACCCGGAGGGCGAGCAGGTGGTCCAGCTCGAACGGCAGGGGCTGGGAGCCGGACGGCGCCTCCGGCCAGGACGACGCCAGCTGGTTGCCGGTGGGCAGCGTCAACGCACTCGTCACGTCGAATTCTCGTTCGCTAGAGATGGATGGATCATCAGGAACAGCAGACAGCCTAGACCTCCGACGGTGACGCTGCGCAACGTCGTTCCGGTAGCCGTCGGACCGCACAGCGTCACGTATGCCCTGCTCGGAGCGCTCGTAGATCTGCGGGACAGCAGGTAGATCGCGGTCGAACGCCGTCATCCGCCTCCCACCTCCTACAACGCGTAATCGGCCCGACCGTCGCGAAATCGATGCCGATCGCCGGGGCCGCTTTTCCGAATTGTCGCATTAGTCGGTCACACCGACGGACACTCCGACAATTACCCGACCATCGCCCGAGCGAGGGCACCCGAGACGGTCACACACCGTGCCACCGACCAACCGCACACCGTGTGCGTCCACGTCCACCCGGTGGGTTACCCCCGAACCCGTCCGGCACACGCCGTGGCCGGTCGGCCACGTCGCCCCGCACCGCGCGCGGCCCTCCGGCGGCGTCGCCGGGACTGCTCCACGCGCCCGCGCCGCCGATGGGCGGCCAGCGTCTGCTCCGACTGTAGCGCTCCACCCCGCACGCCCGCGACCAGCGGGAACGCGCCGTGGGCGGGTCGTTACCCGGACGTGCACCGGCCGGTTACGGCGCAGGGGTGAAGCGGCGCCGCACCGGACGCCGACTCCCCGCCCGCCCCCGACGCGGCGGAGGTCGGACGGCCGTCGGCCGACATGATCAGAACCGGTCGCTCGGGCGGTACAGCCCCCACACCTGGCGCAGGGTGCCGCAGACCTCGCCCACCGTGGCGCGGGCCCGCAGCGCCTCCCGCATCGGGTAGAGCACGTTCTCCGTGCCCTCGGCCGCGGCCCGCAGCTCGGCCAGCCCCCGCTCGACCGCCCCGGCGTCGCGCTCGGCACGCAGCCGGGCCAGCCGCTCGGCCTGCGCCGCCTCGATCGTCGGGTCGACCCGCAGCGGCTCGTACGGCTCCTCCTCGTCGACGGTGAACCGGTTGAGGCCCACCACCACCCGCTCGCCGGAGTCGATCTCCTGCGCGATCCGGTACGCGGACTGCTCGATCTCCCGCTTCTGGAAGCCCGCCTCGATGGCGTCGACCGCCGAGCCGTGGTCGGCCACCCGCTCCATCAGCTCGGTCGCCGCCGCCTCGATCTCGGCGGTCATCGCCTCCACCACGTACGAGCCGGCGAACGGGTCGACGGTGGCGGTCAGGTCCGTCTCGTACGCCAGCACCTGCTGGGTACGCAGCGCCAGCCGGGCCGCCTTCTCGGTGGGCAGCGCGATCGCCTCGTCGAAGCTGTTGGTGTGCAGCGACTGGGTGCCACCGAGCACCGCGCCGAGGCCCTGCACCGCCACCCGGACCAGGTTGACCTCCGGCTGCTGGGCGGTGAGCTGCACGCCCGCGGTCTGGGTGTGGAAGCGCAGCATCATCGACTTCGGGTTCTTCGCGCCGAAGTCGTCGCGCATCAGCCGGGCCCAGATCCGGCGGGCGGCCCGGAACTTGGCCACCTCCTCCAGCAGGGTGGTGCGGGCGACGAAGAAGAACGACAGCCGGGGCGCGAAGTCGTCCACGGCCAGGCCGGCCGCCAGCGCGGCCCGGACGTACTCGACGCCGTTGGCCAGGGTGAACGCGATCTCCTGCGCGGGCGACGCGCCGGCCTCGGCCATGTGGTAGCCGGAGATGGAGATGGTGTTCCACTTCGGCACCTCCTTGCGGCAGTAGCCGAAGGTGTCGGCGACCAGCCGCAGCGAGGGCTTCGGCGGGAAGATGTACGTCCCGCGGGCGATGTACTCCTTTAGGATGTCGTTCTGGATCGTGCCGTTGAGGGCCGAGCCGGCGACCCCGTTCTCCTCGGCCACGAGCTGGTAGAGCAGGAGCAGCACCGAGCCGGGCGCGTTGATCGTCATCGAGGTCGAGACCTTGTCGAGCGGGATGCCGTCGAAGAGCAGCCGCATGTCGTCGATCGAGTCGATGGCCACCCCGACCTTGCCCACCTCGCCGTGCGCGATCGGGTCGTCGGAGTCGTAGCCCATCTGCGTCGGCAGGTCGAAGGCCACGGAGAGACCCATCGTGCCGGCCCGCAACAACTGGTGGTAGCGCGCGTTGGACTCGGTGGCGGTGCCGAAGCCGGCGTACTGGCGCATGGTCCAGGGGCGGGAGGTGTACATGGTGGGGTAGACCCCGCGCGCGTACGGGAACTCGCCCGGGCCGCCGAGCCGGGAGTCCAGGTCCTCCGGAAGGTCCGCCGCCGTGTAGACGCCCTTGATCGGAAAACCGGACTCGCTTGACCGCGGTTCGCTCATTAGCGGATGGTAGGACGCGCGACGGCGTCGGCGGGTGAGGGATACCGCACACCGGGGCGACGCGTCGACGGGCATCGACGAGAGGTGAACGTTCGGACACGTACCGTCCAGTTCGACAAACGTCCGCCGCGTCGGGTTTCGCATCGGGCGTCGGAACCAGCAAGATAGGGGGGTTGTGTCCCAGCCCCCCTCGAATTCCCCCGGTGGCTTTTCTGTGACTCAGATCCCGACGTGGAGCGGCGGACCAGTCAGTTCCCCCAACGGACGCGCGACGCCCGGCACGACCATCGGCGAGCGCTACTCGCTGCGTTCGGCGGTGGGCAACGGCGGCATGGGCACGGTCTGGCGTGCCACGGACACACTCCTGCGGCGGGACGTGGCCGTCAAGGAGGTCGTCCTGCCCCCGGGGCTGGCCCCCAGCGACCGCGACGCCATGTACGAGCGCACCCTGCGCGAGGCCCGCGCCGCGGCGGCCATCCAGCACCCGGCCGTCGTCCAGGTCTACGACGTGGTCACCGAGGGCGGCCGGCCGTGGATCGTGATGGAGCTGCTCGACGCCCGCAGCCTCGCCGACATGGTGATCGAGGACGGACCGGTCGCGCAGCGGGTGGTCGCCAAGATCGGCATCGCCCTGCTCGGCGCGCTGGAGGTGGCGCACGCGATCGGCGTGCTGCACCGCGACGTCAAGCCGGCCAACGTGCTGATCTGCGCCGACGGGCGCTGCGTGCTGACCGACTTCGGCGTGGCCCGGATGCCCACCGACGTGCAGCTCACCACCCCCGGGATGGTGCTCGGCTCGCCGCACTTCATCTCCCCCGAGCGGGCGATGGGCCAGGAGTTCGGCCCGCCGAGCGACCTCTTCTCGCTGGGCGTCACGCTCTACACGGCCGTCGAGGGGCGCCCCCCGTTCGACAAGGGCGACCCGATCGAGACCATGCACGCCGTGGTCGAGGACCCGCCCGCCCCGCCGCAGCGCAGCGGGCCGCTGGCCCGGGTGCTGATGGGCCTGTTGGAGAAGGACCCGGCCCGCCGCCTCGACGTGCACACCGCCCGGGCCATGCTGCGCGAGCTGCTCGCCGGCCCGCTGACCAGCAACGCCGCCGCCGTGAACTCGGTGACCGATCCCTACTCGGTGGTCCCGGTGCAGCGGCCCGTGCCGACCCCGCCGGCCGCCGCGCCGGAGCAGCCGAAGCCGAGCGGGCAGATCGGCGGCCGGGCGATGCTCAACCCCGGCGAGTCGCTCACCGACCGGCTGGCGGCGCTGCGCCGGGGCGAGCGCCCCGCGCAGGCCGCCCTCGCCGCGAGCCCGGCCGCGATGGACGACACCAGCGCCGACGCCCTGGCCGGGCCGCTGCACACCCCCACCGGCGCGATGCCAGCGCCGAGCGGCTCCACGCCGGCCGGCCGCACCTACGGCGGCGCCGAGGCGACCCAGCGGATGACGTCCGGCGGGTCGGACGCCACCCAGCAGCTGCGCACCAACGCCGCCGGCCTGGTCGGCTTCAGCGGCCCGACCGAGGCGACCCAGCGGGTGAAGGCGGGCACGCCCACCTTCGGCACCCCGCCCGAGGCCACCCAGCGGGTGGGCGCCGGAGCGCCCGTCTTCGGCGCACCGCCGCCGGAGGCCACCCAGCACCTCGGCGGCACCTACGGCGGCGGCCAGTGGTCGGTGCCGGGCACCGGGCAGCCGTGGGCGACCCCCGCCACCGCGCCCGCCCCGAGCGGCTCGGGCGGCGGCTTCGGCGGCCGGGTCGGCGCCGTCGGCAACCAGCTCGTCGGCACCGTCAAGGGCTGGCCGCGCAAGGTGCAGCTCGCCGCCGCCGGCGGCCTGGCCGCGCTGCTGCTGATCGGGGCGGTCGTCCTGTTCACCGGCGGCGACGACCCGGCGCCGACCGTCCCGCAGGCCGCCCCGACCTCGCAGGCCCCGGCCGCCGGCGTGCCCGAGATGAAGGAGCACACCGGCAAGGGCGTACGGGTCATGGTGCCGCAGGGCTGGGAGATCAAGAGCGCCGGCAACTGGGTGGACTACGTCGACCCGGAGGACGAGGGCCGCAAGGTCCGGATCCTGGTGGAGGACTTCCGCACCAACTCGATGCGCTGGGCCGAGGTCGCCCAGGACGGCCTGAAAAACCGCTCCAAGTCCTGCGCCAAGCCGTACGCCCAGCTCGCCATGAACGAGGTGCAGTGGGTCGGCAAGGCGGCGGCCGAGTTCGAGTACACCTGCGGCGAGGGCGAGGCCAAGCGGCACGGCGTGTGGCGCGGCGTGGTCCACGAGGGCAAGGTCTACTCGTTCTACCTCACCTCGACCGACACGAAGTTCGCCGACAGCCGGCCGATCTTCGACGAGATGGTGAAGTCGTTCCAGCTCACCGAGGCCGGCTGAGCCCGGGGGAAGCGCGGTGGTGATCCGCCGGCGTGCTATCAAGAGACATGCCGGCGGAAACCACTGACATCGACGACATTCGCGAGCAAGCACGGCGCTGGCTCGACGACGATCCCGACCCGGCCAGCCGGGCGGAGTTGCGGGCGGTGCTCGACCGCCTGCCGGCGAGCGCCCCGGAGCTGGCCGACCGCTTCGCCGGCCCGCTGACCTTCGGCACCGCCGGGCTGCGCGGCCCGCTGCGTGCCGGCCCCAACGGGATGAACCTCGCGGTGGTCACCCGGGCCGCCGCCGGGCTGGTCGGCTGGCTCGCCGCCCAGGGCGGCTCCGGCCCGCTGGTGATCGGGTACGACGCCCGGCACGGTTCCCGCGAGTTCGCCGAGCGGACCGCCCAGGTCGCCACCGGCGTCGGACGCCCGGCGCTGCTGCTGCCCCGCCCGCTGCCCACCCCCGTGCTCGCGTACGCGGTGCGCCACCTCGGGGCGGTCGCCGGGGTGATGGTGACCGCCAGCCACAACCCGCCGCAGGACAACGGCTACAAGGTCTACCTCGGCGCGGAACTGGGCGGGGCGCTCGGCGACGGCGCCCAGATCGTGCCCCCGGCCGACGCCGGCATCGAGGCCGCGATCCGGTCGGTCGGGCCGCTCGCCGAGGTGCCTCTCGGGCCGGCCGGTCAGGTGCTCGGTGACGACCTGGTGGCCTCCTACGTGGAGCGGGCCGCCGCCGTCATCGACCCGGACGGTTCGCGCGACCTGGCGGTGGCGTACACGCCGCTGCACGGGGTGGGCGCGGCGGTGCTCACCGCGGCGTTCGCCCGCGCGGGCTTCCCCGTGCCCGGTGTGGTGCCCGAGCAGGCCGAGCCCGATCCGGCGTTCCCGACCGTCTCCTTCCCCAACCCGGAGGAGCCGGGGGCGGTGGACCGGCTGGTCGCGCTGGCCGAGGCGACGGGCGCGGACATCGCCATCGCCAACGACCCCGACGCGGACCGCTGCGCGGTGGCCGTCCGGGACACCGGTCCCGCGGTGAGCACGCGGGCAGCGGTCGCCGGCCCGGATCAGCCGGAGGGGAACCCGCCCGGCTGGCGGATGCTGCGCGGCGACGAGGTGGGTGTGCTGCTGGCCGACCACCTCATGCGGCGCGGCGTGACCGGCCTGTACGCCACCACGATCGTGTCGTCGTCCCTGCTGCGGGCGATGTGTGCCGCCCGGGGCCTGCCGTACGACGAGACGCTGACCGGGTTCAAGTGGATCGTCCGGGCCGGCGGCGGGACCGAGCCGCTGGTCTTCGGCTACGAGGAGGCGCTCGGCTACTGCGTCGCCCCCGGGCACGTACGCGACAAGGACGGCATCACCGCCGCGCTGGCCGTGGCGGAGCTGGCCGCCGGGCTCAAGGCGCAGGGGCGCACCCTGACCGACCGGCTGGACGAGCTGGCCGCCGAGTTCGGCGTGCACCACACGGACCAGCTCTCCGTACGGGTGGACGACCTGCGGCTGATCGCCGACGCGATGGCCCGGCTCCGGGCCGCCACCCCGACGACGCTGCTCGGGCAGCCGGTCACCGAGGCGCAGGACCTGCTCCCCGAGGCGGACGTGGTGATCCTGCGTACCGGCACCGCCCGGGTGGTGATCCGCCCCTCGGGCACCGAACCGAAGCTCAAGGCGTACCTGGAGGTGGTGGAGCCGGTGGCGGACGGCGACGTCGCTGCGGCCCGCGCCCGCGCCACCGCCGAGGTAGCCACCCTCCGCACGGAAATGGCCACCACCCTGGGCCTCTGAACCCCGCCCCCACCCACCCCACGAACCCGCGCCGCCGCGCAGCCCGGCCCCGTTACCTTTTTGATCGTCCCCAGCCGGGGACTCCTCGGTCGCCCGGCCCGGTATGACTTCCTGCCCCTGTCGTTTGGATGATCCGGGGGGT